>CAIWDB010000396.1 GCA_903911305.1 uncultured Methylococcaceae bacterium | reverse complement strand
TGGTGATTGATGTTCCGGCAATTCCCAACGCATTGTTGTTATATCAAGAATTGGATGAGTTGGTGATAAAATGTGGAGGCATCGTCAATCTGTCTAAAGATTCTCGACTCTCCGCCCAGACTATTCGCCATATGTTTCCTGAATATCAGAAATTCGTCACTAAAATTCAAATGCGAGACCCTAATAAACGCTTTGATTCAGAACTAAGGAGGCGTATTGAAATATAATATATGCAAGAATATAGTAGTCTTAGGGGCTAGTTCAGGAGTGGGGCGCGCACTATCTATTGAACTTGCAAAACAAGAATGCAGCCTTTTACTTGTTGCCCGTGATGAGCGTGATTTAAAGTCGCTGTCCGATCACATTTCCATCGCCTACAATACTCAGTGCGGCTTCTTGGTATGCGACCTTTACCAATCTCAATTTGATGCCGAAACTTTTCTGCAATCCTGCTTAAATTGCATGGGGAAGATAGATGCCTTAATCGTTCCAGCAGGAATTATAGATGATAATGACGATGGGCTTAATTTGAAAATTTCTCATCGAATCATAACGGTTAACTTTACCAGCATTGCACTAACGGTTTCTGCTTTTTGTGATCATTTTAAAAAACAAGACTCTGGTCATGTTGTGGTATTTTCTAGTATTGCAGCATCAGTGCCACGAAAAAAAATGTTGCGTATTCGGCATCAAAAGCGGCTCTCACCACCTATTGCAGAGGATTGCAACATGCTTTTGTAGACACGGGCGTGAAAATTCAAATTTACGCGTTAGGATATGTGGACACGTCTATGAGTTTTGGACAGAAACTACTATTCCCAATTGCTTCGCCTGAATGTGTAGCGCGTTTTGTCGTCAAAAACATCGACCGCAATATGCGCTTTACCTTTTATCCGTATTTTTGGACAATAATAGTCTTCTTTATAGAATCTCTCCCATGGTTTATATTTAAGAGATTAAAATTCTAATAATTAAGTATATACATAAGCATGAAACCTAATATTAGTGTCTTTTTTCCAGTTTACCAAGATCAGCACACTGTTCGCCGCATGACCGAAAAAAGTATCGCTGTCCTCGAAAATATTGCCAACCAATACGAAATAATCATTATTGACGATGGGTGTCCCAATCGTTCAGGGGAGATCGCTGACGAACTTGCCAGGGAGTATTCTTGCGTAAAGGTCGTGCATCATCCCAAAAATCTTGGTTATGGAGCGGCAGTTCGCTCTGGTTTCGCTAACGTTCAATATGAATGGGTATGTTTGACAGATGGTGACGATGAATATGATATATATGATCTATACAAATTAATTAGATTGAAGGATTATTATGACCTTATTATCACCTTCCGCTATGTTAAAATTTATTCCGGCTTTAGAATTTTTGTTTCTTGGGTTTATAACATAGTTCTACGCATTTTATTCAAAACTCGTTATCGTGACATTAGCACGGGACTTCGCTTAGTTCGAAAAGAGTTACTCAATGAAATAGACCTTAAATCAAGCAGTCCATTTATAGGCGCAGAACTTACCATTAAGACGATGCTCAAGGGCTTTCGTATAGGCGAACTAGGTATTCAGACGTTTCCTCGTGAGTTTGGAAAAGGTGCATCAACCTCTCCAAAAAATATTTTTGCAACTATCAAAGATATCCTCGATACTTACAATACCATTTTTTCAGAGCATTACGACCTTCCTCCCAGCGGTAGCTGCAGAAGATGAAAAAGATAATACTCTATTGGCTCAAGATAAATTAAGGCCCTTACAAGTAATCATTCTTCAGCGCCACATAATTCGTTGCTGAATAACGGAAAAAGATTTTCTCTTCATCAGACAAGGGTCTCGCCTTTCTGGCGGGCGAACCTAAATAGAGATAACCCGATTCTAGCGTTCTGCGAGGTGGCACTAAACTGCCGGCCCCCAAGATAACCTCATCCTCAATGACTGCGCCATCCATGACGACCGCACCTATGCCAATCAAGCAGTGGTTGCCTATTCGACAACCATGAAGCACCACGCGGTGACCTACAGTCACATCGTCGCCCACAATCAAAGGATAGCCGTCAGGCGAGTGTTCCCCACAATGGGTGACATGCAAAACGCTACCGTCTTGTATGTTAGTTCTGTCACCTATCCTAATATAGTTGACGTCTCCACGTAAAACGGTGGTGGGCCAGATGGAAACATCATCACCAAGGACGACATCACCAATCACCGTAGCCGTGTCATCAATAAAAACGTGTTTGCCGATGACGGGTTGTTTGTCTTTATATGCTTTTATAGGCACGTTATCAGTACTCTTCAGGGTTTGACCACACCACATTTAATGCGGTTTAGGTCTATAATTCATCTGTTTTCCGCAAACGTCTTAAGGAGGGTCTCATGATCGAAGGCGGCTTCATTCTATTCGGTATTGCGTCCATATCGGCACTTTATACCATCTTAATCTACAATCGGCTGGTCAGCCTTAAACATGATACCTCAAAAGCGTGGTCAAATATTGATGTGCTTCTCAAGCAACGCCACGACGAATTGCCCAAGCTGGTGGAAACCTGCAAACAATACATGCAGCATGAACGCGAAACTTTGGAAAAAGTCATGTACGCCCGTTCTGGCGTTTCCAACGCCCGCAAAGCGGGCAATATCTCAGAACTGGGAAAAGCCGAAAGCGTTTTGCGTCAAGGCTTGGTGAGCCTATTTGCCACCGCAGAGGCTTATCCGGCATTGAAAGCCGACGCATCTTTCCGTAACTTGGAGTCGCGCATCACCGGGCTTGAAAATGCCATCGCGGACCGGCGCGAGTATTACAACGAAGTGGTCAACAATAATAATGTCCGCCTTGAGCAATTCCCGGATATATTTGTGGCCCGTCTTTTTGGCTTTGATAGCTTTGATTTATTGCAATTTAGCGAAGAGGAAAAGGCCGACGTGGATGTCAGAGCCTTATTCCGTTAAACATGTCAGGCTTTATTGCTTCCACTCTCGAAGTGTGCGCAACCCTTAGCCGCATACTCCCGCCGGTTTGGTTTTGGTTGATTGAAATTATCATCGGGATTTCTGCTTTGGCCTGTTGTCGTGCCGGCATCAACTCACTGTATCGGTCACGGTTGATAGCCGACATGCCGACGTCCAAGCTTCGTTCTGCCGCGCAGGGCTATATCGAGTTGGAGGGCTATGCGAAGATGATGCCCGGCGAGCCAATTTATGCGCCATTAAGCGGAAAACCCTGCGTCTGGTATCGTTATACGGTGGATTTTTTTGACAATACCAACGGCCGCGAGGGTCAGTGGGTTCAAATTGAAAGTGGCATCAGCGATTCCATCTTTCATTTGGTTGACCAAACCGGCTCATGCGTCGTTGACCCCGACGGAGCCAACGTGACGCCATCTGTCAAACTCAGTTGGCGAGGCAATACCCGCAGACCGATGCACTCACCCAAACAAACCCGTTTCTGGTCGAATTTGTTTTCGACAGAGCGCTATCGTTATACCGAAAGCCGTTTGCATGAGTATGATCCCCTCTATGCAATTGGATATTTCACTGGCCTAGGATGCCAAGAGCCTATGGGCATAAGCGAGGAAGCCCGTGATTTGCTGACCTTATGGAAGCGCGACCGGGGCGGTTTGTTACAGCGGTTTGACGCCAATCGAGACGGCGATATTGACATTACCGAATGGGAGGTGGCTAGGCAGGTGGCAGAGACTGAAGTCATCGCCACATGGCGTGAACGCCAGCAACAGCCGGAAATAAATCTGCTAAAGAAGCCGACGGATGGCCGACCCTACCTATTGTCTTCGGAAAGCCAAGATCAAATTATCGCCCGCGGTCGCCATATTACCTTGTTGTGGCTGTTGGGGTTTCTCGTTTTGAGTTATTTCTTAGTATGGTTGGTTAGGCAGCGGTATGGAATTTGACACTCCATCCGTGCTGTGCAAAAAAACCTATGGGCGAATAAAATCGCCCATGAAAGCCCTAATCTTATCTCTCCAAATGCCAATACCCCGGTAGGCTCTGCAAGCGATCATCCACCACAGCACCGCCGATGGTGAAATGGTATAGGCTTTGCCAAGTGGTATTCTCAAGCCCCAGCAATTCATGCACTGGGTCATCAAAGAAGCAACCGATGCCCGTGCCCCTAACCCCGGCAGCCTCGGCTTCCAGATAGAGCGCTTGGCCTATTAAGCCACATTCCCAAAACATCCGCCGATAAACCCATCGGCCCTCGCTTAAGCCAGCCTCGAATTCGCCTAACATGCCTAGGCTAAATGCACCGTCCCCCGCGATGGATTGTTGACAGGACAAAGTAATAGCCGCTTGTCGCGCATCGGCCCTTATCAACCGGAACAACCGCAAATGACTAGGGCAGACCTCGCTGAGTTCCCATTTGAAGCCTTCCTTCATGGCTTCCCTCAATCTCGGTTCAGCTTCTTCGCTTCGACAGAAAACATAGACACCGGGCGGCAAACCCACCACTCGATGGACGAATAACACGAGATGGACTTTTGCCGCCCATGGCCAAACATCAAACGGCGGCACATTTTCACGAGGCAGAGTCGCATCCAATATACGAAATAGGGCTTTGGCCGGGATGGATGTCAGCCCATCAAATGCTTGGGCGCTGCGGCGCTGTTTAATCAATTCGGCAGCAGTCAACTCGGAAAGCGAGGCTTGTAAAACTTGGGTGGTTTTGCCGTCATTTTCGACCGGGGTTTGCGCTGTACGCGGCTTGCATGCCGCTGAGCAAACTTCATCAATCGCAGACCATTCGAAGTTGTGCGTTTGGCTTAATGTATTGGCTATTCCCGTCCAGACACCCTGTTGAGCCGCCGCCACCAGTGCGTCAATGTCGGGTTCACTGTCATTCGCACTGCCTGTTTCAATTAGGCACAGCAGATCGGGCGCTTCCGTCTCGGCGTCTGTAAAATCAGCCTGACGGTCCAAACCCAACAAAGCAGCAATGTCATCATCGCCCCAAGCATCCAGCAAGCGCACCCGCCAACCCAAAGCGGCGGCGGCATAACGCAAAGCCCCCAAGGCATGGCCGATGTCATGTTGGCAATAACGGAAGGCCCGTTCGCCGTATTTCCAAGCTTCCCGCCAATGAATCGAACCTAACCCTACCAACAAGCCTTGCAACGGCGGTTGGAAAGAGCAACGTTGTTCCAAGGCATGGTCATGGCTGACAAAATGGAACACCCCATCCTCCAAACCATCAATCCCTGAAACGACCACATACGCCTCAGTGGGGTGAAGATTGCCGCTGGATGGATTGCAGCGCAAGGCCCAACGGTCACCGCCATATTGCTTCCACGCGGACAAACCGAAGGAAAGCTCCAACAACACCGCCACGTTGGTTTGATTTAACGAAGCGGGTTTAATTGAGCCGGGGGTGAATAAATCGGCATACAACACAGGGAGTTGATCCGCCGACAAGGGCAACGGGTATTGCGTAGCGCCTTTAAACCGTCGAAATGGGTCAGGTTGGGTTGCCCAATCCATGAAACCCGGACTGGCGGCATAACGCCCAAACCCATGTTTGCTGCGATGATGGTAAGCACGGACCCGGTTTATCGCGTCCATTTCAAAATTTGCTGGACTGGTTTGGTCTTCACTCATGGCATTAACCGCTAGTAAGGTTTCAAATCCTTATGTTACCAGTAATTTTCAGTATGCCATCGATTGCAACAGCGGGATTTAGCGGCTTTGGGAGAAACGGCTTGTTAATCGCCTAACAAAATGGAGCGTCAAAGCCTGTCCTGAGCGAAGTCGAAGGGCTTGCTTTGATGCTCCAAGCCTAGATTGTCACCTACACCACAAACTGTGCCACGCCATCTCGGAAAGACCAATCGATGTCATGGTTTTCCGTGATGGTAATCAACACATTCGCCGGAGGTATGCCGGGATTGGCGGCGAGATTCTCCACCACTTTTTGATAAAACGCCTGCTTGGCTTTATTCGACCGACCAG
>CAIWDB010000395.1 GCA_903911305.1 uncultured Methylococcaceae bacterium | reverse complement strand
TTGCCGCTTTGTTTGTGCTGGCTGATGATGTCGCACCATGTATACACCATCCGCTCCGGCAAATGCCGATAGGTCAATAGCTGGATTTCAATCTGGTAAAGCCGTCCCTCGCTGTCTTTGGCTTTGACATCCACCACGCTCAGTTATTCGTCCAGAAACACCTTAGCATAGGATTGAGTGGCTCCACTTCGGTTATCGGTGCGGTTAAATCGCTGGTTAATATCGCATTGAGGAAATGCACCAGCAGATTGCGGTTTTCCACCGAGCCGAGCAATGCCTTGAATACGCAGTCTATTTTTGGGTCTATGCGGTGTTTCATGGTGGGTTACTTTTGTAAATTGTAGGTAAGGCAAGCGATTTAGCTTACCCAACATTCGTCAAGGTTTAGGCTTCGTTCCGCGTGGGCAAACGATGAAGCCGTTTTCCCACCGTGCTGTTATAGCCCAAGGCCCGTCCAAGCGGGTAGGATGCTGCATAGTTTCTACAGCAGATCGAATTTAACGCATCTTACTGCGTTTATTCAATCACTACGTAAAAGGGATCGCTTTTCCCCAACATAACCTCGTTGGTTTTCCTAATGAGAAAAGCTTCCACAATATGTACCCCACGATACTTTAAGGATTCCCAACGGGAGTTTTTGTTATCGCTTTGGTAAAACTCTCCTCTCAATGCATTTGCCTTTTTGGCCGCTTTATCCGTGTTAGTAACTCTCCACATAACATAATATTCATTAGGAAATGGCAAACCTGAACCACTCGAAGCGTTAAACTTAATCCAATAACCGCTTTGCAATATCTCTAAACTTGTTATATGCCTCATTGACTGTCCATATTTACTCGTATATAAATACGCAGAAACTCTCACTGTGAGTCCGGTACTAGAACTTGTACGCCATTTGGGACGGTGCATATGTGGAAGCCGATTAAATCCCTCTGGCAAGGCTATGGAACCTAACCTTTTCACTAAGGCAACAAGGTCGGAACCAGCCGTTGCGAGTGAACTGCCGCTCAATTCTGAAGCCGCTGACTCACTAACACATGCCGCTTTAGCAATCGTTTCATCCGCTGCGAAATCATCGCCAAAAACGCGCCTCCATTTTCCGATGCTTTCTTCCTTGTCAGATTCGTCGTAGGCGTCATCGATCCATCCCCTGTATAGATTGATCTTACTTCTGAAATTGCTGTATTTGGTTTCATCCCATGCGTTACTCTGGATTTCTTCGTACAGTACTGGGTTTCTGACTGTTGGCTTAGTTTGATTAGCTTGCAACCAGTCGTCCAACCTATCAATTAGTATCTTCAGGCTCGTAGGAACGTCAGTAAACGGATTGTTAATGCTATCAATATATGAAATCCGATCTCCAAGCAACGTAGTGAAGAGAAATGATGGGCAAGTAAAGTTAGTCTTGATGTCGCGCATATATTTTAAAAGTCGCGTCACCTTCCTGAGGTTGTTTTTCCCGGAAATTGAATTTTTGTTGACAAGCCATTGCGTATAATCCCCTGGCATGGATTTCTCAAATTCATTCGAGATTCTGTTGCATACCTCGTATGTATCAGCGTAAATCCTTTCTTTGACACAAGGGGCGATGTCTATTTTTCTTTCCCCGGCGTATTCGATTGTCACGCAATGCGAATACCTCCGTGTTTTCTCTTTATAAATCCCACTCCCTTGGAACTCCGTATAAAGGTTGTCAATGTAATCCTTGGCCACCCATCCATCGACAGGCTTCACGTAAACAATCAGGTCCGCGTCGAATGGGTAATCCGTCAATGGTTTTATGATGGTTTTATGCGCCCATGATCCTTGGGGCTTAAACTCTATAATTTCTGGCTTCCACCCCGAACCCTTCATAAATGTTTTTATTGCTTCTATGCTGTTCTCAAGAAGATTCACCCTTGTTTGATTCAGATTGACAGTATCTCTTAAGAAATCATCGAAGTACGTTATCAACTTCATTACTTATCCCCTAAATGCATCCTAGACTCAATTTATATCTTTTGCCATTTTGGCCTGTTTTATCCAATACTCAGCACCGCTGTTCATGCTTGATTCCATCTTTGGCCGCAGAGGCCTATAAATCCAGTCGAATATCAAGGGGCTGGACGCCCGGTGAGTGAAGATTGCGTCCTGTAACTCCCTAGAAGCTTCGGTCACTTCTTCTGTAGTGGCATTTCCCAGTGCTTTATCCCATAGCTTTTCTATCTCGCTTTTCAAGTTTTCCAGCGTCCTCATCGTATCGGTTTGACGGTAGTATTCGCGTATTGCCCAATTTAGCGCTGGGAATATGGGAACGAGAACGGTGATTACGAAGGAAGTCACGGTAAAGCCTACGGTCGAAGAAAATAGCGTCGAAGCTATAATGATAAAAGCAACCGACCAAGATATTATGTTTCTGTACCTTGTTCTCAGTTCTTTGTCATACCATAGATTTGTTCTCTGGCAAATGATTCTTGCCAAATGGATAGGCAGTTCTTTAGCTACGGTTGGATACCAGTCTGTTAGCCGCTTTTCGTCGAAGGGACTCAGCTTACAGGACGATTCCCGTGCTACCTCCTCTGGGTCAACCTTCCTTCCGACAAGGAACTTATTCCATTCGAGAGATAAGACGCAGCAGTCGAATTCTTCTTGCAACTTTGCCGCCGTTTTCATTCTTACCTTATGCGACCTGTCAATTAGAAGAACGTCTATAAACCCAAAGGATAATGCAAAAATAGCAATGAAAGGTTTTAGATCAGGCTTAAATACCGCCGTTATACCCCCGAGTAATGGCAAAAGCATTGTCACTAGCCACACGATTGCTAGATATTGTTTTGATCTGTTATATATCACAATAAACGAGTGGACTAACCTGATCATCTCAGGTTGATTCTGTATTTTTTCTATTTCATTCATCTATCACCTATATTTATGAGATATGGTCATAGGATGTACCTCCTGCGTCGGCGCATCCTATGACGTTCAAGAAACTGCAAGTCGGGTCGTAATTGCTCTGCAATTTATCCTTTCAACCCCCCACCGTCACACTCACCACATCACTCCACTGCCCGACTTGCTCATCGTGGAAACGGTAGATGGCTTTGTAGTTCCATACCGCACTCGTGCTGGGGGCGGGTAGCGGGGTGGTGTCGGTGGTGTTCGGCTCGGTATTGATGATTAGGAAGACAAAGCCGTTGCCGTCGTTGCGGTCTACCCAAATCTCAATCGCGCTGGCCTTACCCTTTGTCCACAAAATCACCGGATGCGCCGCCTTGATTTGGACGCTCAACGAGGGCTTCCATGAACTCGGATCAACGGTATGGGATGTACCGATAATCCTTAAATCCTGACCGATGGCGGTGGTGTAATTTTTCAAGGTTTTCAGATGCGCCACGAATGCGGATAGCCGTGGAATCACGCCGGGATCGACCGCTGGCGGCATCGGTTGATCCAACGAGGGCGGCACCGGCCATTCCGCGCCACCATTGCCACCAT
>CAIWDB010000394.1 GCA_903911305.1 uncultured Methylococcaceae bacterium | reverse complement strand
GACACGCTCACTTCCCGAATTATCGAAAATGTAAGCCCGATGGGAATAGCGCACTGCTTCACGCAACAAATCCAGTGAACGTCGATAGCGGCTTATTATCTTATCTTCCGGCACAGGATGCCCACCCATTTTTACCCGATGTCGAACACGGGAAATATTGATGATTGGGTCTTCGGTCGCAATAAAGTAAAGATAGGTTCGAAAGCCTCGCAATTGCGCATTTCGCAGTAACTCCACCTTGTCGGAGAACGACATTACCGTTTCAAACGTGAATGACACCCCTGTTTCCAATAGTTTTCGCCTGATGAAATCCGCCGCCACGGAAGCGAAGTAGGCATTGACAGAAACTGCGAAAAAACTGAGTTTGTCATCGGAAAAGCGCAACTCGTCGGCTTCGTCTAGCAAACCAGCCTTTTCCAGTAAAGGGGAATGCCTGAAAAAGCTGAGTACCTCATCGCCCCTTGTAAGAATTCCATAGGAGGCAAGATCGAGGAAATCAAACTGACCAATTTCTTTCTCAATCTCGTCTGGATTGATATACACACCTAGCAGGGCCGGACTGATGACTGACTTGAGAGTGCTCTTCCCCTTTCCATTAGGGCCAGCGAACATGCGTAGGCGAGGAATGACATTCATGCGGAAACCCGTTTCTGACCAAGTTGGGCGGGTATTGCAGTGCCAATCTGCTTGATGAACTTGCGTGAACCATCGGGGAAAACTTCTACAATTGCGCCATTTTCAACCTCCAGAACACTACTACCTTCCGCAAGAGCCTGCCAATAGGCTTGCTTGAATGCCACGGCAGCCAGATCGGGAATGTGCTCCTCCAAAAACTGGAGGCTTTTTTCATTGGGTTCCATGAGTTTTTCCTTCATTACTTATTAGCCTAGCTTGGTCTATGTCAGTTCTAACTTTTAATTGCTATGCCTTCAATCAAGCATCGCTTAGACCTGAAATATCGATGAAGATGAAATACTCGGCAATCTTATAATTGTCATGAGTAAAAATATCAGCAAATGGAACCTTGAGAATTGAATCATCCAGCTTGGTATAAGTCACCCATCCATGGCAAACCATTCGATTGCCCTCTTCAATCACCCCATCTATTTCATGCTTGATGGATTTGAGCGATTGAAAAAACTGATGCACCGCCTCACCGATAGCTTCTGAACCGGTAACGGGTGGCATATTGCCAAACCTGAAAACACAATCTTCAGCAAGGAAGGTTTTAAAGCCTGATGAATCTTTTTTGTCTATCGCTGCAAACAATTGGGAAATCCACTGTTGAGTATTCATATATTCTATGGGTAATTGATATTAAAGGATGTCCTGATTAGTAAGATGATTCAGCAATTACGTCATTCCGGCAGGGATTGCCGGAATCCAGATTGCATGGATGCCCCCAAATCCCGCCTTCCATGGAGCCTAGATTCCGGCGGTCCATGCCGGAATGACGGTGTTTCAGATTTTGCTGAAACAACTTGCTAATCAAGAAGTAGGTTGGCAGATTTAATGCTTGATTATCCATTGTCAATCAAGCCAGTTTGTCCTTTTCCTTCAACATCTAGGGAGGGGATACTATGAGGTTTGGACTCCAACTCTTCTCCGATAATCACTGGCTGTCCATCACGCCAAACTACGGCATATTGTCCTAAGCGCCGTTTACGTTCCAAGGCATCGGCTACTGCGTTGGTCAGGGAATCGAGTATCTGTTGATCTTCGTGAGAGATAATAGACGTTATCGGAAACTCAATTCTTTCCCACGCCACTGATGCGCCGACAGACTGTTTCCGATAAAGCCTAATGTCCATTACTTGGCCTTGCTTAATTGTTGCTCGAATAATTCGGGTTGCAAAACGGTTCGCGCCTCGCCCTGCTGCACAAAAACGAGTTGAGGTGTTTCAGCGCTGTTGAGGAAACAACGGGTGTAATATACTGAGCCAGCATACCACTCGAATAAATTCAGAAACAACCGACTGGCCGCCAATAATTGCTGCTCAGGGGCCAACGGCGACAAACCCGCCGCAATCAGGTCGGCGTTGACAAAAGCACGGCAATGGGCGACTTCCGGCAGGTATTTTAGCGCGAAAGTGGTCTTGCCAGCGCCATTGGATCCGGCGATGATACGGCAAACCGGTTGGGTGTCGGCATTCATACTAAGCGAATACGTCCGGTTAAAAGTTCCTGCATCATGCCTTGCTTGATGTCACGGGTTTTGTCGCGACGGGCTTCGAGGGCGGCAATTTCGGCATCCATGTCGGAGAGGACGGTGGCGATGGCGGTTTGTTCTGGTAGTGAAGCCAGATTGAACTCAATGGCTCTTAAGTCGGTGAGTCTTATCCCCTTTACAGTGCTACCACTGCCCAGATCATCAATGACTGAAGCAAAATACTCAAACCAGTAGTAAAGAAATTTTCCACTGACATTTTTCTTTGGAAATAGTGCCTTCAAGTCTTGGTTGATACTTACATCCATATCATAAATAACTGCTTTTCCTAGTGCCATTCTAGTCGATATTATTAGCGTTCCTTTTTGTATAAGATTAGATGCACTATGCTTTAACCCATCTTTAGTAATAGCTTCTTGAGTTTGCGTGGGATTGAAAGTTGTGAAGTCTTTTACAGTAACCCAAGGAATCTCGTCTCCCCAATAACTTGTATTTGATCGGCTTGGAGTGCCTCCTCCAATAATTTTATCTAAAATATCCCCCAATCGCTTCACCTCCCAACCTTCGGGAACCGTAACCGTAGGGGCGGGTTCCAAACCCGCCCTTGCAAGGCACGTCATTGTCGATATGCCGGGATGATTGGGGGCCGGTTTTGACAGGGCAGGTTTGGAACCTGCCCCTACGGTGGTGGTATCGTCGGGCATTTGGGCGGGTTCGCCAAAGGCAGGTATGGGTTGGGCGGGTTTGGAACCCGCCCCTACGAGTGGGCCAAACCCTGGTAGGCGAGTCTGGCCGGTGAGGAGTTGTTGCATGGTAGCCAGTTTGAGGTCGCGCTTCTTGGCGATGAGTTGGTCGAGTTTGGCGAGCAACGCATCCACATTCGACAGAACGGCAGCGATGGCGCGTTGTTCGAGGATTGGTGGAAAAATAATCGGATAGCGCCTAACAACATCTACATTGAGATTACCGACACCACCACCAAGATAAACTTGATCTTTGGCCCTTTGCTTATAAGGCAAACTATTCAGCAGATGCGCTAAGAAATAGCTGTCTAGTGCGGTTTTTGGCTTAATTAGTGTTAGCGAAACGTAAACTGAAAACTCAAAGTCTACTTCGATTACAGCGGCCTCTCCAATTGTTCCTACTCGGGAGTAAAGAATATCACCTCGCTTTGGAGGATTATTTCGGTGAAGCTGACGATGAAGACTTGCGTCAATGTATTTGTAATCCGTCCACTGAATTACTCCATTTTTTATATTTGTGCTTGAAAGAAACGGATATCCAATGTTTTCTGCAACGTATTTCGGAGTAGCTGCAATTCCGCATGTAATCAAATCCGTGACATGCAAGAACGATTCGACTCTCCACTCCTCCGGTATCACCCCCACCTCAGTCTGCTTGTAACCTTTTGGTATGTTATTCATTGTCACCATCCGGTTTATCAAATCCCGTAGGGGCGGGTTTAGAACCCGCCCCTACGTCGGATGGGGCATTTTCGGGATGCAATGTATCTTCCAACCATTTACGCGGGTTAATCGCGGCATATTCGGCAATGCGGTTGTAATCGGCCTCGTTGCGGATGACGTGTTCGTAATAATTGCGTTGCCAGACGGGAACGCCGAACGAATGGCGCAATTCATTGATGCGGCGGGCGGAAAATGTTTTGAATTGCCTGACAATTTCAGGCAACCCATGATTCGTAGGGGCGGGTTCCAAACCCGCCCTGTCCAAACCCGCCCTGTCCAAACCCGCCCCATTGATATGGGCAGGTTTGGAACCTGCCCCTACGGCATCGTTGCAATTTCGGGCGGGTTTGGAATGGGTAGGTTTGGAATGGGTAGGTTTAGAACCTACCCCTACGGGGTTGATGACGATAATGCCATGAAAATGATTGGGCATAATGACATACTCACCCAAACAAATATTGGAATTATGATTGACCAAATCATGCCATGTGAAATCGACAATCCGCCCATATTCATTTAACACCATTTCGCTATTTTCAATGGAACCGAACAGACATTCCCTGTCATGTGTACAGATCGTCACGAAATATGCCCCTGCCTGGGTGTAATCGTAAAATTTTAACCGAATGGATCTGCGGTTATGAATATCCGGGTTGTAAGTATTTACCATTAGAACCGCATTCTGATTTTCCATTTCCCCTTTACGGCCTAAGTTCATGCACATATTATCCATCACTACCCTATTTTTCTTATGGTCTCAACCGGCAGATATAGCTTCAAGCCATCCTGCGTCAATGGCATAAACCCAAACCGCTGATAAAACCCCACCGCTTCCGGTTTACTGTCCACAATCACGCATTGCACCCCGATGGTTTCAGCGGCACGCAAAGCCTGTTTCAAGGCGTGGATCAACAGGCGCGAGCCAATGCGCTGACCGGATTCCCGCGCTGTCCGCTCGCTCGCCATGCGCCCAATCAATACGGCGGGAACGGGGTATTTCGGTAGGCGGCGGGCGAGGTTTTCCGGCAGTTCCTCGTGGCGGAGTGAGGCGGCGGAGAGCGTGTAATAACCCAATACTTTGCCCTGTATGTCTTCGGCCACATAAACCCGCACCAATTGCTTGCGTATGCTCTGGCTGGCATGGCGCTGTAGATACTCATCCAACCCGGCATGACCGCAGGCAAAACCGCTACGGTCATGCCGTGCCGAATCGAATAAGACGATCTTCATTCCAGTCCGGCATCCTCGTAATCGCGCCAGGCGTTTTGCAGGGCTTCGGTAGGCTCGGGTGGTTTTTCCAGCGTTTCGGTGAACTGCCTCCATTCTTCAGCATTTAACATGAAATGCCGGTGGTTTTGCAAAATGTCCCTCGCCTTGTCCAAGGCGGCGTTCAGCACCAAGCCGGTAAGGGTGTTGCCGCTAATTTCCGCCGCTTGCATCAGCAATTGTTTGGCGTTGGCGGGTAATCGGAGGTCAAATCGTTCAATGGCTTCGGACATGTCAGGCTCCATACGGTGTATATCCGTACAATATAATTGACGGTGATAAATGTCAACGGCTGGTTCCAAACCCCATCTTTTTAAAATGCCCGTCCACTTTTGCGGCGAGGGTTTCCAATTCGTCAACCAGTTGCGGCAGCGGCACGGCGTAGCGTTCGGTCAGTTGCTTGATGCGCCCGGTCAACGCTTGGCTTACCCGGTCGAGTTCGCTTTGCACGGCGGCGGCAAGCTGGGCCAGCCATTTGTCATCCACTACGAGCGTCTTGATTTCTGCCTCGCTCAGTTGCCCATACTGGGTAGCCACCTTGGTTTCAAGCGTCTTTTGCGCATCCTTCACTTTTTTACTGGCGACGGCCTCCTGTTCGATCAGGTCAAGGTAGGCTTCCTGTGCCTTACGCTCTTCATCTGTGTCTTTGTCATGCTTGATAACCTTGATACGCTCCTTGATACTCTTGGCAGTCAGCTTACCCTTGTCGGTCTTGGCTTCGGCAAACAAACCATCTTCGCCACCATGCTCCTCGTCCATTTCTTCCATCTGGCGGCTGATGGCGTCGCGGTCGGCTTCGAGTTGTTCGACGGCGGCTTGTTCCTTGGCGAAGTAGCGGTTAATGACCAAGATGGCAAGTTATGCAAAGCTTTGCATAACGACCCTAGCCAGCTTGACAGCAATGGGTTTTTGACCTTCCTATCTTTCAGCTTGGCAAGCCAATGGCTGAAGGTTTGTGTGCTTTGGAGTTCGTATTTCATGGCTTGATTGTATCTTGTGGGAGACATGATGACCAATCAGGATGAGAGATACCGCCTTGCCCGTGGTGCGCTAGTCAATTGGTTCGCCCTCAATCTTGGTCGCATCGCACCCGACAACCATAAGTTTTTCTTTCCATTCGCCTTGAGCCTTATAAAAATCAGACTACAATTAGCCTCATTGGTCGGCAAATTTGTTTACTACAGAATTGGATGAAGCCAAGGCAACAGGCTTGCAAGCGTAGTGGAAAGCCTTGGAAGCTTCAGCCGTTGACATCAGGAAGAGAACCCACACAATGAACAACCATTACCAAACCCTCAAAGTGTCGCGGGATGCGCCCCCAGAAGTCATCAGGATGGCTTACAAGGTACTGTGCCAAAAGTACCATCCAGATAAATATCCGGG
>CAIWDB010000393.1 GCA_903911305.1 uncultured Methylococcaceae bacterium | reverse complement strand
CGTCCAGCGCTAGCTTGGCCTGATAGAGCAGCCGGTCGGCTCGCGCCCCGCCGGGTTGGCCCGCCGAGTAGAGCCGCACACCGGCCTCGCCGACCCAGACCAGCAAAGTTCCAACGCGGGAAGCCAATGCGGCGGCGCGGTGCGACACTCGCGTTCCCGGTTCCAGCATCAGACAGGCGATGGAACCAACGGGGATTTGGGTGCGTATGCCGGTTTTGTCGATGACGACGAACGCACCGTCAATCACATCAATCTCGCCGTATTCAATAAACAGGAGGCTGACTCTTTCTTTCATGGCGATGGGCTTGAGGGGCGGGAGCATTTATGATGTCCAATCCTTTATGTGCATGATGTGGGATTCGCCGTCAGCGGCTTGCAAAATCTTGGGGACATTTTTACGCCTACTCCGACTGTATCTAGCGAGGCAAAGCCGATGCTGGCAAAAGCATACGTTGGGCTTGCCCTGGCATTGGCATGAAACCGAAATGCCTATAGAAGGCCGCCGCCGACTCGTCCTTAGCGTCCACAACTACCCCGGCCACTGCCAGTATGGTGCTGGCTTGAGCCACTTTACGGCAAGCATCGGCCAACAGAATCGAGCCAAGCCCCTTTCCCTGATAGCGTCGGTCAACCGCTAAACGACCCAGCAAAGCGATTGGAACGGGATAGCGTGGCAGCTTGCGCGATAGGGTGACAGGCAGTTCACAGCAATCCACACTGCCCGCGCTAAGCGTGAAGAATCCTGCCAGACAGCGAGCGTCGCTTTCCGGTGTTGCAACAAAAACTCGCGCAATGCCCCGGCGTTCGTCTTGCGACGCATAGTGTGCGATATAGTCGTCAAGGGCGGGATGCCCACAGCAAAATATTTTCGCATCGACCATCTTGTCCAACGACCGAATGCGGTAAGCCGTCACCGGATGACCTGTTCATCATGACGTTCAAAAGCACGATTTAGGGCTTCATTAGGTTTTACTGGTGCGTCCAGAGCCGCAAGAAACGCTTGAAAGTCTGCCTCCGTCAAGGTGATCGACTCATGAGACTGCACAATTTGCTCTGCCGAAGCCAGTGCGCGGGACAGCACAAATTCGGACACGCTGACATGCACATAGGCCGCAGCCTTGTCCAGCAATTGCCGGGTTCGCGCATCGCAACGGATGTGGAGGCGGTTTTCCTTGGTTGTCACTGTGTTCATGGCAGACTATAGGTTAAAGGGGGTGATAGATGTTTATTGTGCGCCATCTGTGCGTACATGGCAATACGGATTTTACCGCATTCATCAAGTTGAATTTGGCTAAAAATGCCGATTGAACGGACATTTCATCCATACACTTCTATATTCTCCGTACTAGCAGCAAGCCGCAGCCAAAGGCTTTGGCGGGTCCGATGCCTTATAGCTAAATTCATCTGAAACGTGCCACTGAAAGTAGGCCGCAACCGAAGCCTTTGGCAGGGCCGATGCCGTTGACTATCATCTCTTTAAGTTGAGTCGATTGGTCTACAATCAAAATCCCCTCGAAAGTCACTGGGAAAATTTTACCCGGCGGATGATCTTTTTTACGAAAATATAGAGGCAAATTAGGCCGCATAGTGATGGTTTCCAGCTTGGCCGCACCGATAAACTTACGCTCCAACCATTCGCGCTGCTGTTCTTCTTTAAACAATGGAACACGGCAACTTCTAATCTCGCCTTTTTTATTTAGACGCTTCTGTTCTTGGTCTTTGGCGGTTTTGACCGGATTGGCC
This sequence comes from uncultured Methylococcaceae bacterium, assembly GCA_903911305.1. Classification (GTDB taxonomy): domain Bacteria; phylum Pseudomonadota; class Gammaproteobacteria; order Methylococcales; family Methylococcaceae; genus Methylumidiphilus. Next base: position 1,736 of record CAIWDB010000393.1, on the reverse strand, counting down.
ACCAATATAAACCGTAATGCCTGTCCATTTTTTAAAGTTAAAGGGTAATCACGCTTTGCCAAAAGCTTGGCACCCGTCTGAACCGAATTAGGTTCCCGTTGCGACTGCATAAGGATTTGCGCACCTTGTCCTATGGCGAGATGTTCAACCCGGAATAGGAAATCACGTTTGGCATCCGGTTGATGGGGGAACAATTGCCATAGGCAATCATGCCAATGATATGGATTTTGCGACTTGCTCCAAGGTATGGCGATTTTACTTAGATACATGATTGCCTCCCTGTTCTTCGCTAATGATGCTGACTTGGCGGGTGGCGAATTGGCGGTGACGGTTTGGGATTGGTTTGTCGCGCAGCCATAGGGGGGGGCCGTTTTCCAATTCTTCTGTATAAATGGTAAGAGGCTGATCTGTGCCGAGTTGGGATTTCTCATTTTTGCCGATCTGGCTAACGGCAATGGAATGCAGTGCATCTCTTGCACATTTAGCTGCTACGCTCTCAACAAGCAATGGACGACCCAAAGGGCAAGAGCGCCGTCCCAAAAAAGGGGTGAATACTGGTTTGGTCAGCGCTGATGCAATTTCTTGCAAACTGATGGTTGCGGTTTCGGTTGCACCCACTGCGACGGTATATTTGGCATCCAATAAATATTCGCGCCATGTTTGGATGGTTTCCGCTGATTTCAAGCTTTCGTAATCTAGGCGGGAATTTTTGACGGTATGGTAGTCGGTCATCTTTAGCGGCGGACAGTCCACCCGAACGGTGAATATCACGCTTTCCGCCAAAGCCCTCTGGCGCTCGTCGTCGCGGCGATCAATCCCTAAACAAGCGGCAAGCAAACCCAGCAAGCCACTGCGAGTAGGGAATAATTCGCTGGGGCGGAGATATTCAAACGTATGTCCGCCCCAAGCTTGCATAACCCCTTCCAGCTTTAAAATCAGGTAGGGACGCATGGTTTATGCTCCGCCGTTATTGGCAACCCATGCTTCCAGACCTTGCAAGCTTTCTTTAGTTAGCAAACCTTCGGCATTGGGTGCATCGCGCAAAGCAAAATAGGCAGCGATTTCGTCCAACCCATAACCTTTATGGATAGTTTGCCAATAAGTTGCCAATCCTGCGATGGAGGGGGCGAGAAAGCCGCCGGACTTTTCTTTGACGGGTGCTTCAAACGCATTCGCCAAGGAAACCGGAATGTCGCTGAAACTGACTAATGCATAATCAGCTAGGTTGTGGGCGGCAAAGGTTTGTTGTTTGGCTGATGGGACTATGGTTGCCAACAAATGCAATACATGGCTGGCAATTTCCAAGGCCCGTTCACGACTGGCCCCGCCGAGATTGTCTTGCAACTGACGCAGATTCAGACTGGCATAACGATAGAATACACCGGCGCTGAATTCTTGAGTGTTCAAATGCGCTGCACCGACTTCGCCTGCATCGTCAATCAAATCATCCACTGCGGTAAACCAGTCAATGTCGGCATCCACAGCATGGGTGGTGATCGCGTGGGCAACCGCCAAAGCACCATCAATGCTGCTCATCAACCCGGAAGTTGCCATGCGGCCCGACAAGGCAATGTCCACGGCGGAGTTGAATGCCGTAGGTTCCGTTGCGTTAGCAAGGATGGGGCGATTTCGGTAAACTATGCCGCCCAAAAATCTCCTCCCGAATTGCCCGCATGATCGACTTTAAAGGACACCGCTTCGTAAAAGAAATCATCCTAACCTGTGTCAGATGGTAT
>CAIWDB010000392.1 GCA_903911305.1 uncultured Methylococcaceae bacterium | reverse complement strand
GCTGGGCATCACCACAACGACGCTTTACGCTTACCTTAATGGCGACGGGTCGCCAAAGGCTGCCGGGCAAGCTATTCTTGACACATCCTGACTTGGGATATGCTTAATTGCCTTTTCTGTTCCATTGCGCCCTAGACCCCTGTCCCTACTCTGAATAGAAACTATGTTCATGCCTTCCAGACCTATTTACCTACATCTATACCAGAACAACAAAAAATCGCCGACTGCCTTGCTTCCCTAGACGAACTCATCACCGCGCAAGCCCAAAAACTCGACACGCTCAAAATCCATAAAAAAGGCTTGATGCAGCAGCTTTTCCCGGCAGAAGGCGAAACCGTCCCCAAGCTGCGCTTTCCTGAGTTTTGGGATGAGGAGGAGTGGGTTCTTAAAGAATTCTCAAAATATATTGTGTTATATAGAGGAAGTTCACCTCGTCCAATTCAAAACTACTTAACAATTGACAGCAGTGGAGTAAATTGGATAAAGATTGGTGATACGAAATATGCTAAGAACTTTATCATTAGTCAAGTTGGAGAAAGAATAACACCTGAAGGTGCAAAAAAATCAAGAAAGGTAAACGTAGGTGAATTGATATTAGCCAACTCAATGAGTTATGGAAAAACATATCAAGTTGCAATTGCCGGATATATTTATGATGGATGGTTTGTTCTTCGTGATTATGAAAAACACTTCGACAAACAGTTTTTACTTCAATTGCTCAATTCTGAGTATATGCAAAACCAATACGAGAGGTTTTCAGCGGGAGGAATTGTTCAAAACATTAGCAGTGATATTGTATATAAAACAGTATTACCTAACGCATCACTAAAAGAACAACAAAAAATCGCCGACTGCCTGTCTTCCCTAGACGAACTCATCACCGGCCAAACCCAAAAGCTCGCCACACTCAAAACCCATAAAAAAGGCTTGATGCAGCAGCTTTTTCCCCAAACCCCAACAGAGTCCACGCCATGACCATTCATGAAGTCCTGCCCTCGGTTGCCAGTCTCTCCCACGCCGAGAAATTCCAACTGGTGCAAATTGTGCTGCGACAACTGGCTGAGGAAGAGGGTATCGCAAACCTGTCAGCAACTGCCAATGACTTCGACCCACGACGTTATTTCGGCATCGCCCAGCACACCCGGCAAGCCGTGGACGATTATTTGGCATCCGCTCGTGAAGATTGGGTGCAATAGCGGCGTATCTAACCAAAAAACACAAGAGGTCTTTACCGATGGAAGCCATTCGTAAGATTCAAACCGTAAAAAATGGGGAAGTTCATTTCCATTTGCCACCGTCATTCTGGGGGCAGGAAGTGGAAATTATCGTGCTATCCTCGCCATCACAAACCATCCAGGCTGTAATGCGCAAGAAGAGTTTGCGCGGTTGCCTAGGACGTTATGCCAAGCCTGATTTGATTGCTCAAGAACAAGACGCATGGCAAGCAGCAGTGAGTGAAAAGTGACCGAACAAGACCAAAAAGAACTGGGCAATACCCTCTGGGCCATCGCCGACCAATTGCGCGGGGCGATGAATGCGGACGACTTCCGCGATTACATGCTGTCCTTCCTGTTCTTGCGCTACCTGTCGGACAATTACGAATCTGCCGCCAAGAAGGAACTGGGTTCTGATTACCCGAAAGTTGCAGACGAAGAGAAGCGTTCACCTTTGTCCATATGGTATTTTGCTAACCCGCAAGATACGGCGGAATTCGAGAAGCAAATGCGGCGCAAAGTGCATTACGTCATTAAGCCTGAATTCCTGTGGAGCAGTATTACCGAAATGGCCCGTACCCAGGACGAGGAATTGCTGCATACCCTGCAAAAAGGTTTCAAGTACATTGAGAACGACTCCTTTGAAAGCACCTTTCAAGGCTTGTTTTCGGAAATCAATCTGGATTCGGAAAAGCTGGGCAAGCGTTACCCGGAACGCAACGCCAAGCTATGCACCATCATTTCCAAGATCGCCGAGGGCATGGCGAAGTTTTCCACGAACAGCGACATTCTGGGCGATGCCTATGAATATTTGATAGGACAGTTTGCCGCTGGTTCGGGCAAGAAAGCCGGCGAGTTTTACACGCCGCAGCAGCTTTCCAGCATCCTCTCCGGCATTGTGGTGCTCGATAGCCAAGACCCGAGTACGGGCAAGAAAACCAGGTTCGATAAAGTGTTGGATTTTGCTTGCGGCTCTGGTTCGCTATTGCTGAATGTACGCAAAAACCTTGGTCCGCACGGCATCGGCAAAATCTACGGGCAGGAAAAGAACATCACCACCTACAACTTGGCCCGGATGAACATGCTGCTGCACGGGGTGAAGGATTCCGAGTTCGAGATTTTCCACGGCGATTCGTTGCTCAACGAATGGGATATGCTCAGGGAAGCCAATCCCGCCAAAAAAATGCTATTCGATGCCGTGGTTGCCAACCCGCCGTTTAGCTACCGATGGGAACCGAACGAGGCAATGGGCGAGAATTTCCGTTTTAAGAATTATGGCCTGGCGCCCAAATCCGCCGCCGATTTCGCCTTTTTGCTGCACGGGTTTCACTTTCTCGCCAAAGAAGGCACGATGGCTATCATTTTACCGCATGGGGTGCTGTTCCGTGGCGGTGCGGAGGAGCGCATCCGCACCAAGCTGCTGAAAGACGGCAATATCGACACGGTGATCGGCTTACCGGCCAACCTGTTTTTCTCGACGGGAATCCCTGTGTGCATCCTCGTTCTGAAGAAATGCAAGAAACCCGATGATGTGCTGTTCATCAACGCCAGCGAACACTTCGAGAAAGGTAAGCGGCAAAACCGTTTGCTGCCGGAACATATTGACAAGATCATCTACACTTATCAATTTCGCAAGGAGGAAGAACGCTATTCCATGCGTGTGTCGATGGATCGAATCGAGAAGGAAGGCTACAACTTGAATATTTCGCGCTATATCAGCACGGCGAAGCAGGAAGAAGAAATCGATTTGATAGCGGTAAACGCGGAATTGATGGCGTTGGAGGAAAAGATCAAAGAGGCCACCAAGAAACACAACGGATTCCTTAAGGAACTTGGGCAATCGCTGTTGCCATAATCTTGGTGCGGGTACTTTAACTCTTGGTTGCTGTTGGCGCGGACGGCTCGTCTCTGTCGGCCTTCCTGTTTGATTTCCTCGGCATCCCACGGCGTAGACTCCCCGCTTTCCAGCCCTTCGCGGATGTCCTGCCGCAACTGTTCAAGCTTGGCGGCGCGTAGCTGGTCTTGCGCCTCCATCATACGCAATGCCTCGCGCACAACCTCACTTGCCGACGTGTAAAGGCCGGAAGCGACTTTCTGCCTCACCATGTCCGCCTCATGAGGGGCTTTGTGACGTTCATCGTCATGGCAACCTCGGGGTTAGGAAAAGTTTGAAATTAACACCATTGGCTAAAATTGGCAATAGTTGACAATACCCTGTACGACAAATACGGGGTGTATGTTCACGGTGTTACCTCCAAACTAAACAAACGTGCGATTTTTGAGCGAACTTCACGTTGCTTGCTCACGGAAAGCGTTCCTGCACGGTACAACACGATGCTGGATTCTGCCGTAAAAATTCGGCTTACCCGCACTAGGCTGGATTGTTTCAATCCACCATTAACGAAATCCGTGTCTTCGATAGCCAAGGAATAGGGATCGGGGCGTATCTGGCTGGTAATCTGACAAACAACAATTCATCACCGGGCAATGAGGCAAGCACTAACGCCGGTCGCCGCTTGTTTGCGCTCAAATCCGAAAAGGGAAAGGGCAGAACGATGATGTCGCCCTTTACAAATGCGCCCATGCGGCATCCTCTTCAGGTGTTTCCCAATCTCGCCGAAGCACAGCCTCGGAGGCAAGCATGGTGGCCTTGGCGGAATCTTCAGGGCCGATGTTGTAGCCGATGTCGATCAAGCGAGCAATGACTTGATCCAAAGGCTGGCTCCATGCTACCTGTAAGTTGCGCAAGCGTTCAGCATGTGCAGGGTCGAGGTCACAAACGATATGCATAAAAGTTTCTCGCTTAAGGTTTTAAGACTTCAATGCCATAGATATTACACCAAGGCCACGCTCGTTTCTCAATGTGTCAGTATCATCTCTTCCATGGTTATACTCCCCTCCCCTTTCCAGCTATGCCCCAAGTTGACGGCTGCTCAGGTCAGAGGAATGGCTTACCGTTTCGGCTATCAACCCCAAGATTTTCGCGTCGCGAAAATATGAGCGTTTGCGGTCGCCGGTTAGCTGGTTTTGGTGAAGCTGGCTGGTTGATCGGCAAAGCGCATGAAATGGAACGTGAGGAAGGAGAATGATGGATAAAAGGCAGGAAGAGGTTTGTCGATGACGGCTATATTTTCGCGTCGCGAAAATCATCCTCTGCCCTGCCCTTTCTATCAATGCCCCAAGTTGACGGCTGCGCCAGTCAGAGGAACGGCTTACGGTTTCGGCTATCAACTCCAAGATTTTCGCGTCGCGAAAATATGGGCGTTGCGGTCGCCGGTTGGCTGGCCTTGGCGAAGCTGGCCGGTTGATCGGCAAGGCACATGGACTGGAACGGAATGAAGGAGAATGAGAGATAAAAGGCAGGAAAAGATTTGTCGATGTCGGCTATATTTTCGCGTCGCGAAAATTTGAGCGTTGCGGTCGCTGGTCGGCTGGTCTCGGCGAAGCTGGCCGGTTGATCGGAAAGGCGCATGGACTGTAACGGAAGGAAGGAGAATGAGAGATAAAATTCAGGGAGAACTTTGTTGATGTCGGCTTATATTTTCGCGTCGCGAAAACTTGAGCGTTTCGGCCACTGGCCGACTGGCCTTTTGAGAAGCTGGATTGTTAAGTGCCTTTTCTGTTCCATTACGCCCCCTGCCCCGATATCGGCTTTATTTTCGCGTGGCGAAAATAAACACCACCTGCCAACCATGAAAAGGCGGGGCGCGTCACCGCCGACAGGACAAAGACCGGCATCGCCTATCAGTCTGTCCCTGATAGGGATAACTTAACAACCCATTGAAGCAAGATAATTCCCATTGTCTGGCCTTAACGCTTGGCACTTCGCATTGTCCTACTTCTCTGAGGTTTTTCGATACCCTGGCTCTTGAACTTAGAGAAGCTTGATACCACGTCATGTCCTTTAGGAAACCGCCGAAAAGGGCGGGTTCGGGCGGAAACGAAGCCCCAAGGCGGGGGCGAAACCACAAAAAATCCGATTCGGCTCCAAGGGGGTTCTTTTCTAACTCACATTTCCGTCAAAGAATCGGTTTTTCGAGATGCCCTTTATGTGGTGTCTGCCCGAATAACCTATCGTGCAAAATTTCGTTAACTCGTGATTGCACGAGTCAATTCGCGGATTAGCCATCATCTGTATCCTACAGGAAGAACTGAGTTCGGAGTCCATTCTGAAAAATGCTAATTGGACCGTCTTCAGATACAACGAAAGCGATAGCATCAGTTTCCTTTGTCACCTTCTGTGCTGACAGATGACGTGAGCCAGTACCCGGAATTGCTTCAACATTGGTCGATCCTAAGTACGTAAGTACCGCATTAAATGCGAGCGTGATACCTTTGGCCGAAATAATGACGGCGTTATCGCCAGCCACTTTATCTAAATACGTTTGATCTTCGATCTCATAGATTGGCTTTTCTCGTAATCCCATGTTATCAGATTGAAGATTCACATCAAAATAGTTTGGATTAAGTGAGACATTTTTTGTTCGCTGCAATATCAGTGAAAATCCACGTCGCTTTTCTGATGCAATCAAGCATTTTCTCATTATGTTGAGGCATAGCTCTTCGACTAGTAATTCTGTTGCTGCTAGATTTCTAAAGGCATCACGAATCTCTTTTAGGTTCGCATGACGCCAAGAACCACTACTAAACTCAGCGATCTGCTCACCTTGTACGATGACCTTAAGTCTGACATCTCCAGGTAAAAGGAAAGCACAACCACCATCCGAGATGCTCGCACATAGCCTGCTCCATTTAGGATCGATACCAACAGGTTTCACATCTACTTTACATGCCGGTAAAAGTTCTTGCACATGTACTCGTACTTCTCCATCATTATCGATAATGGCAAAAAGTGCATGATTCTCCCCAGAGGCTTTAATTGCCGTCGCAACAATTTCCTTGATACTCGCCTCATAAATATTCCATTTAAGTTGGTCGTTTTTTTGAAGTTCATGCTTATTTAGGTAACGATCAAAATCACCATGACTCATAACTACTATCGCACTTGCAAGAAATTTACTTTCGTATTTCTGCATGGATAGTATCTGCGCAAGTCTCAGTATACGCAAAAGATTGCTCGTCGGAATACCAGAGGTATTGAACTCCCTTGCTATTCTTAGTCCTAGGAGAATATCTGAGAAAATACTGTGCATTACCAATAAATCTTCTGTGGTAAGTGTGCCAAGATCGCGAAGAGCCTCACTAATCTTTTCAAATTCGACGGAAACACGCTCTATTACAACTTTTTTAAACTTAGCCTCAAAGAGATCTTGAATCTCATTGAAGCCATTTTCACTATCCCCAGCGATTCGTGACGCTGATACATGACCTGGCCATATAAAAGATCCATTGCCTTGATATATTGCAAGGCCAAAACTTTCTGGAAATATATACCCATTAATGAACAGATGTCGACGTACATGTGCAACAGAATCTTCAACTGACTTGCCGTCTCTCAACAAATGCTTGTAAAAGTTTAATACAATCGCATGTCCGGTTGGATCTTGAAGTTTAAACTGCAAAGAAATTACTTCTGGTATGCCATTTGCATGCAAACATTGCGCTATACCAGAAAATGCTGACAATGTTCCTTGAAATGCACCCTGACAGGTACTTGCAAATACTAGCTGAACGCTTTTTGGCTCTTGAATTAAAGCCGCAAACCTATAAGAATTGACAGGATCTACGGTTTCTGTATTTTTCGCTGACTCCAACATCACAAATCCTAATCCCTGCTCTGAATCATAACCACCATGACAAGAAAGGTGAATAATATGTGGGGAAAATGCGAGAAGCCTTTCGCGTAAGCTGTTAACATTTGCATCATGCAGCACATCTAGCTTTACGTTACTCATCTCTGGTGCCTCGTCGATAACAAAACGAAGCATCCGCTCTTCCTTGATTACATCAATATATCCTTGACTTTTTGGACTGGATGTCACAAGGAGTATCCTTAATTCATTATCATCGCCGAGATTCTTGTGTTCAACTTCGTCTCGGTTATAAAGACGTAGGGAGCGAATGAGATGAATTTGTCTGTTGTAACAAAGAAAACTAGGGAGCAATCCAGGAAAGGTGTCACACATCAGTTCCCAAGGAATAAAAACTAACTCGGGTACGGAGGTAGCGATCGTCACGCGCACCTGCTTTTCTGTTGAGAGCATCTGTCGAAACGTATCCCGAATTGATCGGTGGAATACAAAGTCGAAAAGCTTTGCGCCCCATGCTACACACTCTTGTAGTGTTAGCTCGTTTTGAGTAAGGTTTACGACTAGCGGTCTGATCTGATTTATCGGAAAAGGAAATCGTACGATCTCGACAACTTCTGAGTTCGCAATCGCAATGTAGGCGGTGGACTGCTGAGACAGTTCCAATTCCTGCGAAGTAGTCGTATTCCGTCCCTGGTTTCGTGTTGTATCAGCCATCAGCAGGGAAGGAATACCATCATCTTTGGAAGGGCTACTGTCCGATGCACGTCCGAGAAAAATCTGAAGATCAATGGTTCCAACAGAATTCACAGCGTTTCTTGCCCGAAAATATTATTAAGGTTAGTGAACTTTACGCGCTAAATTCTCGTCTACATCTTGTGATTATCTTACAATTCCTATGTTATATTCCTGCGCATTAAAGACATTTGGAGGTGATATACTGTCATGGACATTCCGAACTTTGATTGGACTAATTGCTAGCAATATGAAATTGTCGTCAAAGCAAATATCGTGTATCTACGCTTTATAGCAAACTAAATACCTCACGAATTCGCCAATCAGTGTCTTGTTTATCCGATCAATTCAATTCAATTCTATTAGTTTGTACACTTTTTAAAGTATTATTAACTTTATCCCAATCTACTTTTTTTGATGGATCTGTTTCGTATAGGAATAAGTCGATTGTACCCGCTGTATTTAGTCCTTGAGTCCAGTTTCGGTTAGTCCAATATAATCCAATCATTTTCAATGGATCTCGTATTATTTCAAACCAAGCCGCGCCGTCATGGTAAGCTGAATCGGTAATTTGAGGAGAACGAGTAATGTTTTGGTATATATAATAGAGTTTAGGATTGCCAGCCCCTTGTGCTCGAAGAGGGATAACCGTAATAGTTTTTGAAGTAGAATAGTCGTCATTTGTCTCCATTGTTATACTTATTTTGAACCAGTTTGATTTTATCCTAACGGCTAACAGCTTAGGCTCTATTAAATCGTTTGTATTTTCTTTATTATCGGAATTTGATGAAATTGAATCAAACGTAACTAATGCATCATTTTTATTGTTTTCCATCGCTAACCTAGCGCGATGAATCTCCCAATTACTTTTAATATCACCCGCCCATATTCCATTAATGTCAGGGTAAATCAAATGACCAAAGTCAGGAAAGTAGTGGTAACGCAGACCCAATCTCCAAAGCCAGCGCCAGACATCAGTCGCTCCTATAACCCATAAAAGAAGTCCTAAAATCATTGCTGAAATGCTTGTAATTCTTATAAATGTTATAATATCAAAATGACCAAAACTAATCCAGATTAGCGAAAATATTAAGATTCCAGAAATGCCTATAATCTTCACAAGAATACTTGGAGAAACGAGAGCATACATGATGATAACTCCTTCGGTTAATAAGAATATAAGACGACGATTTAAGATTATAAATTAGTTATAAAGTAGAAAACAAGTTGGCTTCATAAGCTGCCATAACTGAACCTGAATCACCTATTTTTACTTCATGTTTTGCACCTTCTACAACTTTATATTGAACATTTTTTTTATTATGACAAATTTCTTCTAAAACGTGAAAAAAAGACTTAGGGCAAAGCTCGTCTTGATCCCCTCTTATAAATTTCACTGGGTATTTATTTTCCTTCGCAAGAAATTCCATCGGGAGCAACCCATCAAATAAATTACGATCTATATATGTGCCTTTCTTCAAAGAGCTAGTGGTCGTCTCGTCTATGCGCCGCACAAAATAATCCCAATAGGTGCTGAATGAGCTTGGTCCCCAACAAATTAGGCGATTTAGGTATCGAGGTCGTTGTTCTACAGCGATTCTCATGGCGACCAAAGTGCCGAAAGATCGCCCCAGAATGTCGAATTTTATTCCTAGGCTTTCCTGAAATTGCACCCATGCAGTAGCTCCCTCAAACGCGCCCTGAAAAGAGAGTAGCTTATCGTCCGCCTGATTTTGACCCGGCCAAGTAAGAACTTCGGCTGTTTGATAACCGTGCTTTTTGGCAAGCCTCATGATTAAATCGTAAACAGGGGAATATTCCTCTGATTGTGGATTACCAATGCCTGGAAATATACCTAAATTTACCAGTGATTCATCTGCAATTTTGTCGATTTTATTTGTCATAAGTAGAAACCTTTAATTATGAGATACAGCGTTTTTCATTTATACTTATTACTTGATAAATTATATTTTTCCGATTCTAACCATTTTAAATCAATGACATGAATTTATTTAATCAAGTATTTTAAGTTACTCATTGGATATAAAAACGCTGTATGAAATCAATGAGGCTTGAGTACAAGCTGATAAATATTATCCCAGAATTTCGTATGCATCGCCATAGCTTCTTTGGTATTGGTCTCGATTTTTTCATCGAAGCCTAACCACTCTGATTTTGGATGGCTGTTTCTAACGATATGGATTGCCTGACGAATATCGCCAATATGCATGGACTCGTATTGCGGACGGTGAACATCAAAGTAGCGTAGATCGACCGAACCGAACACCCTGACCAAGCCTCGTTCCATTGGCACAAGGAAACTCTGGGCTATTTCTTCAGTTCCTGGCCCTAGCACAGCTAGAGATCGGGCTGTGTCCGCCGAATTGAAAACAGAAAAAAACCAGTTTTCAATATCCTGCGTGGATTGTGAAACCGCATTCGAATCCATTTGGAGGCCACAACTGGTCGCGCAAATTTCGAATAGATATACATGAGCTAGGTTATCTCGGTCATCCCCGATCTCGTCGATGAGATTGGAAATGAGCAGGCGTCTAACCTCCGCGTTTTCTGCATGGCCTATGACTAGGGCGATGAATTGGGTAAACCGATGAATGAGGTAGCCGTACTCCAGGAGAACTATCCTCATTTCGGTTTTAGTCAAGTCATCAAGCCAAACCGGGGGAAATGTCATTCTGCCACCTATTTCTATTTTTAAGTGTCAAGAGGTATTCCTATCTTGATAGGATCACCAAATACCTTATTTTTAATTAATTTTGCCCATATGCTGATTGGGCCATCTGATGATATTGCAATTGCAATTGATCTTTCTGGTATATTATCGTTTTTCATTAGCGCTTCTGCAGCGGCATGTCGGGTTCCAGACTTTGGATTTTTGTCTTTCTGTGTAGCGTTAATGCGTTGCCCAAATAAATGAACCTTCACGGGAAATAAGTTATTGGATTTATCATCATCGAGCTTATCATGATATAGAACAATCGCCCCATCCAACTGTGCCGCTTGAAGTAATGTTCTGGCTACTGCATAATCAAGTTCATAACAAGCTTTCAGTTTATCATCTTCATTATCAGACTTTTTGACTCTAATCAAGTTGCGCCCCGTTAGCCACAGGTTGTTTGTGTCTTCTGATCGCACTGGTTGATTATCAGTAAGTGACTGAAATAGTGAGCAATTTTTAATTGATTGGTTGCCAGTTTGATTGTTGGCTAGATAAATTAACATCCCACCTTTAGCATCCGGGTTTGAAAATCGTGACATTTGCAAAGCAACTTGCAACAGGTAGCGAATAATGATTGTATCAACGATTTTCTGTGCTTGAAGGCTCTTCTCTGCCTCATCTAAACTTATAGTAAGCCAGCCCCGCTCGTAGTGATATGCGACCAAATGTCCCCCTGCGAATATCCGAATTTCAGCACCTGGCCCCACATACGAGGAAATAGCCCATGGAAAACGTTTCGTATAGTAAAGATAAGGGATGTATTGGTCTGACCAAAGACGGAAGCAACGATATGCACGAAATTCCTCCATTGCTTCGTCGAACTCAAGCACGAATGCGGCGAGTTCAGCCTTGGCACCTGAGTGTTCAGGGGGGGAGCAATAAGGAAATACCACAGCACGATCCGTCGGGATAGAAGCCAAATGAACTTGTTTAGGTAATTCTTCTTGTTTGAAGAACTTGTAAATCCCCGCATGATTCTTGTAAACTAAAGGGAAAGGCTGTTCCCTTGGGGTATGAGTCAGCAAACCTGGATTGCCTAAGATAAATCCAAAACAGACAGGTTTACCTTCAAGACGAGAACCAACAAAATTTCGCTGAACATCTATAAAAGCAGTCAAGGAATATTTTAGAATTTTGGTAATTATATTAGAATCAATTTTAGATTTTGAAACCGAAATAAACTTACTAAGGTAAGTTGCCATGAGCTTTGGCTCATGTGGGGTGTATTCAGGTCGATACCAATCAGAACCCCAAAAATATTTTATAAAATCATCTTCTGGAATGTGTATTTTACTCGAAGAAGAAAACAATGCAAGAAATCCATCTATGCTAATAAATGAATTAAATTTGGATTGAAGAAATCTTTTCGATATTTTGATAATATTCGGATTAATTTTTTCGGTGATTATTGTTACGCCAACAACTACAGAAAATGGAGATTCTGATCTTATAATGAGAGTTACTGTTTGTGCACCAAAGAGTTTTTCTTTTGTTGTTTCGTCTTCTTTCTTTGCATAGCTACCAAGCTGATATAGGGCCGCAGTAATTACCCGATATGCGGATAATGAATGGACAATTTTTAGATCATCGCATAGTTTTTCTGTGCCGCATATATAATCCTCAAAAATTGAATATCTATTTGAATCATTATCAGGTTCAGGTCTTTTCCATGGACAATCAATAACTCCACTAACAAAGTCCTTTATATATTCCCTATCATGATCAAACACACGACCTTCCAATACAGTAAAATGGCAACCAAGCCAACCATCCTTATTGTTATCAACTTTACTTTCGCGATCAAACACATGACATCCTATTTCTACATTATCGTTATTTAATTTTTTGTCGAAATCTATTTTTATGCATAACTTAGTATGTTTTTTCGATGCACTATAATTATTTTTTTTCTTGTTATCATAATACAATGTATCTAGTATATGATTTAATGTTTGCAAGCCATGGATTTTATTCAATTTACTTATATTGGTAGCTTTTATGCCGGAGCTATCATTCAACCCAACTGACGGTGCTGAAGTATCGAAAACATGCCTAATATGAAAACCAATACATATACTCTCACCAGTTTTTATCGCAGGTTTTTGTCCTTTTCTTAATTCTTCTTCTAAGTCATTAGCCTTTTTTATGCAAGCTGTAATCAAGGATAGTTTTTCTAGGAATTTATTATGATCACCGTTGCTGTCTGTCATTTTTAGCATCCTCATTTTCAATTATGCCACGCGCATGCAACCCGTCAGGTTCCAGACAATAGGGATTGCTTTTCAATAACTTTACGATCACAGGGTCATGTGTAACCAAAACCACTGTTTTTCCTTCTTCGTGCAACCGGGCGATGACTCGGCCCACGATTTCTTTACGATCCCGGTCAATGTTGGCGGTGATTTCGTCCAAGAGAAAAATGGGGCGTTCAGTAGCCAAACCACGAGCGAGTCCGACACGCTGCTGCTCTCCACCCGATAAGCGCCGCGGAAATCGATCCGCAGCCTGCATCAAGTCCAAAATTTCCAGGTATCCGCTTGCTTTCTGGCGGGCTTCCGATTTGGACTCTTTGAATAAGAGATGCCTGACCAAAGCGATGTTATCCAGTGCAGAGAGATGCTCCCAAAGTGAAGGTTGTTGGGGGATAAGCACTAAATCTGGGCAAGGAGTTCCGGCGATGACAGGCCGACCGCACACTTCAATCTTCCCATCAAACGGAATCAGCCCAGCAATGATGCGTAGCAGAGTGGTCTTGCCTGAGCCGGATGGCCCTGTCAAAACTAGCAACTGTCCAACATCTGCATCGAACGTGAGATTCTCAAACAATACCCTTTCGCCGAAACGTTTGGTCACAGAGCGAATCTGTATGGCGTGTTTAATCCTGTCCAAAACGCATCTCCAAGCGCCGTTCGACCATTTGGATAGCGAATGATAAAGGCATAATGGTCAGAAGGTACAGAACGGCCAGGATGGTATAGAACTCCAGTGGCCTATAAGTCTCTTGAATGAGAAAAGTAGTTACGTGAAACACCTCATCGACCGCAATAAAGGACGCTAGCGATGTCAATTTGAGTGTGTTGACGGCTTGACCTAGGGTCGGTGCCAAGGTTCGCCAAAGCGCTTGGGGAATGACGATGTAACGCGCTATTTGATAGCGCGAAAATCCGAGAGTGCGGGCGATTTCTAGCTGCCCAAGAGGGATGGCTTCCAAGCCAGCGCGGAATATCTCGGCTTGCAAGGCGGTAAAGTTCAAAGCTAATCCCATGACCGCAACCGCGAATGGGGTAAGACGCACATTATTGCCAAGCAATATTGGTAAACAGTAGAACAGCCAGACCAACACCACGAGAACGGGCAGATCCCGAAACACTTCGATGAAAGCCAAGGATAACCAAGCGACAAATTTGAGTTTTGATTTTCGCAGGAATGCTATGGGAAAAGACAATAGCAATCCGATGGATATGGAGGCTAAGCTTAAAACTATGGTAACGCCGACACCTTGTAAAAGTACCTCCCAGTTCCGCCAAACCGAAGTGAAGTCCCATGTGTATTCCACTAGCAAACCTCACCGCCAATCCACAATGGGGGGATATTCAAATTCCGGCAACCGCGCATAGCCATATGCTTAATGCTTGGCAGTATGAAGGGTAGGCGTGTCGTAGAGCAATTGAACCGGGTATTTGCGCTGGATTTCTTCAAGGCGACCCGTTGTCTTTAGATAAGTGATAGATGACTCAAGAAAGCCTCGCAAGGACTGATCTTCATGCCGAGTGGCCCATGCCAGCGGCAACATTTCCATTTGTTTCTCTCCAATAAAAACGGCTTTGGTTTCTGGGTGTGCATCGACAAATTGAGTAACTGTCACGGTGTTCATAAAACCAATGTCGGCTTGACCAACCGAGACAGCCGCCAAGGGTGCCGTCAAATCGCCACCCGATAGGCTGAGCAATTGCACTTTTGGATAACGACGCTTGAAATACTCATCCATAGCCTGACCTTGAAGCACCGCAACCTTCAACCCACGATCAATAATATCTTGCACGGAAGCCGGTGGCTTGAGATTTTTACGAATAACCGCACTGTTGCCGACATAGGCAACCGGCTGCGTGAAGGCTACCGGCACTGAACGGGGAATCGTTATGAAGGTTGGGCCGACAGAAAAATCGTATTGTCCAGATTGCAATCCCGCAGCAAAGTTGGCTAGGGTGGTTTCGTGCCAAACTACCTTTAATTTCAGTAAATCCGCCATGTGGTTGATCATGTCAGGAAAAATACCGGTCAACAAACCAGTTTCGGCGTTCTTAATCACTGCTGGATTCCAGGCGACATAGGCAACCCGCATCTCACCTCGCGCCATCATTGTGTTCAGCGTCGCTGAAGAAGCCAAAGTGACTTGGGGAGGCGCGGGAGCAGCAGAACTATTAGCCTTATCGCCCGTATTGCATCCGAAGAGGGTGCTTGCTGCCATCAACACTAACAAAAACACTAAGCAATGTATTATCGGCTTCATAGTGAACTCTTGAATTCATTTAATTTGTTAATTTTACTCTCCAAAGGAGTTTGCCACCAATATATAGGCTAAATTGTTCCTGCCTTCACCTGACGACCCGAATTTTCGCTTAATTAAAGACGGGTTGACCTCCGCGAAGCTAGCTGGCGTATCGGGAAGGCGCAGGGACTTGCTGTAGCCGTCCGCGCCAGCGGACGGCCAGCTTTTGGGGTTCGCCCTTGCGGCTGGGGTCTGTGCCGTCGAGGAACGAGACGCACAGCCCCCAAGGAGCAACCCAAAATAAATTCCTACCTTTCCGCGCAGGGAGCGCGGTCTCCGGCATGGACGCCGGCGGTTTTTGGACGGGTGCAAAAAGCCGACTCGCGGGAATCAGCTTCGCCCCCTGCCCTGCCTTTGTCGAAAATAATTTCAAAGGACTCCATTTTTCAAGTTTGCTGAGCCATCCTTGGCAACGGCCTATACTTACCTTTACATCAAACCACACTCGGCAAAACTTTTCGTTTCGGACCCGGCGATTATGAAATGATCGAGAACTCTAATCTCGACCATTTTCAAAGCGTCTTTCAAGCGGTTAGTGATGAATTTGTCCGCCTCGCTTGCCTCGGGTACACCGCTAGGATGGTTATGTGCGAAGGATATAGCAGCGGCGTTCAGTTCCAATGCTCTCTTGACGACTTCGCGGGGATAAACACTTGCCCCATCAATAGTACCTTGGAAAAGTTCCTCTATGTCAATAATGCGGTGCTGGTTATCCATAAACACCACGCAAAAACTTTCTGAACCCTTGTCGGCATAGTGCATAATCAGAAAATCCTTCATGACAGTTGGCGAACACATTGCGCCAGTCTTTCTCTTTAGCCTATTGCCGATAATTAACTTTGCCGCGTTTATTATCTCGTCACCATCAACACATTCAGCCGAATAAAACCCTGCATCCTGCTCTTTGATGAAACCGGGTATTTTCCTTGCCTGACCGGGGATAATGGATTTGTTGTTCATGTTTATAACCTTTACTTAGATTGACGTTAATTTTATTTTTGTTTAGTGAATCTTGCCGTTCACCATGGATATATTATCTCAAATATTCGCCTATAGGTCAATATATATTTACATAATATAAAGATAAAACCGAAAATAATTCCATAGCCTAAAGGCCAAAATGAAAAGGGTATATGTCAATATTTTCTAAATCGGAACCAAGGGTTTAGGGTTGCGGAACCAAAAGCTTTTTAACTGCCGCGAAGCGGCCACAAAGCCAGAATTATGGGCAATTCAATCCTCTTCTTACGGGGGCATCGTATACCAATGGGATGAGGGTTTGCGTTGGCTGAAAAATGGCAAAAAATATCGGCGCGGTCAACGGGATCGTGGAATACCGCAGACAGGCGGCTCTTTGCCTGTCAAGGATATGCCGCGAAAGCCCATTGACCGCATCAGCCGGTTTTTTTGCCACACTCGTAGCCAATGAGCAAACCCCCATTGGTATACGATGCCCCGCAAGGGACAGGCACGGGGTTCCCCGCTCTTGATCTTGCTTTTGATCTTGACCTGGCTCTTGATCTGCTTTCGCCCTTGAATTCGTCATGAGCCTTACGCCGAATTTTCGCGTCGCGAAAATTCGCAAGCTTTGCGGTCGGCTCGATTTAACAATGCTGGCTGATGGATTGGTCAAACGTGGGCCTTCGCTTAGGGCCGTCCGCGCCAGCGGTCGGCCAGCATTTTGGGGAAGCATAGCGGCGGGGGGTCTGTGCTACTGAGGAACGATGTGGCACAGTCCCCCATGAGCGGAAAAAAAACAAATTCACACCTTACCGCGCTTGGAGCGCGGCCCCGGATGATTCCGGGGGCGTTGTGGACAAGGGCAGGACGCCCGACTCGCGGGACACAGCCGCATCTGCCAGCCCTGATTTTCAGTTACACAACAGGCATGACAGATGGTATTATAGATAGCTTAAGTTTCAGGTTAAATCCTAACTTAAATTGACGTTTGCCCGGATTGGTTCAACCATTCCGGGCTTTTTTTATGGCTTTGAATCTGACGAGCGTTTGATTTTTTCAATCTCCGCCTTGAATATATCAATCAAGAATTCTGGTGCTTCAAGACAAACACGCTTCCACCCTTCCGGCAAATCAGACGAAACATCGGAATATTT
>CAIWDB010000391.1 GCA_903911305.1 uncultured Methylococcaceae bacterium | reverse complement strand
CGTGGTAAGACGAATAATTCATTCACCTTGGAAGTAGATTCTGCCGGCACTGTATGCCTGAATGTCTGAGTGGAAATCAAATTCCAGCTTGTATGCCGAGGCAAGCCAGCGCAATGACAAGGTCAGCCTCTGGCCCGGCAAGATCAGGTTCTTAAACTTGACCGCTTCCATATGATGGAAAGATAAGCGAATGCCCCAGTATTGCCTCGCAAAATGCACCGCCCAGTGAATTTGCACGACACCGGGTACGATGGGCATCCCCGGAAAATGGCCTGAAAAATACGTCAGGTCTTCGGGTATGCGCAATGCCAAGGCAAGCGCATCCGCGGCTAGGCGCTCTTCGAGGATTTCCGGCAGCAAGATTAGGGGTTCAGTGTTCGGCATCGCAAGCCATCAAGCGCTTTTTGAATGATCTGCGAACCAGCATTTCCACGCCCATCAGCACCCCCATCAACAGATAGGCGATGAAGCCATTGTAAACCCCCCAAATCCAACGGTCGCCGTACCAGACAGTCGCCGCCGACAGCAAGCCGTTGCCTAAGAAAAACCCACACCAAACCAAGGTCACGTGACGGGTGTAGTCCACTGCCGGCAGGGGTAGGTCCGGTTCGCGCAATCGGGCCAGCTTCTCCACAATGCTTGGCGGGTTGAGTGTGCTGTAAAAAAAGACGCTGAAAAATACCATGTTGACAAAAACCGGGTAAAGCATCAAAAGAACCGCGTCATTGCCCAATCCGACAAATAATAGAAATAGACCGCTGGCAGGGATTAGGATCGCCAAGTTGCTCGCCGTGGAGCCAACGCTGCCTTGCCCCAGACAGCGCAAGAAGAACAATGCCGCCAGCAGCAAGGCCAAATAACGTGGCTGTACATGGCCTAACGCAAAGTAAACCATGAACGGATAGGTCAGCGTCAAGGTTCCAATCACGACTTTGAGCATCATTCACAAAGCTTCATTTATTCCTTCGTCCCCCTGTCGGATGCTGTTAAATAGCGCTCCAAATCATGCGTGAGATTTCTTGCGGCGATGCTACGCAAATCGTTTTCCGCGTAGGGACGGGGATCTATGTCATCGCCAACCCGTATGCGAAATAACGCCCGTTTAGGCGGTATCTGATACCATTTCTCATGCTTGGTCAATGTCGTCGGTGAGCAGTCGATTCGCACCGGGAGGATTTTTGCCCCCGATTTTAATGCAATATTGGCCGCCCCACGCTGGAATTTCACTGGTTTCCCCGGTGTGGTCCGGGTTCCTTCGGGAAAGATAATCAGCGAGCTGCCCTCGTGAAGTTCCCCCGCGCAGGCTTCCATCAGTTTTTTAGGATCATCCGCGTATAGGTAGCCCACCGCCCGGATGGGGATGCGCATGAATGGGTTGCGCAATAAGGCCGGTTTGACGATGCAAGTGGCATTGCGGGTCAGCGAGAGGAGGAACACCACATCAATCAGTGAAGGATGATTGGCGACGATTAAGCAGCCCGGACGGTTGAGTCGGTCGCTGCCTTCGATTTGGTAATGCAAAACCCCAAGAATACGCATGAGTTCGATGTAACCGCGCAATACCCAATGCATCAAATGGCGTGAGCGTCGTTTCTTGGCAATCCCTTCGCCTAGGAATAATGCCACCACCGGGAATAGGATGGCCCATACCAGAAAACTGACGAATCCGAACATGAAAAAACACAGCGCCGTGGCGAACAGTCGCCAAAGGTAATTGACGCTCATGTTGATGACATTTCCGGGGATGGGGACATCAAACCGGCCACCGCCGCACAGGCCCAGTCAACATAGCCCCCCGTTCACCGAAATGACTTGCCGGGTAATATAGCCTGCTTGCTCCGACATCAGGAATGCGACGAGGGCGGCGACTTCATCCGGGGTGCCCAAGCGCTGGGCCGGGATGGATTTGACGATTTCTTCAACGGGCAGTTTTTCCAGCATGTCGGTTTCAATCAAGCCGGGTGCAACGCAATTGACGGTGATTTTGCGTTTCGCCAATTCCAAGGCCAATGCTTTCGTGGCCCCGATAATGCCGGCTTTGGCCGCACTATAATTGACTTGGCCGCGATTGCCCATCAAACCGGAGACGGACGACAGGGTAATGATGCGCCCGGGCTTGCGCCGCTGAATCATGGGCATGACGATGGGGCTTAGCACATTGTAGAAACCGTCCAAATTGCTCCGTAACACCACGTCCCAGTCTTCCCCGCTGATGGCGGGGAACGGATTGTCACGGGCAAGTCCGGCATTGCACACCACGCCATAATAGGCACCGTGTCCGTTGATATCATGGGTGAGCAGTTCACGGACGGCTTCCCGGTCGGCCAAGTCGAATTGCAACACTCTTGCCGCCGCGCCCAACTGGATAATCTCCGCTTGCACTTGCAAGGCATCGTTCAAGCGGCTACGACAGTGCAGGACGATGCAGAAACCGTCCTTTGCCAAACGCAGGGCGATGGCTTTGCCTATGCCCCGGCTGGAGCCTGTCACCAAGACGGTATGCTGGTTCATCAGGATTATAAGCCCTTGTCAGCGAGGAATTGTTGCGCATCTTGCGGCAGGAATACATTGATCATTGCAGAGGCCGTGATAGTTTCACCCTCAATTCTGCAATCGAACACCAACATATCATTAGCCCCTTCCATGACTTTCTCCACATGCACAGACAAACGGGTTCCGCAGGCAAAACTGCCCACGGAACATTGGTAATGGCGAGTGCCTAATAAAAAGCCTATTTGTATCGGTTGGCCGCTGCGTTTGCTCTGGTAACCGGAATAGGCCGCGACCGTTTGCGCCATATACTCAATGCCTATCCAAGCAGGGACCGTGTGGTCCAAACCTGAAAACAAGCCATCATCACGCACAGTGAGCTTGGCAGTCAAATGATTGTCCCCGGCATCCAGCACTTGATCCAACAGAGCCATGCCGCCTGATTGAGGCAGTAGATCCTCCACGGCAAAATCGCAACATCGGATGGGGGAATTTTTGCCACCGCTCCCTATTGGGGAAGACACCATACTTGACACTGAAAGGAATTGTCGGAAATGTTATTGTAGCGGTTTTAGCGGTCAATCAGCCATTTTCCTTGTGAATTATTATAAATCAAAGCCATGTTGTACACGCCCAATAGGATTCCAAGCCATCACCATGGCAGCGGCGATGCCCCCTTCGCCTTGCGGAATGGCAAATTGATAAGCCGGGGGAGGCTCTGGTCCGATGTGCGGGCCTTGGCCCGGCAATTACCCGATGACCGGGCTTATGTCATTAATTTATGTGAGGATCGGTATCTATTCTGCCTGACGCTGTTGGCGGCGATGGCCCGTCGGCAGATTTGTCTGTTACCGCCCTGTGGGCTTGAAGGTATCATCAAGGACATTCTGCGCGATTACCCCAATGCCTATGTTGCCAGTGAACGGACACCGCCAAGCTTGTGTTGCGACTGGTTCGAGGTGGCGAAGCCTGACACTCTGGAGACATCCGGGCCAGTGCATTTTGATGATGCCCAGATTGCCTTGGTCGCCTTCACCTCGGGTTCCACTGGATATCCGCAGGCTTGTCCCCACACCTTCGGAACCTTTCGCAGATCCGCCAAGATGGCCTTGTCCAGCCTTGGGATGGCGCAATCGAATAGGCTGGTGGTTTCCACCACTCCGCCGCAACACATGTATGGCTTGGAAACTTCGGTGTTCTGGCCTTTGTTTTCCGGGCTTGCCATGTATGCCGGACGGCCTTTCTTCCCCGAAGACATCCATCGTGTGGTCAAATCCGCGCCCTTGCCGTGCCTGTTGGCTTCCACGCCCACCCATTTGCGGTCCTTGTCTGACACTTCAAGCCATTGGGGCAATCTTGAGCACATTCTTTCTTCCACCGCGCAATTGTCCGTTGGCTTGGCTAGGAAAACGGAGGCTGCATTCGTCTGCCGTCTCCAAGAAATTTACGGCAGTACGGAAACCTTGTCGTTTGCCAGCCGGTTCACCGCCTGTGAAACACTTTGGCGACCTTACCTTGGCGCTGTATTGGCGCAAGACAGCCAAGGCCAAAGCTTGCTCACGTCCCCCCACTTGAACCATGCCTTGGTGTTGCAGGATAGTCTCCGTCTGGAGTCAGACGGTGGTTTCGAAATATTGGGACGGTCTTCCGACATGGTAAAAATTGGCGGCAAACGGGCTTCCTTGGCTGAGTTGAACCGGCGGCTGACCGACATTGAAGGGGTGGCAGACGGGTTGTTTTTTGCCCGCGAGGACGGCGACGGCGAGTGTCGGATGGTCGCCGTGGTTGTCGGCAATTTGGACAAACCGTCCATAAGGCAGCAGCTTAAGCTGTATTTGGACGAGGTATTCCTCCCCCGCGCCATTTACTTTGTCGAGGCGATACCCCGCAACAAGGTTGGCAAAATCGTGAAAAAAGAGTGGGAAGCCTTGATGAAAGGAATAGGCTATTGAGATAGCGTTTTGACAAGGCTAATATAGGCCATTATTTCCAGAGGCAATACTGATGAAAAACAAATTGATTCTGTTGACAGTCATTTTATGGGCGTTGATAGGGTTTGGCGGATGCACCTCTGCCCCCATCCAAAACGTTGGCGCCACGCCTATCAAAATGAATATGGCGAATTATGAATTGGAAGATATTGAGAAGGCCATCCTGCTGGCAGGCACTAAGGAGTCTTGGCAGATGAGGGTGGAAAGGCCAGGCTTGATCAGGGCAACAAAGACCGAAAGGACTCACATGGCCGAAGTCATGATCTCATTCACGGACAAACAATACAGCATAAGCTATCTGGATAGCAAAAATCTCGGCTACAAAGGGGGTAAAATCCACAAAGCCTTCAACGCCTGGGTCAGCCGGCTAAACGATAAAATTCAATTGGAATTTTCAATCCCAAGATGATGCGCCGCATCGACACTTAACCCACTCCGAATTCCCGCCAAAAATCCTCTTGC
Source organism: uncultured Methylococcaceae bacterium (assembly GCA_903911305.1). Taxonomy (GTDB): domain Bacteria; phylum Pseudomonadota; class Gammaproteobacteria; order Methylococcales; family Methylococcaceae; genus Methylumidiphilus. The sequence continues at coordinate 14,699 of CAIWDB010000391.1, read as the reverse complement.
TTGGGAATGCCGAGGACTGCCTGCGCAGCCAGCACGGCAGAAACGCTAACCCCGGCCACGCCGCCGCCGGGACGGGTCCAATGCCCGACATGGAACAGTCCGGGCAATTGGCCGCAGACACCGGGGCGGTTAGGCCCGACTTGATCAGGCGTCGGCGCCCAACCATAGGCGGAACCTTGATGGTTCAAGGTGTAGCGCTCCAAGGTTCGGGGGGAACCTGACTCCACAAAAAGCAGGTGTTGATTAAGCCCCGGAAAATACCGCTCGGCCTTTTCCAGCAGGCGCTGCTGAAAACGCGGCTTGGCCTTGCGCCAAGATTCGCCGATCTCATAGGGGCAAACCGTGGTCAGCAGCATAATATGTTGCCCGGGGGGGGCTAAGGACGCATCTGCAAAAGAAGGGAGTGTGGCGGAAAACCAATTGAATCTGCCCTCACGGGTGAGGGCAAAATTAAGTTCATGGTCGGCATTTTCAAAATAAAATGACTCATGGGCATGGTGTCGGGCAGAAATATCCAAGTCGGTCGCCAAATATACGACGAACAGCGATAGTGACGGAATCAAGCTTGTCAGGTTCTCCCAATAACTGTCTGGCAAGTGGTGTCTGCCCACTAGCAACTCAGCCGTTTGTAAGCAATCGGCGTTGGAAACCACGGTGTTTGCCCGAATCATTTGAGCGTTTTCCAATAGAATGCCGCAGACCTTGCCTTGCTCAACGCAAATTTGCCGCACACTGGCATTCAGCAATAATTCACCCCCGTGGGCCTTTAAGCTATTGGCGAGCGCGTCGGCATAGGCTTGAAAACTACCCCGGCAATAATAGCCACCTTCATAGGTGTAACCGGCCATCATGCTGGCCCAATAGAGAAATGACAGCTTTGAAGGCGGCAACCCTAAATAAGGCCAGAGCGAGGCACACGCACTTTTCAAGTCGCTGTCATGGAGGAATTCGTCCAGCACTTCGGCCAAAGTCGAACGCCGATAGCTGAACAGGTTGGCCAAGTCGCGGGCGGGCGAAACTTGGCCTACTTTACCCAGTTCAATCAACTCATCCGCCAACATGGCCTCTTCCGCCACCACCCGGCACAAGCGGATCAGTGCGCGGAGATTGTCCCGTTCAGCCGGGAACTGCCGGCTCAAGGCGGTGACAAACGCATCCTCGCCGGTATGGAGACGGACATCAAAATTCGGATAACTGGCGCAGGAGTAATCTGGAATGGGCAGGAAGAGCGACTCTGGGGAAATCCCCAAGGCACTGGATAGCTTGTAAATGATACTGCCATTGCGGTAGCCTTGCCGCCCGCAACCGCTGATCAGATGCACACCCGAATCGAAACGATAGCGGCGGCGGCTAAACCCATGGGCATACCCGCCGGGCCGGTCGTGCCGCTCCACCAACAGCACCGACTGGCCTGCCTTCGCCAACAGCGCGGCGGTGCTCAAACCACCTATCCCCGCACCAATGACGACTACATCGTAAGCTTCTTGTTTGGACTCCCGGTTGACCCCGCGCATCAATTTCTATGGCCTTGCCAAGCGTGGACACCCATCAGCGGGCCGCCGCTTGCGACAAGATGGCATTCAGCAAGGCGGAAACGTCCGGATTTTCCAGTATGCCGGTGTGGGTCTCGTCGAAACCATAAATCCTCACCGTCTCGCTTTGCGCCTCCGGGCGCAATTGGCTGGAAACGGCAATCGTGCCATCATCAGTTTGGAAAATGCATCCCGTCAAACATAAACCCATGAACAAAAGCAAACCGTATGATCGCCTTGGACTAAGCAGTGATGGTTTAAACGGTGGCATGGCGGCACGAAAAACAGACGTGGATGCCTTTGGACGAGTCACTTTTCCCGGATGAAGTCGTAAATGTTCAAATAATCTTGGCCTGGGAAGTTCCACGAGTAGTCGCAGCGCATTGCATTCTTGATCAGCTCGCGGTATTGGTCTGGATGATCGGAATAGCAGGCAATGGCCCTGCCAAGTGCATATTCCAGCCCCGGATAGTCGTAGTTCTCGAATACGAAGCCATTGCGTTCTTCCAGAGGCAAGTCGGAGTTGTCTTGGTCAAATACCGTGTCGGCCAGTCCGCCCACCGAACGAACCACGGGGATGGTGCCATAACGCAGCGAGATGAGTTGCGTCAACCCGCAAGGTTCAAACTGGCTAGGCACCAGCATCATGTCCGCGCCCGCGTAAATCAAGTGAGACAGCTCCTCGTTAAAACCGATTTCCAAATGGCAATCCTGGCTGTCATTCAGCATCTGCTTAAGTCCCCAGAAATCCGCGTTGATGCCTTGGTATGGACTAGACCCAAGCAGGACGAATTGGGCGCCGCGCTCAAGCGCGAAGAAAATGGCGTGGCGAATCAATTCCAAGCCCTTCTGCGGATCAAGCCGCCCAATAAAGGCCACGATGGGTTTTTCGTTGTGGGCCAACATCAAGCGGTCGCGTAAAGCCCGTTTATTGTCGTATTTGCCATCAATAGAGTCTAGCCCGTAGCAAGTGGGTATATGGCAATCGACTTCTGGATTCCAAACGGCATAATCAATGCCATTGACCACTCCACCGTACTTGATGTGGTGGGTGTGCAGGGTTGGTTCCAACCCGAAGCCCTGCCCCCCGTCCTTGGTTTCGAAGGCATAGCGTGGCGAAACGGTGGTGACGAAGTTGGAGTAGACGATGCCGCCCTTGAGCAGATTCAGTGCATTCTGGTGATAGTTGTCGCGCAGGCGGTTGTAGTCGAAGTAACGTTGCGGATCGTGCAGTCCGGTGGCCCTCAACAATTCACCCCCGGTCACGCCCTGATGCTGGTAATTGTGAATGGTGAGGCAGACGCGAGGATGGGTCATTCCTATGCGCTGGTAGAATTCATAGAGAAACACCGGCACTAAGGCGGTTTGCCAGTCATGGCAATGGATAATATCCGGGTGCTTGTTCGCCTTCCACAAAAATTCCATGGCCGCCCGCGAGAAGAACGCATAGCGCATCACATCGTCCTGAAAGCCGTATATGCTTCCACGGTTGAAAAAGTTATCGTGGGAATGGGGCTCAATGAAGAAACACTTGCGATCATAAACCCAGCCGAAATAGACGGTGCAGTGGATCACCCCGTCGAACCAGGGGACAAACAAGTCTTGGAAGTCCACATGCAAATTGTAAATGTGGTCATAGCGCATGTTGTCGTATTTAGGCAGGATGATTTCCACATGGTTGCCCCGGATCGCCAGTTCTTGGCTAAGGCCGAACACCACGTCGGCAAGCCCTCCCACCTTGGCCACCGGTGCCATCTCCGGCGCGATTTGGACGATGAACAAATTGGGCCGGTGCTGGGGCTGATGGGCTGGCCCGTCATTGGATTCAGGTGTTTCGGCTGGCAAGGGTTCTTCCACATGAACCGATTGGGGTTGGGCGGGTGCTGTGTTGGGTGGCGATGGGTTTTCTGAAACCCCCGTTGCAGAGGCTGGATTCTCAACCGGTGCGGCTGGCTTTGGAGTCACCGAAACCGATTCGGATTTAGCTGTGGCGGTTTTTGTCTCAGCCGACGGCTGATGCTGGGGGCTTGCCTTGGCGTTCGGTTTTACTTTCACCTTTTCAGTTGGGGCAATTGGATCGCTGCCTTTGGCTTGGGCGGCATCGGTTTTCTCCGCCGTCGGCGGGACTATCGTTTTGTTTATGCTGGTAGGCTTTTTCGCCATCGTTTGTGTCCTCAAATAGAACCTGCCTTGATGCCATCATGGCAGGTCAGAAAGTGCTTGCTAGAAAATCCGTCCTAAGATCGGGCTGTCGGAAAGTGCCAGTCAATCCGCTTCAATTTCGTCCGAAACCGCTGCCGGCTTAAGCCTCAGCACAATACCTGCCAACGGCGGCAAGGTAAGCGCTAGGGAATGGGTCCGGTCATTCCAAGGCTTATCCTCGGTCATGAGTGCGCGCCCTTGGTTGCACATGCCGCTGCCAGAATATTCATCGGCATCTGAATTCATGATCTCCTCGTAAACCCCTGCTGCGGGAACGCCGAAACGATAGTTTTCACGCGGCACCGGAGTGAAGTTGAGTGCTATCACCAGGAAGTCGTCACCGGTTCGGCGGATATAGACCAAGACCGAGTTATGCGCGTCGTGACAGTCGATCCACTCAAAGCCCTTGTAGTCAAAATCAAACGCATGGAGCACGGGTTCGCGGCAGTACAAGCCGTTAAGGTCGCGGACTAAGCGCTCGACACCTTGATGGAAAGGATAGTCCCGCACATACCAGTCGAGTGCCGCCTCGCAGTCCCATTCCCGGCCTTGGCCAAATTCGCTGCCCATGAACAAGAGCTTCTTGCCGGGGTGGGTAAACATGTAAATGTACAAGAGCCGCAAATTGGCGAACTGCTGCCACTCGTCGCCCGGCATCTTGTAGAGCATGGAATGTTTGCCGTGGGCGACTTCGTCGTGGGAAAACGGCAACAGGAAGTTTTCTGTGAACGCATACAGCAGGCTGAAAGTCAGCTCGCCCTGATGGTATTGGCGGTAGATTGCCTCTTTTTCCATGTAGCGCAGCGTATCGTTCATCCAGCCCATGTTCCACTTGAGGTCGAAACCGAGACCGCCCACATAGGTCGGCTTGGTCACTTGAGGCCATGAGGTGGACTCTTCCGCCATGATCAGCGCTCCGGGCATTTGATGATGGGTGACTTCATTGAGTTGGCGCATGAACTCAATGGCCTCCAAGTTCTCGCGTCCGCCGTAGCGGTTGGGAACCCATTCACCTTCCTTGCGGGAATAGTCCAAGTACAACATGGATGCCACCGCGTCCACGCGCAGCCCATCGAGATGATATTCTTCCAGCCAAAACACCGCGCTGGAAATGAGGAAGTTCTTCACCTCGTAACGCCCGAAGTTGAAGATCAGGGTGGACCAGTCCTTGTGTTCGCCGAGGCGCGGGTCTTCGTGCTCGTACAGGGCGGTGCCGTCAAACCACGCCAAACCATGGGCATCCTTCGGGAAATGGGCCGGCACCCAGTCTAAAATAACGCCGATGCCATGTTGGTGGCAGTGGTCTATGAACCAGCGGAAATCGTCTGGACTGCCGAAACGGCTGGTGGGGGCGTAATAACCGATGGTTTGATAACCCCATGATAGGTCGTAGGGGTGTTCGGTGATCGGCAATAGTTCGATATGGGTGAAGCCTAGGCTTTTCACATACTCCACCAAGCGCTGTGCGAGTACCCGGTAATTCAACAACTCGCCCTCCGGTCCTTGTTGCCAAGAACCCAGATGCACCTCGTAGATCGACATGGGCTGGTGTTGCCAATCGAACTCGGCACGGGCTTTCATCCACGGACCGTCGCTCCATGCAAACTCGTTGGGTGGCTCGACGATGGTGGCGGTGCTGGGCCGTACTTCAAAGTGGAGTCCGTAAGGGTCGGATTTGAGGAAAACGTCGCCGTTCTTAGCGCGAATTTCGAACTTGTAGACGATGCCTGGTTTAATGTCGGGGATGAATAATTCCCAAACCCCGTTGCCGTGAACGCGCATGGGATGGCAAAGGCCGTTCCAGCGGTTGAATTCCCCCACCACGCTGACGCGCTCGGCGCTGGGCGCCCACACGGAAAACAGCACACCTGAGACTCCCTCCGTCTCATGCACCCGCGCACCTAAGAGTCGGTAAGCATGCCAGTGCTTACCCTCGCCGAACAGATGCAAGTCAAAGTCCGAAAGTTGTTGCGGGTAGCAATACGGGTCGTGCCCGATATGCTCGTGCCCTTGGTCGTCGCGCCAAATGAGCCGGTAGCGCCCAGGCATTTGGGATGCATCGCCACGCCACTCAAAGATATCCGTGCCTTCGACCCGCTGCATGAGCAGCCCCCCCTCGGCTATGGCCGCTTCTTCAGCATAGGGGAGTAATGCCCGCACCAATAAGCCGCCGTTTTCGGGATGCCTGCCGAGGATGGCGAATGGGTCGTTGTGTCTGGCATCGACGAGCTTCTGCAAATCGGGGGTGAGTTTCGGTTGGATCATCCTGCAATACCTCTTGGGGGGCTGAAATTCAGAGCACGACCTGTCCGTCATCTAGGTTGGAAGCATCGGAGCGCGGGAGGCGCTTCGAACCACGGCGTTTGACAACGGGCTCTAGATCGTGTGTAGGGTTGAGATTCTAGCCCAAAATCCGCAACCTAGCCAACATGCATCCAAATTACCCGGCAAATACTTCCAGTAACTTTATGTCTACCGAACCCGGCACCAGCTTGAGTCCCTTAGGCATGTCTTTGTGCGATTCTTGGTAGGTGTGTCCCTTATACCAATCCGCGTAACTTTGTTCGTCACGCCATCGGGTGAAAAGCCATATTTCTGTTGGGTTGTCTGTCGGACTCATGGCTTCCATGCCAAGGAAGCCTGGGGCTTCATCAACCAGATGAGGCCGTCTGGTAAACGCCATGCGCACCTCTTCTGCCATATTGTTAGCAATTGTAAACCGACTCAGCACAACAATCATTTGGTAACTCCGGTTAAATAATCTGATTGATTATAGCCCTAAAATAAATTTGCCCGACAACCACCTTGATTCGTAGGCGTGCCTAATTAACTTTGAGGCTTTCCACTCATGAATTCTTCAAAATATCCGATGATAAGAATAGTGTTTGAGAAATAACAAAATCGAACGGAGAGGAATATCGAAGATGCTGAAGGTTAATCGTTTGGCCGGGGCTGTGGTGGCGTTTGGATTGATCTACTTGGCATCCCTGCCATGGGTTGGGCATGGGGTGGAGGCATCGGAAAATCCGCGCCATCCAAAATCAAGCAAGGAAGAATCGAAGAGTACGCGCTTGGCGATGATCGAACAACCCAATGCCGGTAAAGAGGACGATGGTCGGCAAGCTAGGGGAGGGGCGGGCAAATCCTTACGCGACTGTCCAAGCTGCCCGGACATGATGAGGTTGCCAAGCGGCAGTTTTATGATGGGATCGCCGTTCAACGAGGAGGGGGCGGAAGGCGACGAGCATCCGCCTCATGAGGTGAAAGTGGAGGGTTTCGCCATCGGCAAATATGAGGTCACCCGTGCGCAATTCGAAGAATTCGTCAATGAGAGTGGGTATGATGCCGGCTCTTCGTGCTTTATTTATGGGGAAGGCAAGGCGGGGCAGGGCTCCGGAAGGAATTGGCACAATCCTGCTTTTCAGCAAGAGGGAGACCATCCTGTAGCCTGTGTGAGTGCGGAGGATGCAATGGCCTATGCACGCTGGCTTAGCCAAAAGACGGGCAAGAGTTACCGTCTGCCTACCGAGGCGGAATGGGAATATGCGGCTAGGGCAGGCGCCAATACTGCGCGTTACTGGGGCGATGATTCCGGGGAAGCTTGCAAATATGCGAATATCGGCGATCAAAAGGCAAACCAAACGTTTCCTATCTGGAAAGTTCATAATTGCTCCGACGGCTACGTTTATACTGCGCCAGTGGGGCGTTTCCAGCCGAACCCTTTCGGCTTGTATGACATGCTGGGGAACGTATGGGAATGGACTTGTTCGGCCTACGCCGGAGGCAGTTATGACGGCAGCGAACTTAAATGCGCGGATAACGGGAAGGAGAGCAGGGTCAACCGGGGCGGTTCTTGGAGCAGTCGGCCGGTGTATGTGCGTTCCGCCAATCGAATCAGGCTCGGTCCGGCCACTAGGATCAGCGAACTCGGTTTTCGCGTGGTTCGGGATTAGCCCAATGCCGTCAATTGAGGCGGCTGGATAGATCATGATTGAAAAGCGTTGATGACGGGCAATGAAGAACAACAGGCGGGGGTATAAAACGATGAAACCAAACGCGATGATAGGGCGGGTCGCAGGCATTGCTTTGATGTGGGTCTTTGCCTACCCAGTGAATGCATGGACAGCGGCTGGCACGACCACTTTCCAAGGCGGCGGCGGCAGTTCGGGTGTCACCTATGGCGGGGCAAACGGTGGCTATTCCGCGTGGAGCCACGGTAACAGCCAAGTCTATAACGGGCCTGGTGTCACATGGGTGGGAGGCGGGTATTACCCTCCCGCAGTGGTTCCTTACGGGGGAGGTTATGGCGCCGGAGCCACCGCCCCGGCTCCGGTAAATGCTGCCCCGGCGCCTGAGCCGCAAGCGCCAAACTATTCGGGGCAGTTGCCGTTAGGGGCAAAAGTCACTCAACTTCCCGGTAACTGTGGGAACGTGACAGTTAAAGATATTGAATACTACCAATGTGGCCAGAATTGGTTCAAACCTTATTTTGGAAATTCTTCAGTTTATTACCAAGTGGTGCATGTGCCTGATTGACTGGCAAGGTGGGTTGTTGCCGGTCATACCCTACAACAACGTGGTGCTTGTGGCGATAATGGCATAGGTGTTGTTCTTTGTAAGTTAACAATCATATTGAACGAGGAGATTATATTATGTCTTTAATAGAGTGGAGTGATAATCTTTCTGTGCTTGAGTCAGATCTGTTGCTTGGAAAACATCTAAATGCCAAAGGAGTTAAGTAGAGGATATTCGCCTCTTACTTTCCCCGTCCTTGAAAAAATACCTATCAATCAGAATTACACCCGATGTGCTAAGTATTTGATCCTATCGAGTGCATCCATGGCCCGATCAATGACCGATGTGGCATGTTTTCCATTGTCAGCAGTACCTTCCACTATCAATCCCGCGCTCAAACACAAGCGTAGGGCGCTGACCGGTATCTCATTGTGTAACCCGCAAACGACTGGCTGTCCCATTTGACAGCATGACGCATCATTGCCTTGACCGCTTCCAAGCAGTAACGAGCGGTATATCCAAGCAGTTTCTTCTCTATTCAAGGGTAGTTTATAGGGGGCGTGAAACCCTAAGAATGGGAAGATCGTAGGCTGGTCATCCCAGGTTTCCTCCGATAGGGTGGAAGACCTCTCAATGGGCAAGACGGGCAGGGGTTCAAACAGGGGGTCGTCTGCCAAACGCTGCTGAATGCAACGGGCAAATGTGTGCAGAAAATGAACGATGGCGTTTTCCGGCACGGTGCTGAAAACCCGAAATTCTTCAAGTGCCGCTTCCCAGCGCAACAATAAACCGAAATTGGGGGCAGGCTTGGGTTTGTTGGCGGTCTTCCAAGATAAAGGCCATTCCGTCGTGGAAAATGATGCCAATCCACTGGTGGGCGACATTATGGAATGACGAAGCGGGTCGGCGACTTCCTTGGGTATTAAGAGTGCGGCCGAAAAACTGGGCCCGGCTAGAAACTTCGATCCGGTGATGGCAACCATGCAGCCCCGCTGTAAATAGGCGAGCAAGCTGGCGGGTGCGATGCGGAACTGGCAAGCGTCGATAAGCACATCTAAATGGTCCGCAAACTGCGCTCGCAGGTGGTCAATGCAGGCTAGGCTAGGCGCTAACAGTCCTGTCTTGGACACATCCAACTGAATCAATAAAACCCGCTCTCCCTGTCTGATGGCATGGTTGACCAAGGTTTCGACCTCGCCATCCACCTCGTTTTGCGGCCTAGGTTTTCCGTCCATCCGGCGCAAGCGCACAGTGAGGACTAGTAGGCCACTATCCATGTGGTGCATGGACGATGGGACAGGGCAAGGGTATTGATGGCCAAGGGCGGCCTGAATGCCGCAACCGGTTTCGTCCGGATCCATCATGATGATGCGAGTGCGTGCGGAGCCGTATCGACGCGCATACTGCGCGACAAGCGCATGCAAATCGGTTCCCGACGAGGCAATGACTGCCTCTATGCCCGGCAGCGAGTCGATGCCGCACAAAGTCAGCAATTCTCTGCGGATACGGTCCAGTTCGCGGTCATAGATTTCTTCGCAGGATGACGACAACACATCATCCGACAGCCTGTTGCGCAAATGGTCGGCGGCGGCAAACCCAGGTTCGGAAATAGTCGAGGCTGTGGATGATCCGAATGCCAATAATTTGGGATTTGGCAGAGGGCCGCACCCATATTTATTCAGGCCAGTTTCAGGGTTTAGTGCGATACGGTGATCTCCGCCCTCTAGCAACAGTTGCCCGGTTGTTGGAAGCTGAGGATAGGGCATCAGTATTTTGAGGGGGCGGCTTTGCATCATGGGTGGCGATCCTCTGTTGGTTCACAGTCCGTACAATCAAGCAACAGTTGCCGGAATGCATCGAACAATTTTTGCATGGTTGGCTTTTTGTAAGGAAATAGATCCTCCGAATCGAACGCATGGACGACCATGGCCGTGTCCACCTCGAACACCAATAGTTTCCCGTCATGGGTTTCCGCACAGTCGATGGCCAGATAATCCAATCCCATGCAATCGGCAATGGCATGAAAGGCGGTTGCGTGGCGAACTGCGAAATCATCATCAAAACAGGCCATGCAACGGGCTTCCTCTTGCCGTTTCTCCGCATTGTGTTCCATGCCTGCGTTGAGGTAATGAATCATCCAATGCTCGGATATTGCCATATGGCAGATGAATGGCTTTCCTTTGACTAGGGCAATGCGATACTTGCGGAACAAGCCGTCGGCATCGGAATAGTAGATGAAAGGGGAAATGAAAAATTCGCCTTCCGAATTGTTCAACAGGTATTCACCGATGGCATCGGCGCTATCCAATCGGGCTAAACCATGGCCGGCATGGGAGTCGACAGGCCGGACAATGATGGGGTATTCCCCGTCAGGAATGCTATCTGCCAGATTCCGTTCCCCAAGGCCAATGGCTTGCAGAAACCCTCTCTCCACTCGCAAAGAGGGTGGTATGACAATGTCCGGTGCATCGGACAACAAGCCATACACAGTGTCTCGCGCCAAACGGACGATGTGTTCCGGTCGATTAAGCACGGGGCGAGGCCAGTCATCCAACACGCCGGTTAGGGTTTTCAATAAGGGTAGATTTTGGTCGGATTCGCCTATTGCGACAAATAATACGTCATGTTCCGGCAATTCGTCGGGCAAAGCACCGCTGGGGACGAGATAGAAGAGTTCCAAGGAAACGTCCGAATCTTCCAGCAAAAACTCCAGTGGTGTGTTGGTCATGAGATTGCCTGGCACTACGAACGCCAGTACCCGGAGGGTCACGGTCGCCTTGGCCGTTGGCAGGCGGTATATTTGCTGAGTGCTTAAGGCATACTCTTGCAGGGATAGTCCAATATCGGGATGGTCGGTAATATACATGATCGACGCCAAATCCATCAGCGCGTGGGTGTCGTAGGGATTGCATTCGGTACGGATCATGAGTTGGCGTGCCAATGCCTTAAAATCGACACCCGCAAGCCACATTCGCATCAATGCGGCCTGACCGATCAGAGGTTCCAGCGGATCAAGGTGGGTAGATTCATTTGAAGGCTTAGTTTTACTCATGACGTTTTTGCAGTAGGTTTGGAAACGAGAGACCGACCCAATGCAATGCTTGCCTTAAGCAAGGCATCGATATCACTAGGACGGGTGCGATGATTGACAATGGCCACCCTAATCGCAAGCCTGCCATTCAGTGTTGTCGTCGAGGGCGCCGCTATGCCCGACTCGTGCAGGGCGACTACAATTTGCGCATTGACCTTGTCGGGTTTGTCGCAACAATAGCGGAAGCAAACAATATTCAGGGAAACGGGTGCAAGGCGTTCAAGTTCGGGGTGGGCATCAATCTGCCCGGCCAAGTAGCTTGCCAGTGTGCATGTGCCGGCTATCATGCTGCCCAGTTTTGCCTGTCCATAGGTTTTAAGGGTGAACCACACTTTCAAGGCTCGAAAGCTTCTTGATAGGTCTGGGCCGAAATCGCACGGCCATGGCGAGCCAGCGGCCAGTCCGTGAACTTCCCGCCTCAAATAAGCGGACGGCGAGGCAAACGTTTGATAATGCATATGGCCATCCCTGACTAATAAACAACCGGCATCATAGGGCACTTGCCCCCATTTATGAAAATCGAAGGCTAAGGAATCTGCCTTTTCAATCCCACACAAACGTGGTGCCAATTTAGGGCTAAGCATGGCGAGGGCGCCGTAGGCGCCGTCGATATGAAACCACAGCCCTTTGTCTTTGGCTAGGCTTGCCAATGCGTCGAGTTCGTCAATCGCACCCACATCGACGCTTCCCGCAGTTCCAATTAACATAAATGGGGTTAAGCCGGAACGTTCATCGGCTTCAATTGCATGGGTGAGCGCCTCAATGTTGATGCGGAAATCCGCATCGACCGGGATGATTCGGAGTGCATTGCGTCCAAACCCGGATAGATCCATAGCCTGACTGATGCAGCCATGAGCCGCCTCGGACGTGTAAGCGACCAATTTAGCCCCGTCGGCGGCAATGCCTTGCTGTCGCACCCGCTGGCCCAGCCGCGCCGTTCGCGCCACAAGCACGGCCAGTAAGTTCGCCATTGAGGTTCCCGTCATCAGCAAACCACTGGCATCATCTGGAAATCCGAAGAGTTCGCATGACCAGCGTATCACTTGCCGTTCCACTTCGACGGGGATTTGGTTGCGTCCGCCTAGGTTGGCGTTCAAGCCGGCGGACAGCATGTCAGCCAGCAGCCCCACCGGGGTTCCCCCCCCATGCACCCATCCCATGAAACCAGGGTGAGCATTCCCTACGGCAAACGGCAGGATTGAATTCATGAAGATCGCGTGAACGTCGGCAAGTTCGGTCTGCGATTTAGGAAGGGGTTCGTGAAACGAATTGCGCACCAGTGCCGGGATGGGTTGCCATACCGGGCGTTGGCGAATGTTTTCGAGATAGTCCAAGATGTCATCCAGCATACGATGGCCTTGTGCGCGAAACTCATCCCAATTTTCCGGGTCCAGCGTATCTGACGACCATTCGCTCATAGATTTTCTGCAAGATAAATAGTGTATGCTCATGCCGGTTTGATAGATGGTTATAGTATAACGGGATAAATGACCTATTTCCTGATGACTTATCTTAATAACGGCTATTTTTAAGTTAAACTGAGGGTCTAATTAAAATATCTACATCGGAGGAACGCAGATTAAGGGGAAACATTTAGGGATTTCGCATATCCCCGTTGCGAGATGAACACTCTCATACGAATCGGTGAATAGTAATGAACATCAAACCAAGTTCCAGAATACCCTATGTCCCACTCGTGCCGCCACTGACACATCCCGACCGCCATCGGGAGACTAGGCGCGAAGCAGAGTTGAAACTGAAGACTAGCCAAAAGCTAGTCAAACAAAAGGACAAAACGTGACCATTATTTTTTGAAGGGATTCTGTGGTGTCCAATCATCTTAGTCTAGGTGATGAGCTGTTTTTTGAAGGGAATGAATGCTTGGAGGCGGGTGATGACAGTGGGGCTGAACGTTGTTTCCGCGAAGCGTTGACCATAGACCCGGATTTTGTCGAGGCATTGGCAAATTTAGGCTGGTTGCGAGAAAGGGCCGGCGCTGTAGAGGAAGCCGAAGTGTGCTATCGGCAGTGTATCGCCATCCGGCCCGATATTCTCCAGCCATACTTAAGCTTCGGGGTGTTACTGATGAACCTCAGGCGATTTGTCGAAGCAGAGGCGGTTTATCGCCAGGCTTTGTTAGCGGACCCGGATTCACCGGCGGTTTGGTCGAATTTGGGAGTGCTGTTGGCCTGCCTAAAGCGCGAGGAAGAAGCGGAAGACTGTTATCGCACGGCAATCCAATTAGATGCCACTTATGCCAAGGCGCAATTTAATCTGAGTTATATTCTGTTACGCCAAGGGCGATTTGAGGAAGGATGGCGCTGTTTGGAGGCTAGGGAATGGTACGGGCGGCTAACCCAGTATTTCACCTGCCCGCGTTGGCGTGGGGAGTCTTTGGCGGGTCGGTCAGTGCTGATTGGCTTTGAGGCCGGTCATGGCGATATGATCCAATTCTGTCGCTACGCGATTGTATTGAAGCACATGGGCGCGGCTTTGGTAAGCTTGGCTTGCCATCCAGGGCTAAAGGCTTTGTTTGCAAGTGTGTCCGGTGTGGACGAGGTGCTGTCCTTTGAAGATGACATACCCGCTTCCGGCTGGGATTTCTGGACACCTCCTTTAAGCTTGCCCCATCACTGCCAGACTCGACTTGACAGCATTCCAGCACCTATCCCTTATCTGAAAGCCGACCCGGTAAAATCGGCCCAATGGTTCCGCACACTCCCCCGCGCTAAATCCCTCGTCGGATTGGCATGGCAGGGCAACCCCCAGTTCGAGAATGATGCCTATCGGTCGCTGCCATCTTTGGATTGGCTTGCCCCCCTCGGGTCTGTGCAGGGCATTCAATGGGTCAGCTTGCAAAAGGGCAAAGGCGAAGAAGAAGCCCGACATCCACCCTTGGGTTTGGACTTGCTGGCACTAGGCAGTGAATTGGAGGATTTTGCCGATACAGCGGCAGTCGTCGATTGCTTGGATTTGGTGATTAGCGTGGATACCGCCGTGGCTCATTTGGCGGGTGCCCTTGGCAAACCCTGTTGGGTAATGCTGCCGGATTATAGGGCCGATTGGAGATGGCTGGCTGCGCGTTTGGATTCGCCTTGGTATCCCTCAAACATGCGGCTGTTCCGTCAATCTGGCGAGGGAAGCTGGGCCCCCGTCATCGGCAAGGTGGTTGAAGCACTTGAGAATTGGGTGAAGGAGCGGGATACTGTAGAGCATGACTCCTTTTAAGGGCTATATCTGTCAGTGCCGCCATATCATGCCCAAAAATATAAAAATACCTAGTATTACGAATAGCAGAAACGTTTTTTTACCCGTTCTGCTGTTTATCTCGATGGTGTCGTGTACGTCCACTGTCACCG
>CAIWDB010000390.1 GCA_903911305.1 uncultured Methylococcaceae bacterium | reverse complement strand
GAGTGCGTTAGCTGGTCAGTGGCGTTATCTGGAACAAGGTTCCAGTTTCTTTTTGAATTTGGATGAGGAAGGTAACGGCAGTTACTCATGGAAGGAAGGGCGCTTTATCTCTCACTGCCTAGAGCGACAAACCTTGCGTGGAGTTTGGCTACAACAGGAAAATGACCGGGAAGGCGGCTTTGAAGTCACCTTGAACAATGACATGACAACTGGCGAAGGACACTGGTGGTACTCACGCATAGGCAAAGAAACCAAGCCCAACCGGGATGGACGAAGTTTCCGATTGGAAAGGGTTAATGGCAATAATGCGAGTTTACCGCAAACAATGAAAAGCATTTATGCGGATTGATGGTAAGATTCAGTTATTTTTACGTTTGCTTATATATCATAATATAGTAAGTTGGCAAGCAATTGGATATAAATTTTGACTTCAATGAAAACTATTGATTTATTTGCTGGCGCTGGAGGGTTGACCTGCGGGTTGAACCAGTCTGGCTTTAAATCAATATTCGCGAATGAATTAGTGTCAGAATATGCTAACACCTATCAAGCGAATCATCCTGATGCAACTCTTTTGGTGGGTGATGTTCGGCAAGTATGTGAAGTTAATCTTAAAAAATATCTAGGCATTAAAACGGGCGAAATAGCACTCGTTGCGGGGGGGCCTCCTTGCCAAGGGTTTTCAATAAATGCTCCAATCCGCAGTTTGGATGATGAAAGAAACCATCTATTTAAGGATTTTCTCCGAGTTGTCGCGGCAATCCTGCCTAGGGCGGTTTTAATTGAAAATGTACCCGGCATTGTTTCTCTTGGCAAAGGCACAGTCGTTCAACAAATCTATCGAGAGTTAGAGACATTAGGCTACAAGGTAAAGCACAAAATTTTGTTTTCTGGACATTATGGTATTCCTCAAATGAGGTTTCGAACTGTGATTATCGGAATTAAGAATTTCGCTGGGGAAATTACTTTTCCAGAGCCAGCCTATGATGCCAAAGCTGTAGCCAACTTTACTGGAGCGCAGGAGCTATGCATACCCACTCCTCCACTTTTTTATCAGAACCTTAAACCACAGACCACCGTTTGGAATGCATTATCGGATTTACCAGAGATTGCTAATGGAGAAACTATTAGTCCTGCAAACTATGCGAAAGAACCTGAAAATGAATATCAAAGTTACTTAAGGAAAAACGCAGTAAAATTGTCGGCACATTATTGTGCTAAGCTAGGCGAAGTCAATCTTAATCGGCTTAAATATATTCCACAAGGTGGAAGTTGGAGGGATATTCCGTATGAGTTTTTGCCAGCAGGCTTGAAGCGGGCAAGAAGGAGTGACCATACCAAACGTTATGGCCGTTTACACCCCGATGCACTCTGCTCAACGGTTTTGACCAAATGCGATCCACATTGGGGAAGTTTTTTTCATCCCACTCAAGACCGCATCATTTCTGTACGTGAAGCGGCCAGAATTCAGTCGTTTCCTGATGATTATGTTTTTTTAGGAAATATCACTCAACAATACGAACAGATAGGTAATGCAGTGCCGCCTTTAATGGGGAAGGCAATTGGTGATGAAATCATAAAGATGTTGGTTAAATAGCATGAATATTCGTCCTAAAAAGGATTTAATTGAAGTTTTCGGATATGCTCCTGATGATTTATCACCTCAGTGCCGAAGTTTATGGAAATTATCCGCCTGTCCGTTTATCAACAAAAAATGCACTAAGGCCAATCATGATGGTTCAGTGATTTATGGTACATGCAGTGTAACTTCTGCTTTTGGGCATTGTGTCATTTGTCCAAATCGGCTATATGAAAGGGATTACGCTGTTCTAAGGTCAATAGGCAGGGAAGTTTTTGATTCAAGCTTGGATTTTTATATGTATGAGCAATTTATATCGCACAGAGAAAACAAGAAAAGCTGTATTGTCGCTCTTGGTCAAAATTCGGGAAGGGAAGTTAAAATAGGAACAAACCTCTCAATGGATTGGGTTCTCGCAAAAATTGAAAATGGACAACTCATTGAATATGTCGGTGTCGAAGTTCAAAGCATTGACATAACTGGTAATTACAGAGATGCTTGGCATTCCTACAAAAATTTGACCGACCAAACACAGCTTATTCCAAGTTCAGGGCATGGGATGAATTGGGCAAATGTCCATAAACGATTGATTCCACAAATCATCCGCAAAGGACTAATTTACTCGCGTTCAAACTTGGTGAAGTCTGGATTGTATTTCGTTGTTCCCGATATTGTATATCTTAAATTTGAAGAGATTGTAGGAAGCGACATTCCGCTCTTGGCTGAAGGTGGTAAGGATGTTTTGACCATCCATACTTATGAGTTGACTCCAGATGTGGAGCATGGAAATCAGCGAAATCTGATTATAAAGAGGAACCTCCGTTTTTCATTGGATGAATTTTCCCGACGTTTCATATCAGGCCCAAATTTACCTAGCGGTTTACTGTTGGATGCCGCCGTTAAACGTGTCTTGGGTGTTACCTAATTTCGTTAATTGGTTTCTCTTTCAACCCCATCAATCCAAAACCACAGTAATTATATGCTAGACCCCCGTTTATTCCGTACCAACTTGGAAGAAGTCTCCGAACAATTGGCCCGCCGCGGCGTAGTCATAGACAAAGCCGCCTTTGCTGGGTTGGAAAGCCGCCGCAAGGATATCCAAGTGTTGACCCAGGATTTGCAAAATCAGCGCAACACCCGGTCTAAATCCATCGGCCAAGCCAAAGCGCGTGGCGAGGATATTCAACCCCTGTTGGATGAAGTTGCCCACCTAGGCGATGACCTGAAACACAACGAGCAAGAACTGGAGGCTATCCAAGCTCGCTTGGAGGAATTGTTATTGGATATTCCCAATATCCTTGATGCAGATGTCCCGGATGGCAAGAATGAAGAAAGCAATGTCGAGGTCAAACGTTGGGGTGAGCCGCCGACATTTGATTTTGCACCCAAAGACCACACTGAACTGGGCGCGCCGCTAGGGATGGATTTTGAAGCTGCCGTAAAGCTCACTGGCGCACGTTTTGTTGTGTTGCAAGGCCCGTTGGCGCGATTGCAACGGGCGTTGACCCAATTCATGCTGGATGTCCATTCCGGCGAACATGGCTATACCGAAACCTATGTGCCATTCATGGTCAATGCCGATAGCATGAGGGGTACCGGGCAATTGCCCAAGTTCGAGGAAGATTTGTTCAAGATTGTCCGCGAACCGCCGTTTTATCTAATCCCCACCGCCGAAGTGCCAGTCACCAATCTGGTGCGCGATGAAATTCTGGAAAGCGTGCCACTAAAATTCGTCTGCCACACCCCGTGTTTCCGCAGCGAAGCGGGTTCTGCGGGCAAAGACACCAAGGGCATGATCCGACAGCACCAATTTGAAAAAGTGGAACTGGTGCGCATCGAACGGCCCGAGGATTCCGCTGCCGCGCACGAAGAACTAACCCGTCATGCCGAAATCATTTTGGAGAAACTGGGGCTTGCGTACCGACGGATGGTGCTATGCGCCGGCGACACGGGCTTTTCTTCAGCTAAGACCTACGACTTGGAAGTGTGGTTGCCGGGTCAGAATACTTATCGTGAGATTTCGTCCTGTAGCAACTTCCGCGACTTTCAGGCTCGTCGGCTACGCGCACGCTGGCGTAACCCATCCACCAACAAACCGGAATTGGCCCATACCTTGAATGGATCAGGGCTTGCGGTTGGGCGGACTTTAATCGCAGTGATGGAAAACTACCAAGACGAACAAGGCCGCATCCACATACCAGATGTTTTAGCCCCTTATATGGGTGGAATAAGTGTGATTGGTTGAAACTCGTTATACAATAGCCACCTTAGTTTTTTAATTTACCTGTAAAAAAATATAGATATGACCAAGTACGATCAAAAATTCGCTGCCACGCTTGAACCTGTGATTGGCACCTACACCCTAACACCCCAAGAATCTTCCCAAAGTTCTTCTTTGGAAGACCGCGCCCGTCTGCGGATTACTGGCAGGGACTTGGCGCGCCAGCAGAACATTGAACGAATCGTTGGGTTAGCTGCTGTTGAGTCGCCCGACAGTCTTAACGACAGTCCAGCCACCCGCGATTGGCTTAACCAATTTTTCGACTATGCTCAAGATGTCGCCGACGTCAACACCCAGCAAGTTTGGGCGAGGCTGTTGGCCATTTACGTCGCCAACCCCGATACTGTGTTCAAGCGCACCCTGATCGCATTGCATCAAATGGATGTGTGGGAGGTTAAAGCCTTCATTGAATATTGTTCGTTTGCGTTTGTATTAGACAGCGGATGGCGATTCGTCTTTGAAGAAGCCATTACCCGCAGGGAAATGTGGGGCTATGTGCAAGGCCAAGACTATACTCAACATTTCATCAATATCGGCTTAATCTCGCCAGAACTGATTAACATGCGGCCCAAGGCCACACGCGGCATGAAAATCAGCTATTTTGCCAAGGAATACGATCTAGTCCTGCCGGATGAAACGGGGGCAAAAGTGGAAGGCAGCGAAATCAGCTTCGGCTATCGTAAATTCACTGCCACCGGGCAACAACTGGCCAAGGCAGTTAACGCCCGGATTTACTATGGCTATGCACGGAATTTGATTAGAACGCTGGAAGCCCAACGGAATGTTCAATTTAAACTGAGGGAAACGGAAGAAGAAGCCTTTCTCAGACAATTGATCCCCAGCCTGGTACCCGCAATCTAATTACCAAGTTAGGCCGACTCGGTTTCTAAAACCGAGTCGGCCATTTTCTAGGATTCTTGGTTTATCATATGAGTGGCCGTCTGGGCTAACGCACTCCGCAACAACTCACGCAGTTCCCCATCCATAGGCGTGTCATCCAACGCCTTGTTCATGCACAACATCCACTGGTTTCGCTCATCCATCCCAATCCGAAACGGGAAATGCCGCGCACGCAACCGTGGGTGACCGTATTCTTCGATAAACAAATCTGGCCCGCCCAACCAACCTGAGAGGAATTTGAACAGCTTATCCCCTGCCCCGCTTAAATCGGCGGCATGCATTTTTCGTATGCCGCGAACTTCCGGCAATTCGTTCATATACTGATAAAACTTCAGCACCAGTTGCCGCAACACGGGTTCGCCACCCAGTCGTTGGTACGGGGTCTCGGTGGGTTCTTGTGCCTGATTGTCTGCCATATCTGCCTTCGCTGGTTAAAATAACTCTAACTGCCTGACATTTTTCCGTTCATTTCCCTTCCACTGTCTTTGCATCGAAACCGATGATATTTTTTAAATTTGGCAACGCATTTTCTATGAACTCAAATACAAAATATTGGGTATCAGAGGGCATGGAACGAAGAATTTCATTCATAGTTGCGTGATAAATACGCGCTCGATATTCCGACTTGACGTGCTGAGGGAGACCGCTTCTATCCACACCATCCATGAATGAATCTCCGAACACAACCATAGGGGGCAGTAGGCTTTTGGTGGATTCCGATGCATGGAACACCTCGAAGGGTTCGCGCTTTTCATACACTACGGGTGTTGCTTGGTCTGGCGGAATAGGGGCGATTAAAAGCGCATCTTCTTTCAAAGGTGAAAGAAGAGGCATGAATTGGGCTTCACCACCTGAAAGTGATTTCCTTTCAATTCCAAGTGGTAAGTGCCACTTCAAATTAGGGTCCTTTTTGGCATCGGCTAAATGATCGACTAAAACCTTTGCCACTTCAAATGCCGCCGGATCATTCCAGTGAAAATCAGTCTTGTGAAAAATCTGTCGTTGTGTTTTTACTTGCAATAGTAATGGGGTCGAATCGATATAAGTAATACCTTTTAATTCATTTAGCTTAGTTTTGAAATACTCGAAGCGATGTCGTGATAATGCAAACTGGGCAGAGGGAGGTACATATTCGGGATAAAACCTGTCTTTCATTTGATTGGTGATAACCACCAGTTCAATATTGCGCTTGGCGAGGAAGTCACGCAGATTGCCAATCAATTGTATGGCAGAGTCCATGTCGGCATCCGTCATCGACTCAATCCTTGGTTCCTCGACATCAATCACACTCCTATAAAACAACCATCCATCTCGGCCGATATGCACCCTATTGGACGTGCCAAAAACTGAGTAATCAATCTGGTTCTTGATGCGTATCAGCAACGAACGGAGTCCAAAATGATCGTTGTACCATTTCAAAGATTGATCCACAGAAGCGCTTAGGGTGGCTATTCCTTGAAAGTTTGGAGGCAATGCCAGTGTTCTATTCTCAACAATCTTTTCGACTGGCGATTGAACTTTGAAAACCTCCACAACAATCGGAGCGGTGGTGATTGCGAAAAAAATAACAATAAAGATAAACTGAGACAGTTTATCTACGTTAAAACCGGAAATAAATGAACGGATTGAAGCCATTATCAGCGAGTACTGT
>CAIWDB010000389.1 GCA_903911305.1 uncultured Methylococcaceae bacterium | reverse complement strand
TAATGAATATATGCAACATGTAGGAGCGGGCCACGCCCGCGATAAATAGCCTATTTTTGAAGACTTGGCCCAAACAATCGCGGGCATGGCCCGCTCCTACGGATCAAATAAAGTAATCAATTGATATTGAAAACGCTGTAAATCTGCAAGAGAGTCCGTTTGCAAGTTAATCCCAAATAAATGCTAAATGGTTCAATTAATCCAGCAGTTATTTTAAAATATTTATCTCGCGCCGATGGTTTTTAGATGCACAAATCATTACCCCCATCATTCAAGCTTATGCTCGCATGAGTGATAAAAATTTAGTACGCACTAAGTGTCATTTTGCCAAGTAATGGCTAAAACGATTAGAGGTTATCCTGCCAAAAATATTGGAGGATTTTAGGAAGGGTCAATCAATAAAAAGATATTCTTGTTTGGCTACGCCAAACAAGAAGATTCCGGCTACCCAAATGTTGGCGATTGATTGGGCCAAATCTTCAAAAATAGGCTATTTATCGCGGGCATGGCCCACTCCTGCATGTTACATATATTCATTATTAAGTAACTATTTGGTATTGAAAATGCTGTATGTGGATTAATCGAAACTAAGCCTTATTATAGAGAAAACCATCAACCAATGAACTAAGGTGAACACCGTATATGTCATCTAAGGTCGTCCTATTTTGATCGTTCCCAAGCTGGAGCTCTCGTCGTTATACACAAGTCCTGCCGAGCTATAAATGCCGATCTATTGCAACCCGTAGGGTTGCCTAGCCATTAGCCGGGGGTTGAGCGAAGCGACACCCCCGGATAATGCGGAAATAAAGACCCATGACCCCGGAGGGGTCGCAGCAATCGGCCCTATGAACCTAGGCGCTTTAACGGTGAGCCAGGCAGGTCAGGCTTTATTTCAATAGCGATTCAAATGACTGCACCGCCGGCAAGGGTGTCACCTTCGATGCCCGGCCATCCGCAGGCACGGCAGGGTAGTTCATCATGTTCTGGACGGCAATCGTGGTATTGGCATTTCGCGGAGTGACGGTCAATTCGTTGGTTGGATGCCCATTCGGTATGCCCAGTTGCGGATGGTCAAAAGGTGCGGTTTCCCAACGGACCCGCTCGTCGGTGAGCATTTTCATGTAAGCCACCAAATCGGCAACATCTTGGGATGTCAAGCTGAGGTTGCTTTCGGGGAGGAACCCGGATTCCATTAGCGATCTATCCCTTGCGCCAGCCATGTCCGGGGCCAAATTGCTGGACCAGCCATATCCGGTTGTGTTCAAGTAGCCGGTGCTGTCCAACGGACGGGTCAGGGTCATGCCAGTCACAGGATCAATCTTAGGCATGTTGGTCGCAGGGTCAATCTGCACTGGCAAGCCAGTCCAGGGATCGGTCGGAACAGTCTGGTTGGTGACAGCATCGACCAAAACGAAGGTGTAAGTCGAAGTATCCAGTTTCAACATAAAATTATCCCGACGATCACCTCCCCGGTTGTAGAACTGCACGACTTGTTCCAGTGACGCACTGCCACCATTGTGAAAGTACGGACCGGTCAATTCGACATTGCGCAGGGTTGGTGTCTTGAATGCCCCATCCACTGCATCACGTTCATAAGAATCGACCGGGTTGAGATTGGGCTGTGCAGGGTCGAAAAAGACAGAGTTAGTGTTGAAAGGGTCAACCCCCAATGGCGAGATGTTATAACCGTTCGAGCTTTTCTTCGCGTTGCGGGTGAAGGACAAGGGATAGCCGTAAGGGTCTGTTGCACCAACCCCCACATCCTCCTTGGCAGGACGCACACCAATATTGTAGAAACCGACATCGTATAAAGCGACGCCGCCGTCACCCATTAGCATTCTTTGCAAATAAGAGCCAATGCCCATTTTGCCTTGCACATGAGTGACCGATGCGGCGGTGAATTCCGGGCCAGAATGACAAGAGATGCACTTGCCTTTACCGTTAAACAAATTCTTGCCGCGAAACTCCGGTGACGATGGGTCGGTCAACGGGTTCGTTGCTGCTGCCCGCCCTTCCTGAGCTTGGTCGAATGGGGAATCATCCGACACCAGGGTAGCTTCATAGGCTTGGATGGCAAG
The DNA here is from genome assembly GCA_903911305.1 of uncultured Methylococcaceae bacterium. Classification (GTDB taxonomy): domain Bacteria; phylum Pseudomonadota; class Gammaproteobacteria; order Methylococcales; family Methylococcaceae; genus Methylumidiphilus. The sequence goes on along the minus strand of CAIWDB010000389.1, from coordinate 1,957 downwards.
GCCCCAGAATAGCGAGAAATTGTTCTCCATTTGAGTGTAGCCCGAACCTTTGACAGTCGTTTGCACACCCAGCAACTGGGTGGCCGGTGCATTCCACAGATTATCGACGAAAGCCGCCTGAATCATCGCTTTGTAGGTGGTGTTAAGCCCCTTGGGGTCGGTGATGGATTTGTAAGACCCTAGCACACTGTCATTTTTGTTGACGATTTGCCCGTTTAGCGGGAGCACCGTCAACATTTTCCTGCCCAGCGTCGGAAACTGCTTGCCACCGCAGGACATTTCAAAGTCGCTGAGGGCCGGTCCCACGGCTTGGGAGGCCAAGCTGGCGTTGTAGATACGAATCTTGACTGCTGTGAATTTTTTTCCGTCCCAAGTATTGATGTCCGTGGGAGGGGCTTGCGTCGTATCCGTCCAAGGCATCGGGAAGGGGCGACGGTTGCCGAACGGATCGAGTCCGTTGAAGACGTTATTGGCCCGGCCATCCCAGAAATTGCGGAAGTTGAACACGGCATTGACGACAGTCGGCGCATTGCGCGGCTCCACTTGACGAACCCCGATCCCGCCTACATTGAATAACGGCATGTCTGGCCCACTGGTGGGGAATCGTCGTTTGCATTTGTCTTTCGTACCATCCGGCGAAAGATTATTGAAGGTCGAGTGGTAGACGCCTGCCGAAGAGACGATGTCGTCGCTGTCGGAAGTCACCATGCTCTTACCATAATTGGGGTTGGGAGTGATGCCATCGCTCAGAAAGGCATCCGGGTCATTACGATGCATTTGCGGCGGATAGATGTTATCCGGCTGTTTAAATGATGTCGGCTCCCGATACTTGGTGAAAGGGAAGTCCGATTTTGTCAGGGTGTAGTTCGGCCCTTTCCCTTTTGCCGGGAGCAGCGGGTTCAAGCCGGACGGATTCCCAGCTTCAAAATTGAACACATTGCCAATAGGCGTAACCCCATCACTGGCTACTTCACCGCTGGCGTTCCTCAGCCCAGGGTTAATCTGGTTTTGCACTCGCCCTGGATCTGCCCCGGCGCTGTAATGGCAGGAGGCGCAAGCCAAACCGTCGCTACCTACCTGATTGTCCCAAAATAGGGCTTTGCCCAAGGCAATCGCCGCTGCCTGGTTTTTGATGAGGCTGGGGATCGTGGACGTTTTAGTAAAATTTGGGTCGGTCGTTGTATTAATCGGCGGATTAACATTGGGGTTTGAACCGGGCGGAATCAAAACTGGCGGGCTGATAAATGCTCCAGAAGCATCCTTGCGAAAAAACTTGGCTGGTGTGGGGTTGCCTTTCGCGTCCAACACAAACGGCTGAGGTACTTGAACGCATTTAAGGGAGGAAGGGACTTCCGAGAAAAGCGGTGTGGTGCAGAAACCTTGGGTTCCCGGCACCGGGTAGGTTGCCAGTGCTGTTGCTGCCGTCGCTAAAGTTGGTGTGACCATGCCCCAAGAAGCCAACAACAGAGTCAACAAGGACGTGCTCAAGCTGATGCCGATTTTCGCAATTAACCTAACATCTTTAACAATGAGGTTCTGATGTGTGGCAGTTGCCATACAGTGTTTTCCGGTTTCCAGTCAGATGAGCAATTTGGTTTCCTCAAGCAAAGCTTGAAACTTATTCGAGTACACGGCGCAAAGTGGTCCACGCTCTTTCACATGGTGTAAAGATTACGCTTATCTGCGGGAGGTAAGGATCGGGTGAATAATGTATTCTAGCCCTAGGGACACCTTAGATTGGCGAAGAATTACCTTAGGCGGCTTTGCTGCCTTTTGATCGTTCCCACGCCGGAGCGTCACTGCCATTAAGTTAAGCCGAAACCCTCTCCCCCAACCCAATGCTGTTGAATTAAGGGTTGGTTGTAGGCCGGAATAAGGTCGTGCAACGACCGTTTCCGGCACTTGGCCTGTCATTTTGCCGGAAACGCCCGTCGGGGCGGGCTTATTCCGGCCTACT
>CAIWDB010000388.1 GCA_903911305.1 uncultured Methylococcaceae bacterium | reverse complement strand
TAATGAATATATGCAACATGTAGGAGCGGGCCACGCCCGCGATAAATAGCCTATTTTTGAAGACTTGGCCCAAACAATCGCGGGCATGGCCCGCTCCTACGGATCAAATAAAGTAATCAATTGATATTGAAAACGCTGTAGGTGTTAATTCCATACTAAACCTTTGGATTATAGAGTATTGAGGGTCTTATTATTTTAAGGTATCATTATTGCATACTTTTCAAGTATACAATAACTTACAGCGTTTTTAATGTCCATTGATTACTTTGAAATCGTTGGCGGCAAAGGGTTGCCGCCCTACAACTCTTGTTATGCAGTAGGTCGGCAACCCTTTGCCGACGTGGGTATAAATAAGAAAGTAACAAGTAGATATAGAAAGCGCTGTATCATACTAAGGATGGCCCAAAGTTGGCTATCCAACACTCGAATCTGCCAGCCAAAAAAAATCGTTAGTTGGTGATGTGGGTTTAATTCCACTACTGGCAATCATATTGCCACTCTCAATAAAGGGCTATGCCGAGCCTTCGGTTTACCCGAAGCCTGTGCTTCAATCCAACGGGCAAGCTGGTTCGTACCAAAATCCAATACCCACAGACCATAGTTCAAACTCAACCACGGTTTCAGTCAATCCATCTTCTGATGCTAAACCTCCCACGCCACTGCTTGGATGGGACTTGGAATGGCAGGATTGGCAGGGATTGAATTACACATTATTTGGTCAACGACCCAGAGGCTTGTATTGGGCAGATGACGAAGAAAAGCCTTCTTTCCCCGCATTGTTCATGGATCGGGCAGAACTGACTGGCAAATTCGGCGGGCGGGTGGATCTGGACGCTGCATTTTTTGTCAACCCCGATGGGATGGGCAAGGTCTCCAACCAATTGGAGGTTCGCCGCTGGCGTTTCCACACCACGGGCGACGCGATTATCCTCGTGCCGTTTTCATTATGTTGTGGAACCGTCATTTTGGCAGGGATGCCAAAATCCAGCGTCCAAGGATGGCAAGATTTGGCTTACTTCATTAGCTAATTCAAGCACTTGCACCCGCGATAAGTTACCGTCCCCTTCGACTTCGCTCAGGACAGGCATGGCCTGGATGCATTCGGAACATCCTTGTCCCGAACCCTACGGGCGGCGTAGCCGTGCAAATCGACTGTCCTGCCGATTTGTCCGGCATCCATGCCGGAATGACGGGGTTTGAAGCCAAAATGAGATTTGCTGTTGACGCTCCCTTTTGGTTAGAAAATAAGTAACTGTTGCTTCGTGCGTAACATCAGTTATGGAAGAATATTGAATAGTTATCAAGAAATATTTTTAAAAATAAATTGCTTTACTAATGGGTTTACTGTAATATCGGAGAAGGTGTAAAGAGGTTCGCGCCAAGCAAGTCAGCGTAATTTTATTTGTCAAAAAATACATTCCTGCTCCAACTGCCCGCCATTCCGTAATACCCGCTTTTTTTCAATTTTCCCCACACGTGGGAATGATTGAAAGTTTTTGCGCATATAGCGCTTATTTAAAGAGATTAACTATGTCACAACAGCAAAATGGAACCGTTAAATGGTTCAACGAAGCCAAAGGATTTGGATTTATTCAACGCGAAAATGGTGCCGACTTGTTCGTGCATTTCCGTTCGATTTCAGGTCAAGGATTCAAATCTTTGACGGAAGGTCAGCGCGTTAGCTTCACCGAGGTCAGCGGGCAGAAAGGTCCACAAGCTGAAAACGTTGTCGCCCTGTAACATCATCGGGTAAACGTTCAAGCCAAAAAAGCAGGTTGCTTTTAGCGCCTGCTTTTTTGACCTACATTCGGGTGCGATAACTATTGCGCAACGTATGTTTTCAAAGTTATCAACTATTATTAAGGAGTGCCAACACATGTTGACGCTTTTCGTTCGAGGGTTACCCCCTAGTACAACCGAAACCAGCCTGACTGAATTATTCGGTGGTTATGGTAAAGTATTCGGATTGAAATTAAGCCGTGATTTATTTACTGGCAAAGCCCGTGGCATTGCAACCATTGACATGGAAGGGCATGAGGCCCGTTCAGCCATTTCTGGTCTTGACGGCCAAGATTTTCAAGGCAACACCATTTACGTCGCATTAGACAAAGGTCCCAAAGGTGGACGGGGTCGGCGTTAATTCACCTGTCGTTTTTTGCTAACGACAATACTGTCCTTCCGTCCATATTGCTGATTTCAGCCCGCCGCAGTACGCCGGTTACGTCGTACTGGTAGCGGTGTCTTGAGTCAAACCCATTTCCATGAAAAACTCGAGCGCCCAATCGGAGAAAGTTCGCTGTCCATACCGATGTGCCTTGCATACCTGTTATCACAATAAAGACTGGGCAGCGTTTTTCAGTATCGCCACCCAGTAGGTTCGCTTCTCAATTAGGCCGTCAACGATTACCGATTTAGGCGTCCGCCACCACCAAAACCGCCGCCTCCACTGGCCCGGTTTGGCATTCCACTGCGGCCAAAACCACCACTGGGTAGTTTGGCACCAGCACCTCCCGAGCGTTGACCCAAACCACCTCCAGCCGGTTGGGGACGGCTTGCTGGTTTTTGTCGGTTGGCTAAATTTTGCCCACCTCCTTGCGATAGATTGGGTTTAGCCGCCGGTTGTTGCCGCTGTGCGCGTTGTTGTTGCGGCATTTCCCGTCTTTGCTGGGCCTTTGGGGCGGCTTGCTGTAGCCGGTCGCGTCCGGCGGAAAGATTGGCCCTGTCGCCAACCCTGGCTTTGTCTTGCAGCTTCTGGCGATTGTCCCCAAGGTTCATTTGCCCGGCTTTGGCCTTTGCCCCCGAATCGCGTAAACCTTCAGGTAAATTTGGACGCTGACCTTCGCCCCCAAGTCGCTGCCGGACATCGCCTGAGTCAGGCCGCGTCAGGTTGGGCCTGTTCGCTGCCTTGTCCTTCAGGCCAGATTCGCCAAGCCGGGAGCCTTTGGACAAGCTATCCCTCACTTGATCTGCCGAGGGTCGCCCCCCTGCACCGTCTAAACCCCTGATATTCGCCGGTAGTGTTTGTGGCGCGCCCGGACGGGTTCCCGGTGAGCCAGGTCGGTTGATTTGTCCGATTTTATCCTTGATCCCATCGGGATACTTGACCCCTTCCCGATGGCGGACATCATGGGTCCAGCCTTGCCGTTCATTTTTGATCGAAGCAAGCTTGTCTTGGCTAAACGTCCTGTTGTTGCCGACGTTGACATCATTGCCGGATACGTTGATGTTTTTGTTGTAATTCACATTGTTACGACCCACGTTGCCACCGTTCCAGCAATTGCCATAGCGGCATACGGCCCCGCCATAATAATGGCTGACCGGAGGATAATAGCGGCCCCCGTAATAACTGTTCCATGAGTTGTTATGGCTCCACTCCATGATTCCCCACGTCAACAACCCGCCAGCAACGGCCCCCAAGCCAAAGGTCATCCAGTCAGTTCCAGATGAGGTAGCGGTTGCAGGTGCGGTTGTCGGATAGTAACTCGTCGCGCTTGGATTGGCGGCATACGCAGCGGTTTGCCCCGGTTGCGGAGCCAAACTGGCCGAATAAGCGGACTCTGGTTGATATTGAGGCACGTACAGGGTGTTGGATTTGGCCGGTTCTATGTAGACCACTTCTTGTTTGTAGACCGCCGGTTGTGCGGTCATATCCCCACTGCTGGCTGCTGCTGGTACGGGACTTTGCCGCACATCTTCCATCTTGGAGCTGACCTTTTGTTCTGGCGTGTCTTTGAGGAACCCGTTTTGCTTGGCCCGGCGGCGAAGTGCTTGAATCGCGTTCATCACTTCGTCAGGCTGGGCGAGGAATGTGTTGCCTAATTGGGTCGTCCAATCCAAGTGGTCACTCATGAGTTTCAGCACCTGCGGCACATCAACCATGCGCATGACACTGGCATCCCAGTTTTTATCTTTGAGAGTGTTGAGGTCAGGTTTGGAATCCACCCAGCGGGCTGCCTGCACCACTTCCAGCGGGTAAGTGGATGCCACCAACAATTCCGCCAACAAGGGGTCTGGATAAAGTGCGATAGGCGCAACAAGGGATTCAAGGCTCGACAGTTGTTTGCCGGGCTTGGGGGATTGCTCCTTTTCCGGTTGGGACACAGAATTTTCGGTCTGGGCTGGCTGTTTGGCCTGCTTGTCATCGCGGTTGCAGCCTGCCGCGAGAAGGCCAATGCCGATCAATACTGCATATAATGGCAACTTGCTGGAATTGTGTTTGTTCATGAATGATTCGAAAGTCATTAATTTTATGGGCATTCCGGTGACACAAAGCGAGTACGGTTCCGCAAGTTTGGCAGAAGCGTGCCGGACATGTCGATAGGGCGATTGGTTTATAGCTTGGGTATCGCATACTCTTAGACCATGCCCAAGTTCGCTAAATAATATCATCAAATGCAAATCATCAATGCTGAATACACCTTGCCAATCGGTTATCGGGGAAAAAGTTGGAGGGGATTGGTGTCACACAATGCTGATGAATTAACACCTTACATACAATGAAAAAGCGGGGATGAGGGCAATCAAAATGCCGATGTCAAAAAATCCCCATTCTTACTAAAAAATCAGATTTTTTCCGATTTACGTTGACTCGCCTATCGCTCATGATAATGCCAACCTCGTCACCGTTGACATTAGGTTTCGATTTGCCTATCCCTAGTTGAGATGACGCGGCGGCCAACAGCGGACTGCCAATGGCATGGTTTCTAGGTTCTGTTGCTATTTCATGTCAACGTGTCGAGGTTCTGAGTTTATCGAGTTGCCTCATGATCACGCAACAGTGTTCATAATTGACGCTAAGGTAAATATTAGCAATGCCGCCAGAAAAATCTGCCCTACTGATGCATCCAGCCCTAACGGGCGAAGATAGCCCCGAAGTCACCACTCAGTGGGACTTGTTTCTAAGCTATAGCCGTGCGGACACTAAAGAAGTCCAAGCCATCCGGGATATTCTCCAAGTCCGCGGGATTAGGACTTTTTTTGACAGGGAACAATTGCTGGCCGGTATGCCCTGGCCACAAGCATTGGAGCATGGCTTACGCAAAGCCAAGGGAGTGGCGGTGTTCATCGGACCTAGCGGCCTAGGTTTGTGGCAAAAACGGGAAATGGCTTTTGCTTTGGATCGGCAAGTGGCCGATGAAAGAAACCATTGCGTATTCCCGGTTGTCCCGGTGTTACTTCCCGAAGCAGATGTGACGCCGGGTTTCCTGTTCCTCAATACATGGATAGATTTGCGTTCCGACCCGACCGACATAGAAGGCTTGGACATTTTATGCAAAGTCGTAAAGGAAGGGGTTGATGCTGGTTATGCGGCGGAAACTAACAACTTATGCCCTTATCAAGGCTTGCGTCCATTCAAAGAAGAATCCGCAGCGTTTTTTTGCGGGCGAGAGGTGTTTTCCAGCCGCATCAAAGAGACTTTAGTGCAACGCGGCTTAGTGGTGGTGATCGGCCCATCAGGGAGTGGCAAATCATCGGTCGTTCAAGCAGGACTATTACCCATGCTTCGCCGTGAAAGGCCACCCGCCCAAACCTGGGATGCGGCCACGTTCATCCCCGGTGACCGTCCTTTCCTTCATTTGGCAATGGCATTGACACCGCTGTTGGAGCCTGAACTGACCACAATGAATTTATTCGCCGAAGCCAACAAACTTGCGGAATTGCTCAGAGAAGGGAGAATCGCCCTGCTGGCCGTGGTGGATCAAATATTGACACGTTCCGAAGGCACTGACCGCCTCTTGCTGGTAGCCGACCAATTCGAAGAATTGTTCACCCTATGCGAACAAACCGAACGTCTTCGTTTCTTGGATATGTTAATTCAAGCCAATACGGATTCCCGTCTGAATGCGGTCATCACCATGAGGGGATCGTTTTACGGCTATTTGATTGGCGCCAGTCGGCAACTGAGCGACAAAATGGAAAACTCAGTCATCAATCTTGGACCGATGACGCGGGAAGAAATGAACAAGGCCATAGTCGGCCCGGCCAAACGTCTAGGGCTAAGCTTGGAACCCGGACTGGCAAAGCAGATGCTGGATGATGTGGGCGACGAGCCTGGTAACTTACCTTTGTTGGAGTTTGCTTTGACCGAATTATGGGCTAGACGCGAGGGGGGCGTGTTAACCCATGCCGCTTACGGGCAAATCGGCGGTGTGGGAGGGGCCATTGTGCGCCGGGCCGAAACGATTTACGCAGCTTTGACAACTGAACAACAAAATGCGGCCAAACATGCATTGATGCGGTTGGTTTGGATCAGTTCCTCGGGAAATACTGCACAAGAAGCCGGGCAACGCATAGCCTACGGAGAATTTAATGAGAACGCGCAAGAGGTTATCCAAATTCTGGCCGATGCGCGTTTGTTGGTCATAGGGCATCATGGCGAAGGGGGGGAGTTCATGGTGGAAGTGGCCCATGAGGCCCTGATTAGGAAATGGTCAAGGTTGCGCACATGGCTAGACGAAGACCGCGAATTTTTACTATGGCGCAGAAGGCTGAAAGTCAGCCGGGAAATATGGCAACAAAACCGGGGTGACAATACCACCCTGTTGCGGGGAACCCCACTGCTTGAGGCTGAACGGTGGATCTCCCTACGCCAAGATGCTTTGCTTGGGGAGGACACCACCTTCATACAAGCCAGCCAAGCGGTCGATGAACGAAAACGCCTGACCCAAAACCTGCGTAGGCGCAGGGCAATGGCAACTGCCTGTAGTTTGGCCGCTGTTTTTATGCTGTTATCGTGTTTGGCAGCCATGGAGTTTTTGTCCGCTCTCTCCCATGAGTTGGTCGCCAAGTCATTTCTCCAACTGAGCACCGACCCGGAACTTAGCCTGTTTTTAGGTATTCAGGCGGTGAAGGCCAATCCGACCAAAGAGTCGGCGGACATCCTTAAGCTTGCACTGCAAAACCCGCTGCTTGCCACCCTTGAGGACAAGCGAGATTTCTTATTGAACGTCCGATTTAGCCCGGATGGAAAACGCATTGCCGCAACGGGAAAAGACAGGCAACTCTTTATCGTGAATTGGGACGGGTCCAGTTTGGGCGAAGCCAAAAAACCACTAAACCTGCCTGAACCCATTACTATTTTGACGGCGAATTCGGACTGGTCCATGGTCATCTCGGCAGAACCAGACTTTAGTGCCAAGTTGCTGGCAGCACCCTCGGGGAAACTGATCGGCAAACTCGAAGGCCATCAAGGATTGCTGGTTAGAGCGTCCTTCAGCCCCAATGGTGAACAGGTGGTGACCGCCAGCGAAGATGGCACGGCGAGGGTATGGGATGTCCACAGCCTAAGCAACCTACAGATATTGCGCGGTCACAAAGGCGACCTCACCGATGCTCAATTCAGTCCCGATGGCTCCCGTATCGTCACTTCCAGCCAAGACCAGACGGCTATTGTATGGGACGCGCAGAGGGGCAAGAAATTATGGGAGTTATTCGGGCATCAGGCTAGTGTCAACAATGCCCGCTTTAGCCCGGATGGAAAGCTAATCGTCAGTTCCAGCGGCGACAACGTTGCACGGGTCTGGGATGCAAACACTGGCAAGCTGCTGACTTGGCTGGAAGGGCATGTGGATTCAATCACCATGGCCACATTCAGTCCAGTTGACCCTAACTTGATTTTGACCATTAGCCGGGACCGCACCGGTAGGGTATGGAAAAAAGGCACAGATGGTCACCATACTGACTGGCATACCATCAACGAATTGAAGGGGCACACGGATATTTTGACTTCAGCCGAGTTTAGCCCCGATGGCAAATTCATCGTCACGGCAGGCCGGGATAGGAGCGTTCGTGTATGGAATGCACTGACTGAACATGGACGGCTTGCCTACTACGGACATACAGGCGCTTTGAATGATGCGGCATTTAGCCCTGATGGACGTTGGGTTGTTTCTGCCAGCAGTGATAATACAGCTAGGGTATGGGATACCCAAAACCTACTTCCCACGCTGACCCTAGACAGCCATAAAGATTCTTTAAATAGCGTGAATTTCAGCCAAAACGGCAAATTTATCATCACTGGCAGTGACGACCACACAGCCAAAATTTGGGACGCGGCCACGGGCAGTTTGTTGCACACACTATACGGGCATACCGACACGGTCAACAAGGCACACTTCGATAATGCCACTTCTAAGGCAATCACCGCGAGCGATGACAACACGGGGCGGATTTGGGATGTAAAGAGCGGAAAGCCGCTGATTGTGTTAGACGGCATCAGCAACCAACCCAACCTAGGCTATGCCACTAAAATTCAAGACACATCCTTTTCAGCCAACGGGGCACTCGTCGCCACGCTTGAAAAAGATTATTCAGTTTTTATAAGGGAAGTGGAAACGCGAAAAATCTTAGCCGAACTGAGCGCTGACGGTTCACTTTTTAGTGCCATGGATTTCAGTCCTAACGGAGATCGGATGGCAACCGCTGACAAACAGGGGCGCCTTCAACTATGGGACACGAAAACTTGGCGAAGTTTAGCCAATGTCCAAGCCCATCAAGGCGTGGTGACCAGCATTGCTTTTCGAGGTGATAGCGGTCAAATGGCCACGGCGGGTGAGGATCATACTCTCCGGTTATGGGATACATCCACTGCCGAGCCAATTGGCAAACCGTTTATCCACTCGGCACCTTTGGCTAAAGTGGAATTCAGTGATGATGGCAAAACCCTCATCGGCACAACCATCCATGGCGAATACAGCACCTGGAACCTAGCCACGGGTTCATTGATTGGCAGCATATGCAGCGAGTGTTCATCTTTGGGCGGTCATACTAAGCGAGTCCTCTCGGCGGAGTTCAGTCCAGACGGAACGCTGGCCCTTACCGCAAGCAGAGATGGCACTGCCCGAATTTGGGATGCCACTTCCGGTAAGCCACTTAGTATTTTAAACCACGATAAATTATTGGTTGGGTCCAGGTTTAGCCCAAACGGAAAGCTTGTGCTGACGTTAAGCAGGGATCATTCTGCAATGGTCTGGAAACAAAATGGGGCGACTTTCATACCACTGTTCAGCCTCAAAGGTCACCTTGACGAGTTGACCTCCGGCGGATTCAGCCCCGACGGTCGTTTTATCGCCACAGCAAGTCGCGATGGGACAGCCAAAGTTTGGGATACAGACACAGGAGATTTGGTTTATGACTTGCGGTCCCACCAAAACTGGGTCACCAGCGTGGAGTTCAGCCCCGATAGTGAATGGTTGGTGTCGGCGAGTATGGATAACACGGCCAAGATTTGGAGCATGGCTGACGGCTCGGTGAAATTAGAGTTGCACGGACACACTGACGGGGTCAGGCAGGCCCGGTTTAGCAGTGACGGAACCCAAGTGGTGACGGCCAGCGAGGACAGTACATTGCGCGTTTGGAATTTGAAGGATATTGAAGAAAAGAAGGTTTGCCCGGAGTGCAGTGGCAGTATCAAGGATCTTTGCGCCCAAGCCATCAGCCGCGTGAAAAGATTTATAACCGTCGAAGAACGTCATAGGTTTCATGTCCCTTGGTTTCTCCAACTCTTGCATCATCGTTGTACTGGGTAAGCGTCAATCGAGTGTAATCCGTCATAACAACAGCCATCGAAATCAATAGGTTTTGGCATAATTAGTGTATATATATTTATGAAACCCTTTTCCATTACTTAACCAACCCCTGCCAACCGCTTAGGGGCCAGCCGATTGAATGACTACAGGGAATTCCTTCCCACGCACCTCAGAGCGCCTCGGCATTACTGTTAATTGGGCCTGACGGGCATGGGGCTTATGATTTGGAGACACGTCATGAACGCATATTTTATCGTTATCTTCGGGCTATTACAGGTCGCGGATGGCATCGTGACCTTTTTTGGGTTGAAGTTTGCAGAAGTGGATGAAGTGAATCCCGTGCTTAATTTCTTTGCAGACATGATAGGCTTGGGATTTTCCATCACCCTGATTAAATTGGCAGGGCTTGCCTTTATCGCCTTCCTGTTCTATGACCGGCACAAGATGAAAAGTCGCTGGATCACGACAACCTTGGGTTTGTCAGTCACCTTTTATAGCTGGGTGGTCAGCAATAACGTGATGCTGGTTGTTGGTGCCTAGCGCATTCTAGAGAAACTCAAGTCAAGGCTTGAGCATCACCACTCTTCGACTTGCTTTAACCGACCTGGGCTTCAAGACCGGGCCGGTTATTGGCGCATCATTCAAGCCATAAAACTCATTCACGCATGTTTTGCTTGTGCTACAAGCAGTGATGCACGAGTATTTTCTCCGTTATGACATATAATAAACAGCATTGGATATTAGCTCCGTCTTGCCACGCGCGATGCAAAACAATGCATCGGTAGCTTACAGAAGGTGTTTCATTTAGTTTCATATGAAACATTTTACAAGCTGAGATGGGTTCTAGACCTTCCATTGAGCATCGCACCCACAATCAGCCATTAACCCTCTGCCAGTTTGACCCACTCATCATGACCGACATACGATTGACCACGCTTTCCCACGGAGGCGGCTGCGGCTGCAAAATCGCCCCTTCCATGCTGGCCGAAATGCTGGCCGAAATGCCGCTGCCGGGGCTATTTCCCGATTTGTTGGTGGGGAGCGACAGCAGCGACGATGCGGCGGTGTATCGGCTTAACGAACATCAAGCCATAGTCGCGACAACCGATTTTTTCATGCCGATTGTCGATGATGCGTTCGATTTTGGCCGTATCGCGGCTACCAATGCTCTGTCAGATGTCTATGCCATGGGCGGAAGGCCGATTCTGGCTTTGGCGGTGGTGGGAATGCCGGTTGATAAACTGCCGTTGGAGACAATTCGCCAAATATTGGCCGGCGGCGCATCGGTTTGTGCAGCGGCGGGAATTGCACTGGCGGGTGGGCATTCGATTGACGCCCCCGAACCCATCTATGGGTTGGTCGCACTTGGGCTAGTGCATCCCGACAAAGTGAAACGCAACGACCGGGCACAGGCGGGCGACATGTTAATTCTTGGCAAACCTTTAGGCATAGGAATTTTAAGCGCCGCCTTGAAAAAAGGGCAACTGGACGGGGCAAGCTATGCGCTCATGATCGAACATGCCACACGCCTCAACAGCGTGGGGGCGCTATTGGGAGACGTTGATGGGGTACATGCCATGACTGATGTCACTGGCTTTGGCCTGTTGGGACATCTGCTTGAAATCTGTAAGGGTTCAGGTTTGAGTGCAGATATTGCGTTCGCAGACATACCCTTGATTGACCGGGCGGCACAGTTGGCAAGTCAGGGTTATGCCACCGGGGCAGCAGCCCGCAACTGGGACAGTTATGGACAATCGGTCGAACTTGGTGCAGAACTCACAGATTGGCAACGCAAGTTTCTATGCGACCCCCAAACCAGCGGCGGTTTGCTAGTCGCCTGCGACCCACAAGACGCTGATGAAGTGTTGGCCTTGTTCCATCAACAAGGCTTCGACCACGCCAAACCCATTGGCAAGGTGCGCAAAGGGGATAGTGTAGTCAAAGTCAATGCTTAATAACGGATGTTACTCACGGATGTAATAGATGCCTACTGTCAAGACGGGAGCGTCAAAGCTTGCTTTGACAGGCGAAGCAAGCTTCGCATTTCCAATGACCTTGTCAAAGCAAGCTTTGACGCTCCAATCCTAGGTCGCCGCGTAACATCAGTTAATAAGGCAGATTAAATTCGCCAACAAAATCGAAGGATGCAAACTCACTTGGCATTGGGTTATGTTTACGGATTAACGCCCCCACCGGACACAGCCGCACCGCATGGTCTTCGGCTGAAATGCTTGAATCTTTCAATAAGCCGGATGCTGATTCGATGGTCAACATCATATTCCCACTTTTTTCAACAAAGCCAAAGATATTTTTCCCATCCAGTTTCTGGCTGGCTTCTACGCAAATACCGCACAGGATGCAGCGGTCTCGGTTTAAGCTGACATCCGGGTGGCTATCGTCATTGGGTGGTAGGACTAGGCTAGGCAAGGAATCTTCCATGTGAACATTTAGCGCAATGGCTGCGTCTTGCAAACGGCAATCCCCTGTGCGCTCGCAACGAATGCAGGTATGCTTGCCTTGCCCTAGCATCATTGCCACCAACGCCGCCCGCAATTTACGCAAAGCGGGGTTATCGGCTTGAACCACCATACCTGGCTCGGCAAGCAATGTACAAGCGGATAATCTTCGGCCTGCCACTTCTATCAGGCACAAGCGACAACTGCCTATCGGCTCCAATTCAGGATTGAAGCACAGGTGGGGGATGTTCAGCCCCGCCGCCAAAGACGCTTGCAAGACCGTCTGACCCGGTTGAAAAGGGATTTCCTGTCCGTCAACAAAAAAGGCAAGCGTTGTGTCCAATATTATCCCATGATGGTTTGATAAGCCCGCTGTAATAAGGCCATTTCCGCTGGATGTCCGCCACGCAACTCGGTGATGGCACAAAACTTCCCGCCCATGTCGGCGAACAGTTGCCGTGGCGGATCAATGCAGGTGAAGCGGGCAAGATAGACATTGATCACGCCACCGGGCGCATCCACTCGTTCGTGAAATTCGCCTTGTGCCTGCAATAAAGAAGGCTGAAGCCCCAAACCTGAGCAGTAATCCAAAATCAACGTGGCTGGATGCAGAAAAACCACACTCTCTCCGTGATCAAATTCCTCATCATCAATTAGCGTCGATAAGGCCGGCAATGGCTTTGGTGCAATAACGCTGCCCGAGTCATGGCGCAAGAATAGGGTACGGGCGCTAGTGCTTTGAGAATGGTAGAGTATCAATCGGGCCGAATTGACCCAATTAGGTTCTTGTTTATCCATCTAGATTTGCATCCCAAAGTCGTTTGAAACAGGTGTCGAGACGGGAAAGCCTACGATTGGCGGTCTCCAACTCGGCATAACGGGGAAAGCGGGCGGCTTTGCCTTGTTCATACCAGTCGTCCATGGCGCGGGTTAGGGTATCTTTTTCGATGGCGGTTTGGGCAATCAATTGTTTAGTCCAAGCCACCGCCTCGCGATTGCCCAAAGCTGCCACTCTATATCCGACAGCCTCATCGAACAAACGCACACCGCCACCTTCAGCCACCGTCGCCCTGAGCATGTCTCGGTTGGCAATCTCAACCCCGGCTAGGAAATCAATGCCAAAATGATGAAGGTCGGGTAACCAAGGCGTGGTTGGACCCATCAAAACAGTGGTGGCATCGCGGGACAACTCGGCTAAACGAGGGAAGGTTTTATTGGGAATCGAACTGGCGGTCAAAAACACCCACTCTGCCTCGGGTAGCAAAAACTCGCAAGCCGCATCGGTCAAATCACCCGGCCCGGATGTGCGTTCCAACACAGTCAGATCCAACTGATGTTGTTTGACGAATGCCTCAAGCCCCGGATAACGGCCTATGACGACAATTTTCTTGGCCAAAATTTGAGGCAGGAAATGTTCAAACACAGCCAGATTACTCTGCGCACCTGGTGCTAGGCTCAAACCATCGGGCAAGCCATGACGGCGGTTGATCGCGGCATTGACCGCAGCCATGCCAACGGTGGCTTGATAGGGTTCAAACTCCCGCACCCAAGCAGACAATTCGGCGACGGTTTTTCCTCGCAAACGGCCAGCCCATGGCAAGGTTCGGGTGGGAATGCCGGGGCTCATTGCCAAACCGCAAGCTTCGGCTTCGCAATAAGTCCAGACTAGGCCGATGACGACTTCACGAGCGGTTTCCGTTCCACTTGCATAATCTTGCAGTAGATCGTATATCTCGAAGGGGCTAGGCATAATTCAGGGGATTTTGTCGTTATAATTCTTTCGGTTAAAGTAGAAAGAGCTGGCAATCTAGCGGGGCTGTGTTCATAAATAATGCCTAAGCCATTATTTATTCACCCAACGCCGCCAATAACTTAGCCTCGGATCGGATAAGTTCGCCTTTTCCCCAAGCGACCACCGATTCCACAAACCAACGTGCATCGGTCGGATGTTGCAGCGCCACGTCATATTCCGCATAAAAACTGCCATCGCCGTGGACTTTTATTTCGCCTATCTTATAACCATTTGGGTTTTTCCAAATGCCTATCAGGCTATCCATTCCGCTATAAGTATCTTTGGCGGTGGTGAAACCCGCTTCGTCATAGTTTGGCAAACTGGCAAGATTGTCCAAAGGCAAACCAAGCTTGTGAATTTCTTCGATCAAACGGTTGCAAATCGACTGGCCCAATAGTTTGTAGTCAATTGGATTCAAATTCAAACTCCAACGCCCCAACTGCTTTAGCCATTGCTAGCACCACAGAACCTCCGCAGCGATCCTCCGGGTCAAGCTTTGTCAAATGACGGAGGATGTCACCTGCCTCAACCCAGTGCTGGCGGCGCAACTTGATAAAGGCCAAGGCTTTCAGGGAAAAAAGATAAAACAAGCCGGCTTCGCTGGCATAGAGTGTTTTTCGTTGCGGGTCTCGACTGAGCTTTTTCCAATCGGAATAGACTCCAGCTTGACGGGAACTTTCAGCCAAGGCTAAGCGGGCGGCGCGTTCGGCTCGCTCCAACTTGTTGCTGTTGGCGTAGAACTTGTAAAGTGCAAAATAGACTGGCAGGCAAGTCGGGTCTTCAGCCCGCGCTTCCCACAACACATTCTCCGCCTCGCTATTGTCATGATGACGGGCAGCGACGGCATATTGCAAGCGGTTGTTAGTCGCTGGCAATATGGACATGCCAAACAAGACCGAATCGTCGGAATGGGCCAGTGCGTTCATCTCAACTCCATATGAAATCGGGGACTTTCAAACGCTCGACGGGTTTGTCACCCAGCAAATGTTCCTCGATAATCGCCGACACATCCTCCTTGGTCACCTTGCCGTACATGACACCTTCCGGGTAAACCAACACACTGGTTCCAAAGCCGCAGGGACCCAAGCAACCGGTGTTGGTGACGGCAATTTTATCAAATAGATTGCGTCTTTGGATTTCGCCGAGGAACGTGTTCATTACATCGTCACAAGCGTGCTGGGAACAGGAACCCCGTGGATGACCTTCCGCACGGCGTTGGACACAGACAAAAACATGTTTTAACGGTCTGGGCATGGCGGCTTGTCTCCTTAGGCGGCTTCTGGCAGCGAAGTATGCGTGAAACAACTCTTCGGACAAACCCTGGAACAGGCTTCGCAACCGATGCAATCCAAGGCATTTTTGATGTTCATGACTTGGGCGTTATCGTCGTCCAGATCGTCAAAATCGTCGATCTCATCCGCATCCAACACATCAGCCCGATCAACCAGATCGAACACATCGCGTGGGCAGACTTTGAAGCAACGGCCACAACCGATGCAGCGCTCTTGGGCGATGGACTGTACGAAGGCGGGGGTCCAAGCGGCTCCACCCGCTGTTACACCCGTGATAGGTTTGCTCATTAGATTCTCCTAGTTTGCGAAAACATCATGCTGCCAATGCTTTTTTCGCTTGTTTCAGTTTTTCGTTCACTGCCGCCCAAGCCTTACATGCCTCAAGGGTTGATTGGGCGAGTTCGGGTATTTCTTCGTAGGCCGCCGGCAGACGGTCCTCAACCAGATCGTGCATCTTCGAAGCCCAATCGCTAGCGATGCGCTTGGCCTTGGCGACTTCTTTCTCGAGTGCTTGCAATTCTTCAGGAGTCATTTCTCTTTGCCTCTATTCACTCTAATTTCCCCCCTTTGAAAAAGGGGGGCTAGGGGGGATTTACAAATTCGCCACTTCGCCGTAAGCCTCGATCAACTCCACGGCTTTGCTTATCTGCTTGTCGCCTTCCTCGTTAAGCTTGGCGAAGGACGGAAAGCCGTAGCGATGGACATCGCGCAAGGTTTTGTCCACGACAATGAGTTTGCCGACGATCACAAACGCCCGCCCAAAACCTTCGTGGGTCAGATTGATGACCGGCACAGCCATCAGCTTAGTCTTTTTCTCGATCAAACTGGCAACGGCGTTGTAGAACGCCTTGACACGGGAGATGGTGATTTCGTCCGGGTCGCCG
>CAIWDB010000387.1 GCA_903911305.1 uncultured Methylococcaceae bacterium | reverse complement strand
TGGTTTCACCAATGTCACAAGCCCTTGCTTTGACAAGGTGGCATTGACGCTTTGCCCCAACCCCAATCAATACCTCTATTTTGACGATTTCCATCCGTCGGCAACCGCCCATGCCTTAATTGCACAGGGATTTTTGGCAACTGTGCCGGAACCCCCGACGCTGCTGCTGATGGGGCTTGGAATGATGCTATTGATGTCACGGCGACGGGTAGGGTAACGCGCCAAGCCGTATTCCTAACGAATGTTACGCGGCAACTCGGGATTGGATCGTCAAAGCCTGTCCTGAGCGAAGTCGAAGGGCTTGCTTTGACGTTCCGTTTCGCTAGAAAATAAGCCACTTTTGTGTCCGTGCGCAACGTCAGTTAACTCATAAAAAAGCCATCAGGAGTTCCCTATGAATAAGTTCTGTCGCTTCCTTTTTCTGCCAATACTGGCCATGTGCTTCCCCCTGTCGGCGCAAGCCGTTCCATTCAACCTTGCATTGGATTTCACGGTCGAGGTGACAAGCCTTAACCTGAGCGGACAAGGACCCATGCCATTGGGTCAGAGACCGGTTCAAGAATATTTTCCCGTCCCATCACTCATCGTTTTCAACGAAGACCCCGCCCGTACATCGACCATCCGCACCCAAGGGACGATCAGCGGCGATTTGTCCGGTATTTTAAGCGGTACTCCGACAGGCACCATCGACCTTGATTTGATTTTTGGCTATAACATTGCCACGGTTCTCCACCTGACGGATGAAAATGCTACAACCGCGCCTAATTACACCACTGACGTTCCCACGGACATTACCATGAACCCCTCCACCGGTAGCTTTGCCAAGACGCTGCATTACACCGTTGGCGGAAGCATGCCAACCCCAAGCTTTCCATTTCCTATTACCGATATTTTATCCGCCAAAATTGCGGATTTGGGTGTGGATGTAAACGGCAATGGACAAAACGATTTTCTGGAAGTCATGTTCAAAGGCTTTACTTCCACCGTAAGCATGGACCTGTTTTCATTTGATTTAGGTGTTGCCAATGGTGGCATCAAGGTTGGCCTGACGGCTAGTGAGGTTCTGTTTCAGGGTAATGTGGGCGATGTCAGCACCGACCCGCCATTCGGCCCGTTTACCTTGACCAGCCAAGCGGTGCCTGAGCCATCGACCTTGTTCCTGACCCTGATAGGATTGGTTGGATTGGCGAGAAATCGGAAAGTAAGTTGATTTTTCAATGCTAGTCAAACTTCTGGCTTTATTTCTATTCTTACCGCTGATAAGCATTGCTGATACTCATGGGCTGCTTGAGCCCGTAGACACCGACAGCCCAAGAGCGACATTCGAGAGTTTTGTAAAACTCACCGAGGAAGTGGGTCGCAACTATTCTGCCTATCGAGATTCACCCAGTCCGGCTACGCAAGCAGCCTTGATGCAAGCGGCCGTCAAAACGACCGCATTGTTTGATCTGAGTCAAATTCCTGAAGCCAGTCAACAAGAGGTTGGCATTGAAACCTTCTTGCAACTTTGGGAAGTGGTTGCCCGTTTGGATTTACCTGACTTAAAGGACATACCTGACAGTTCAGCCTATGGCAAGGACGGCGAAGCACTCAAAGGGCCGACGCAATGGCTCATTCCCGACACTGACATTGCCATTGTCCGTATTGGGGAGGGGGCTAAGGCCGGAGAGTTTCTATTCAGCGCAAAAACGGTGGAGCGGGCTGCACATTACTATGCGTTAGTGCGTGGCTTACCCTACAAACAGCCCGTGCCTACCAAAAATCTGTATCTCGTGGCACAAACGATGACGGGATGGATGATACCGTTGACATGGACGGAATCACTACCTGATTGGGCCAATACGCCAATTGCCGGTCAAGTGACGTGGAAGTGGTTGGCGACACTTTTATGCATCGGACTGGCGATATTGCTAGGGGTATTTGTCTTCCGCTGGTCTATGGTAAGTGCCAAGGACGCTACCCTGCGCTCGCATCTGCGCCAGATTTGCACACCTCTATTCATCATCGGTATCGGATTGCTGCTTAAGCTATTCCTCCGCAATCAGGTCAATATCACAGGTTTGGGTTCTGACAGCTTTAACTACCTGCTTGAAATCCTCTACGGGATCGCATTGGTGTTGATCGTCTGGCTGACCGCCAACTGGATAGCCGATGCCGTTATTGATTCCCCCAAGATCAACCCAGAGAGTTTGGATGCCCATCTGATTCGGCTGGCCGCACGTTCCGTTGGCATCATCGCGGCGCTGGCATTGATGTTTAGAGTGGCTAACCAAATCGGGATTCCCGTTTACGGATTGGTTGCCGGCGCCGGTGTGGGCGGGCTTGCCATCGCGCTTGCCGCCAAAAGTACGCTGGAGAACTTTATGGGCGCTCTGAACCTATTTGCCGACCGCCCGGTTCGCATCGGCGACCTTTGCCGTTATGATGATGATTCAGCGGCAGGATGGCGTTCGGTGGGCAGGGTGGAATCCATTGGGTTGCGCTCCACCAAAATTCGCCGCCATGACCGCTCTTTAATCACCATCCCCAATTCGGAATTTGCTCAAAAGTACATCGTCAATTTGAGCGTGTGCGACCACATGTTATTGCACACCACACTCGGTATGCGGTATGAGACGACAGATGACCAACTGCGTTTCTTGTTGGCGGAGTTGCGCGAACTGTTGCACAGCCACCCAAAAGCTATCCACATGGCTTCCGATCCTATCCGGGTGCGGTTTGTCGGGTTTGGTGATTTTGCCTTAAATGTGGAGATTCGTGCTTATATCAAAACCTCGAACTATAATGAGTTTCTGGCCGTGCAGGAAGACATACTGCTGCGAGTGATGCAGATTGTCAAAAAGGCCGGCACGGGTTTTGCCTTTCCCTCTAATACGGTTTATCACACTCGCGACGGTGGCATTGATGCTCTACGGCAGCAGGATGCTGAAAAACAAGTACGTGAATGGGCTTTGGCGCAAAAACTGCCATTCCCGGATTTCGCTGAGGAGTATCGGTTGCAAATGACAGACACACTGGACTACCCCCCCGAAGGTTCTCCCAATGCAAATTATTGACATGTGACAAAAGCACGGCAATAGTGTCCAAGTGTTTGCCTAACCATTCTTCCAAAGAGCCAAACTTATGTCCATGTTCAGATTTTTTATTGGAATCCTCATCGTGGAAGTGGCGATGGTGGCCTTAGTCATGGCATTCATGAGTTCATCGGATATTGCATACCGGGCACCGATTACAATTTTGGCCTTGCTCGTCACTGTATTGGTGGTTTTCTGGTTTGGGTCGATCACCGAGCATGTCAAAAAGGATGCGCTGATCCGGGCCAAGGAAAACTTTGTCCGTGAACGCGAAAACAGGCTGATCGCTGCCGAAGCGGAGAAACGCGCCATGCTGGAAGACACTCACAAACGCATCGTCAAGGAAACCAACCAAGTCCATGCCCGAAGCAATTTTAAACTGGGTGCGGCGTTTGCCAGCGTCATCATGTTTGGGGTGGTCATGCTTTATATCGAGCTGTTGACGGTGGGTTTGCTCACGCTTTCCGTGGCCGGTGGTGCGTTGGGAGGCTATGTCATTCGCACCCGTCAGGATGGACTGATCTATCGAAGCAAAGTTGTCCATACGGCTATCGCCCCGTCGCAACCAATTGATGTCAACGTGATAGAATCCCCACAAGACGGGAAAAAGAGGTTGAGGCATGAGGCTTAGCCCGTCCTACTTGTTCAGCAATTTTCTATGGCACAGGTCATGCGAGTATCAGAACAATACCCTAGACTATATCACTACACAACATCGACAGGGGTGTTAGGAATTATTCAACAGAAATGCCTTTGGGCTACCCATTATAAGTTTCTAAATGATTATTCTGAAATCAAACGATTCCGACCGAAATTAATTGAATTGCTATTGCCTATTGTCTTGGATCAGTATAACAATGCAATTCAAAAATTTCCTAATTCAACAGATATTATATCGGCTAATGGAGGACTTGACACTATTGTCAAGCATGATACCGAAGTATTCGTAGATTCAAGCTATGACGCTTTAGGTGATGAAATATATATTACATCATTCTGTGGTGAACATAGTGATGATTATATTAATAATAATGGACTGCTTAGTCAATGGCGGGCATACGGGGGATGTGGTGGTTATGCTATAATATTTAGAACGCAAGAATTAGAGGAAATGATTCAATTGGAATTTAACGGATTTCATTATGACTTCGCTAATCTTGCTGATGTGGTCTATAGCGATGAAGAGGAAAAGATTAAATTAGAATTTTCTCCACACCTCAATAATATTGCCAAGCATTCAATAGCAATCTTTTAAACAATATTGAGACAGGAAAATGAGTCACCTGATGCTACAGAATCCTACCCATCTTTTGCATCATGCATCTCTAGATACAAAGATCGTGGATTTAAGGAAGAACAAGAGATAAGAATAGTTGCTTTGCCAACTACTATTACAGCGTTTTCAATATCAATTGATTACTTTATTTGATCCGTAGGAGCGGGCCATGCCCGCGATTATTTGGGCCAAGTCTTCAAAAATAGGCTATTTATCGCGGGCGTGGCCCGCTCCTACATGTTGCATATATTCATTA
>CAIWDB010000386.1 GCA_903911305.1 uncultured Methylococcaceae bacterium | reverse complement strand
GGCTTGTTCGGGGTTGGCTTCCTTGAGTTTGTCGGCAATCAGATAATCCAGCGAATGCTTAATCAGCGGTTGCACCAACTCGTCCGGGGTGTAATGGGAACCGGTGGCGGCGCGTTGGTCGCCTTGGGCAAAGGCAAATTCTATTTCCATTAAACGTAGGAGCGGCCCATGGCCGCGATTCGGCGAAGCCGATTGGATTTCATTGAGGGCTACTTCGCGGGCATGGCCCGCTCCTACAGGTGTCGATCCGATAAAAACCGGCTGGTATTCCAGCAAACCTTCATAGACGGAACCGAATTCTTCGACGTTCAATGCCGCGTAATTGACCCGCAATAGCTGACCGTTATCAGGATGCTGATACAGGCTTAACGAGCGCAAGCAGCCGAGCAGTACATCGTTTGCCAAACTGCTTTGGCCCAGTATGTCGATGGCTCGCGAACTGAACAAATCCCCCGCCAGAGGTTTCAGGCCCAGTTTGTGGGCGATGGATTCCGCTTCAAACAGTTGAAACGTGGTGAGCAGCGATAGCCAAAGATCGTGGTGTCGCTGATCGGCGATATGGCGTTTCTCAGCCAATCGGCGCAAGCGTTGAAGACTATAGTATTGCTGATAGATGGTTCGATAGTTGGTTTGGGCGTTGCTCGAAAATACCAAATTACGCTCTTCGATCACCATCAAAAATAATAGGCGATAAATCAGATGCAGCAAATAGCGGTAATAGTTTTCGGCAGTCAGTTTGCCGGTACTGACTTGCTCGCGCAATGCATCGTTGTGTGGATGAGTCAGAAAACCGTTGGCAAAGTTTTTGATTGCCTGTTCAACGGCTTTACTGAGTCCCGCACGAATACGCGCACCGGAATCTAGCGAATCTTGATGGTAACGCTCCAACAGGCTTTCGGCTGAGGCATCTTGACTGATGGGTAGCCGAGTGACGTGCAACAACCGATAGAGTACGGCGAAATCGGCAAACAAGCCATCGGTAAAAATGCGGTCGAGGTCGAACTCCAAATAGGTCAGTTTGATCAGGCGCGAACTGTCGCGCAGTAAGCGCAGCATCCGACCATTGGTGACTAAGCCAAACAGTTCATCATGCAGATTCAGGTATTCTTGTACCAAGCCATGCGCCGACATGCGCGGTGCGCCTATGTGGGTACGCTCCGGTTTTCTGTCCAAGCCTGCCGCTTCGCGGTAGCCAATGATATGGACTGGGGTGTTGGCGCGATTGACGACCCGATGCGAGATGGCGTAAGTTTTGCCGTTGAGTTCGGCGGCTTTGGCCTGATATTCCAGTTGGTAGCCCAGTAAACCGAATAGCGGCACCATCCAAAGATTGCGAGTTTCAGAGGTGGCGGGGCTGTCGGTCTTTAGGGTATCGAGCTTGCGATGAAATATACGCCAGTAATCTTTTGCATCGGCCCAAGCGCGGGCAATTTCGTCTTTGACTTTTGCATTTGCTTCCAAGCCAAAATCGGCGGGGCGCTGACCAACGGTATCGTCATGCAAACTTTCGAGTATGTCCGGCGAGAGGATTGCACCTTCAATGCGAATACTGGGGTAGTTCATGCCTTGTTTTTCCTTGTTAGACAGCGCACGAGTTTGTCACATCATTGCTCCGTGGGTACGATGACGGGGGTTGTCAGGGGCAAACGTGCTGCCCGACGCGCAAAACGGCGGTCATCGAAACTGTAAAAGCTTTGGCACTGGTTACAGGCCGTGAGATGGAGTGCGTCGGCAAAATCCAGTCCTTCCGCTTGCAAGGCCAAGGCTTGCGCGACGCGGGGCCATTCTTCGACGTTGACATGGGCGAGACCTAGCAAGTGCTCGACCACTTGGCGAAAATCGCTTGCCTCAAAACGGTAGAATGCCCGTAGCACCCATTCCAGTTCCAAGATGACCGTCAACGGGACAAATAACGGTTCATCGCCAGTCAATATGCGTCGTGCAATCGGGCGTTGTTTTGCCGCCTCCGGGTCGTTGGGATCATCGACGTAGAAACGCGCCAGAATGTTGGTGTCAAGGCCGATCATTGCGAGTCCCGCATGGCTTGCGCGACATCAAAATCGGCCAAATGCCTTTCACCGGGTTGTTTGCAAACCAGTAGCCCATAGCCGTCTTCGGCGCGGGTTGGCTGAATGGGTTGTTTAACCTCGACTCTAAACCCGGCATTGTCCAGAATCAAATTAAGCTGAGACCCTGCGGTAATCCCCAACTGTTTACGAATATCGATGGGGATAATGACTTGGCCTTGTTCAGAAACGGTAACGGTTTGCATGGTGATACCTCAAATAAGCCATTCGTTAATTCTGTATGTTAGCGAGTATTCATTCCGGCAGTAAAACATACATGCCGAGCAAGTCCATCGGCAGTACCGGATAGACGACTTGGAATTGCTGTTTATCCATCAATGCGCTGAAACGTTGATGGGACTCGACCAATCGCTTTGACTGCTGTTCGGCGACGGTTTGAAACTCCTCGTCCAAATGCGCAAGCAACTTGAGTTCGTTTTCCAGGAAACTGGCCCGTGCCTGGGGCGACAAGTCCGATGTGGCTCTGGCTTCGCTTAACAAAGCCTTGGCGGTCGTGTGATCCAGAAACTCTTTTTGCTGCGGTGTCCCCCGCCATCCCCACAGAACCATTTCTTCGGCAACGACCTGATAATTGGCTTTCACCTGTTCGATGACATTGCGGCAGCGGAACAGCATGAGGGTGGTTTTGACCTTGACTTGCCCGCTGCGAATCACGGCGGCGCGGGCGGCTTTCTTGTCCACTCTGGCAAGCGTGTTCGCCATGATCAACTGACAGAGTTGTTCGACAAATCGGTGGTTGCGGCCCAAGTAATGATGGTTTTCCGGTGTCGGCGACTGGAAGCTGATGTTGATGACATCGCCATTGGGCAGCAAGTCACGCAAGGCTGGCGACAAGTTGGCTGTCACCAAACGAAAACCCTGCTCGGTTGCCGTCATTTGGACACCCAGAAGATGATTCATCGCCGAATTCACAAAGGATTCGACCGCTTTGGGGTCACCAATGGCTTCATCGACTTCGCGCAAGTCGGCTTCTATTTCGTGGGCTTTGATGGCATTTT
>CAIWDB010000385.1 GCA_903911305.1 uncultured Methylococcaceae bacterium | reverse complement strand
GCGACGGGTTCATGTCGAATTGAAAGCCGCATAATCCTCGTCTTGAATAATAGCCGCCAATCCCACAACATTCTCATAACAGGCCGCGTCCAAGGCGTGGGCTTTCGTCCGTTTGTCAGCCGCATCGCTAATCAATATAACTTGACAGGATGGGTATTGAATCGCAGTGGCGAAGTGGAAATTAGGGTTGAGGGAACTGCCGAAAACCTCATATTATTTCAACAGGCTTTGATTGAGCAAGCCCCTCCTTTAGCCCAACCAAACCCGCCTAAAATTATAAACGTTCCCGTCGAAGGATTAACCGGCTTCATCATTAAGCACAGCGAAACAGGGAAGGGGGCTGATGTTCACATACCACCGGATTACTTTGTCTGCTCTGATTGTTTGGCAGAAATGCAAAATCCTGATGAACGCCGTTATCGTTACCCATTCATTAACTGCACCCAATGCGGGCCGCGTTATACGCTGATTGACCGCTTGCCCTATGACCGTCCCAATACTGCCATGGCGGGTTTCGAGTTGTGTCCAGCGTGTAGGGCGGAATATGAAAATCCCTCGGATCGCCGTTATCATGCCCAACCCTTAGCTTGTGAGGCTTGCGGACCCGCTTTGACCTTTCGGCAAATAGGACAGGCTGACATTATCGGCAACGAAGCCGCTTTGGATGCTTGCCAAGATGCATTGAAGCAAGGTTTAATTGTCGCGGTCAAAGGGGTAGGGGGGTATCATCTAATCTGTGATGCCACTAAAAATTCTGTCGTCGAGCGCTTAAGAAATGCGAAACATCGACCCGCCAAACCTCTTGCGGTACTGATGCCTTGGAAAGGCACTGACGGCTTGGATAGTGTCCGGGAAGTGGCTGAACCCGAGACAAATGAACTGGATTTGCTAAAATCGCCTTTACGCCCCATTGTGTTAGTGCATAAGCGGAATGATTCGACGCTGCTTGCTCATTCCATCGCGCCGGACTTGCGCGAAGTGGGCCTGATGTTAGCTTACAGCCCTCTGCACCATTTGTTAATCAACGCTTTTGGCAAACCCTTGGTGGCAACTTCCGCCAATATCAGCGGTGAGCCGGTGCTGACTGATGGCGAAGAGGTTGAAAAGCGGCTTGCCCAGGTTGCCGATGCATTCCTTCATCATAACCGCCCCATCCGCAGACCCGCTGACGATTCGGTTTTTCGCCGCATAGCCGGCAAAACCAGACCCATGCGTTTAGGTCGTGGCTTGGCGCCGGTGGAGCGGAGTTTGCCATTGCCATTTGAGTTGAAGGAACCCGTGCTTGCCGTCGGGGCTGACCTTAAAAACACCGTTGCGTTTGGTTTTGGCAATCGTCTGGTGATTTCTCCTCATATTGGCGATCTTGGCACGGTGCGAAGTGGCGAAGTGTTTGAACAGGTCATTGCCGATCTACAAGCACTTTACGAAGTAAAGCCTATTTTTATCGTTTGCGATGCCCATCCAGATTACCGTTCTAGCCGGTGGGCTAGAAAACAGGCGATTCCATTCGTCAAGGTTTTTCATCATCATGCTCATGCGTCGGCATTGGTGGGGGAGCATGGTATAACCGATGAAATGCTTGTGTTTACTTGGGATGGTGTGGGTTTTGGCGAAGATCGTACCATCTGGGGTGGTGAGGCTTTATTGGGACGGCCCGGTGCCTGGGTTAGGGCTGCCTCGCTACGGCCTTTTCGCCTGTTAGGTGGCGATAAAGCCAACCGCGAACCTTGGCGCTGTGGCTTGGGTCTCTGTTTGGAAGCGGGAATCGAATGGACAAGGTGTACACATGATACGAATTTGTTGCGCCAAGCGTGGGAGCGCAATCTTAATTGCCCGATTTCAACGTCCGCCGGTCGTTTGTTCGATGCCGCTGCCGCTCTAACTGGATTAGGCTTGGAATCCAGTTTTGAGGGGCAAGCGGCCATGTCATTGGAGTCGATCAGTGTTCCAATTGATGACTCCATTGAGTTGTCCCTATATCAAGATGAAGTGGGCATTTGGCGGACGGATTGGGTTCCACTATTGCCTATGCTGATGGATGATTCTCTTACGCTTACAGAACGGGGTTCGTTGTTTCATGCCAGCCTCGCCAAACTTATTTCAACTCAAGCCGTCCATGTTCGCAATCAAACGGGGGTCAACAAAGTGGGCCTGTCAGGCGGGGTTTTCCAAAACCGCTTATTGACCGAACAAACAAGCCAATTTTTGTCGCAAGAAGGGTTTGAGGTTTTTTTGCCGACGGACATTCCTGCGAATGATGCGGGAATCAGTTTCGGACAATTGATTGAAGCTGCCTCACAAAATAGTTAACTGATATTCTCACTAGGGCTATTTCTGTATGGCGCAGTGCTAACAGTGGCAGACGATTGCAGATTAATCTAGTCTTTCGACTTCGCTAGGAAAAGGCTTTGCCACTCCTTTCTCGATTATGGATATAATCAACCCATGCACAATTTTACTCTGCTTGAAAACATCGCCTTGGCTTTGGGAGCGGCATTTGTGGGGGGCTTGATTTTTCAGCGCCTCAAGATGCCAACCATTGTCGGCTACTTATTGGCTGGCGTCGCCATCGGTCCGTTCACGCCGGGATATACTGGCGACACTCAAATCATCAGCGAGTTGGCCGAATTGGGAATCATATTCTTGATGTTTGGGGTTGGCTTGCATTTCTCTTTCGCCGATTTATGGAAAGTCCGCGATATTGCCATCATCGGTACCTTGGGGCAGATGGTGACAATGCAATTGTTAGGTTTTGCGTTGAGCTGGTATTGGGGTTGGTCGCCACAAGCGGGGGTAATGCTCGGATTGGCGATTTCCATTGCCAGTACCATCGTGATGCTGCGAGGTTTTATGGATTTTGGCTTGCTGAATACCTCGCATGGAAAGGTTGCCGTCGGTTGGCGCGTCATGGAAGACATTGCCACGGTATTGATATTGTTGGTTATTCCTAACCTCAGTTCCAGTAAAGTACCCGCGGATTGGCGAGCGGTCGGAACGACTCTACTCGCAGCCTTGGGTTTCATGGTGTTTATGCTGTTTGCGGGCAAGCGGTTCATTCCTTGGTTGTTGTTGCGGGTTGCCCACACCCGTTCACGCGAGTTATTCATCTTGGCGATACTGGCGATTTCATTAGGCATCGCCTTGGTTTCATCCTTGTTGTTTGGCGTTTCATTGGCTTTGGGCGCGTTTCTGGCAGGTGCAGTTGTGAGCGAATCGCCGTTGAGCCATCGCATTGCCTCGGATCTGCTACCGTTCCGCGAAGCTTTTTCCATCTTGTTTTTTGTGTCCATCGGCATGTTGTTGGACCCACATTATTTGCTGGATAACATCAAGCCCGTGTTAATCCTCACCTGCTTGGTGGTGATCGGCAAATTTCTTGTGGCTGGAGCTTGGGTGTTGCCATTTCCACGACCCGCTCGCACTGCGTTGGTCGTGGCGGCAGGTTCCAGCCAAATTGGCGAATTTTCCTTCATTTTGGGTCAGACAGGATTAAGCCTAGGTTTATTGGATAAAAATCAATATTCCTTGATTTTGGCGGCTGCATTGTTGTCCATTGTTGCCAACCCTATCATGCTTCGGACTATTAACCCATTGGAAAGGATTTTGCGCAAAATAAAACCCGTGTGGCGTTGGCTCAATCGACACGGGGAAGCGCAAGCCCCGGTGGATGCTTCAGTGTCAAATCATGTGGTGGTGGTGGGTTATGGACGGGTCGGAACTCATATCGTCGATGTGTTGGGGGAATTGAAAATACCGTATTTGGTCATTGATTTCCGTATCGAACGAATTGAACGCTTGACGAATAAAGGCGTTCCTACGTTGCTCGGCGACACCGCGAATTCAGACATTCTTGAGCATGCCGCCTTGCGACGGGCCAGGTTGTTGGTGGTGACTTTGCCAGAGGAGGCCGCTACGGAATTGACGGTGGCGGCGGCGAGAGATATTGCGCTTCAACTTCCGATAATTGCCCGAGCGGCCACCCGCGGTGGTGTGAAAAGGCTTTCCGATTTAGGTGCGACCCTGGTGATACATCCCGAATTGGAGGGTGGACTGCAAGTCATCCGGCACACCTTATTGCATCTTGGATTTCCCATGCAGGAGGTTCGCCGCTTTGCCGAAACTGTTCGCAAGGAACATTATGATGTGTTGGTCAAATCCCATGGCGAGCAAAAATTGTTGCGGGAATTGCTGGATGCTTCCGAGCTGTTGGATATTTCGTGGCGTAAAATCCCCGAAGCTTGCCCTCTGGTTGGCAAGACCCAAGCGGAATCCTTGCTGCGTGTGCATACCGGCGTAAACGTAGTGGCGATCATGCGAGATGGACACATGATGTTAAATCCACCCATGGATACTGTTTATTTGGCGGGTGACAAGTTGGGGCTTTTAGCCACTGAGGAACAAGTGGAAACCTTGGAGCAGATGTATTTTTCAGATTTAACTTAGCGCGACAACAGAACTACTGGAAGCTATGGCTATTTGTTTGTCGCCGCTTCGCTGAGTTATCTTCTCAGTCAGTGATGTTTCGCAGCGGCCTAGGATTGGAGCATCAAAGCTTGCTTTGACAGGCGAAGCAAGCTTCGCATTTCCAATTCTTTTGTCAAAGAAAGCTTTGACGCTCCCGTCATACATCTTTCATGTCTGTGCGTAACATCAGTCAATAATACATTTCTATGAAGACAACCCGCCAACTGTGACGACAAGCAAAGTGACTCTGAGTTGTCTAAATACGTCGGCTTCCAGACTGTCACGGCAAATTAAGATATGGCTAAAGTTTTTCTCCGTGCGAAAATGGAGCAATACGAACCAAGGGCAGATAATGGAGCTGCCGAGCAACTGGGCTTCTTTGGTCTCGCCCGAATAGTCAGTCAATATCCAAGAATTATCGGGTTTAAGCGCAAGCCCTATAATGTCAGATTTTGGAACAGGCCGCCAGAAATTCCATACCAAACTTAGCAAAACCGCAACAGAGAATAACAAGCAAATGGTTACAGGCAAAGGATTAATCCAAGCTGCCAGTAATGCGAGAATATGAATTACGATTAGGCAGGTTCTAAGGCACCTAGAGGGCTTAGGTGAGATGAAGGGACAAAGAGCGGATTTTTCTCGCAAGTTCGTTGATACGAGTTTGGTCTGACTGATGGGTTCCAAGCAGCAGGTGAGTTAGTTCGTCATCCGACCATTCCAATAGTTCCAAGAAAGCCTGTCTGTCTGCCTCTGCGGAAAGGTCAAATTCCTGCCGTAACCATGTTTGCAGCAGTAGGTCGAGTTCTTTGGTGCCTCGTCGGCATCGCCATTCCAACCGGGCATTATTTGACATGATATTCCCCGCTGGCGAATAAGGAAAAACTACGAATCCAGAAACTTGGAACCGCGACCAGTTCCTTCAGAACCCAGTCGCGTAACCAAAACCCTCCGACATCGCTTGCTATTTCTGCCTTTCAACCAGCAGCTTTTTGATTTCTGCAATCGCTTTGGCAGGATTGAGACCTTTGGGGCACGTATCCGTGCAGTTCATGATGGTATGGCAGCGGTAGAGTTTGAACGGGTCTTCCAGTTCGTCCAAGCGTTCGCCGGTGGTTTCGTCGCGGCTGTCGACAATCCAGCGGTAAGATTGCAACAAAACCGCCGGGCCTAAATAGCGGTCGCCATTCCACCAGTAGCTTGGGCAGGAGGTCGAGCAACTGGCGCAGAGAATACACTCAACCAATCCGTCCAGTTTGCTGCGTTCCTCTTTGCTTTGCAGTCTTTCTCGGTCGGCGGGTGGCGGGGTCTGGGTGACAATCCACGGTTTGATGGCAGCATACTGGGCATAGAAATGGGTCATGTCCGGCACCAAGTCTTTGACGACTGATAAGTGCGGTAGTGGGTAAATGCGAATGACTTCGTCACAATCGTCCATTGCCTTGGTGCAGGCTAGAGTATTGTGACCATCTATGTTCATCGAACAAGAGCCACACACACCCTCGCGACAGGATCGGCGGAAAGCAAGCGTAGGGTCAATCTCGTTTTTGATGAGTAGTAGGGCATCCAACACCATGGGCGCACAGCGATCCAGGTCAATTTGAAATACATCCAACCTTGGGTTTTCGCCACTTTCTGGGTCATAACGATACACTTCAATGCGCTTTATGCGCTTGGCACCAACGGGTGCAGACCAGGTCTTGCCGGGTTGAACTTTTGAGTTTTTGGGGAGAGAGAAATCTGCCATGTCGTTTTCCAGTAGCCCTCAATAAACCCGGGGCTTGGGCGCAATGACTTCGACTTCATCGGTCAAGGTGTACAAATGCACCGGGCGATAGTCTAAGGTCAGGTTGTGATTATTGTCCAGCCACGCCAAGGTATGCTTTAACCAATTCTCATCATCGCGATTGGGGAAATCTTCACGGGCATGTCCACCACGGCTTTCCTGACGGTTCAATGCTGAAGAAATGGTCACCATGGCTTGGCCTAATAGGTTTTGTAACTCGATGGTCTCAGCCAAGTCGGTGTTCCAAACCAATGAATGGTCGGAAACTTTGACATTATCAAACTGGTTGAACACTTCCTTTAGTTGTCCAACTCCCTCCTGCAATACCTCGCCTGTGCGGAATACGCTGGCGTGGTTTTGCATGGTTTTTTGCATTGCCAGTCGGACATCGGCAGTGTTGTGTGACCCGTTGGCATTACGCAGCTTGTCAAACCTGGCCAATGATTCGTCGCAAGCATCCTTAGCCAAGGGTCTGTGAGACTGGCGGGGTTTGATCAATTCTGCGGCGCGGATGGCGGCAGCACGTCCAAATACCACCAAATCTAGTAGCGAATTTGAGCCTAGCCGGTTGGCCCCATGCACGGATACACAAGCTGCCTCGCCACAGGCCATCAAGCCGGGTACGACGGTTTCAGGGTTGCCGTCTTTCAACGTCACCACTTCAGCCCGGTAATTGGTGGGAATGCCGCCCATGTTGTAATGGACGGTCGGCAAAATGGGCAAGGGTTCCTTGGTCACATCCACGCCGGCAAAAATCCTAGCCAATTCCGCAATGCCGGGAAGCCGTTCTTGTATAACGTCGGCTGGTAGGTGTTCAATGTGCAAATAGGCTTGATCTTTATTCGGCCCGACCCCTCGACCAGCGCGGATTTCCATGGTGATGGCACGACTGACCACATCGCGCGAGGCTAGGTCTTTAGCGTGAGGGGCATAACGCTCCATGAAGCGTTCGCCCTCGGAGTTAGTCAAGTAGCCGCCTTCCCCGCGAACGCCTTCGGTGATCAAACAACCTGCGCCATAAATGCCTGTCGGGTGGAACTGGACAAATTCCATGTCTTGCAAGGGAAGTCCGGCGCGTAAAACCATCGCGTTGCCGTCGCCCGTGCAGGTGTGTGCTGAGGTGCAGGAAAAATAGGTGCGCCCATAACCGCCCGTCGCCAACAAAGTCGCATGGGCGCGGAACAGATGGATGGTTCCATCTTCCAAACGCCAAGCCAACACCCCTTTGCATTCGCCGTTTTCCATAATCAGGTCTAAGGCTATGTATTCAATGAAGAACTCGGCGCTGTGTTTTAGAGATTGTTGGTATAAGGTATGCAAGATGGCATGACCGGTTTGATCCGCTGCCGCACAAGTGCGTTGGGCCGTGCCTTCGCCAAAATGTGTCGTCATGCCTCCAAACGGTCGCTGATAAATTTTGCCATTGGGGGTGCGGGAGAACGGCACACCATAATGCTCCAACTCGATTACCGAAGGAATCGCTTCCCGGCACATGTATTCGATGGCATCTTGGTCGCCCAACCAGTCCGAACCTTTCACGGTGTCGTACATGTGCCAGCGCCAATCATCCTCACCCATGTTACCCAAGGCCGCGCTGATGCCGCCTTGTGCCGCCACAGTATGGCTTCTAGTGGGGAAAACTTTAGTCACGCAGGCCGTTTTAAGCCCTCGTTGCGCCAAACCCAAGGTAGCCCTCAATCCGGCTCCACCGGCACCGACTACGACTGCATCGTAGGTATGATTGATAATTTCGTATGATTTAGCCATGGCCACCTACAAACACGATCCGTAAAACGGAAAAAGCAGTGCTTAATGCTAAGAAGGCAGTCAATATTTTGATGCCTAACATCCCGATGATCTTCATCCAGTCATTGTGGACATAATCTTCAATGACAACCTGAAGACCCATCATGGCATGGTAAAGGGTGAGTAGAATGAAGGAAAGAAGCAGGATAGTGTTCCAAGGCAAACTCATCCAATGAATCACCTCTGCATAAGTGGTATCAGGTAACAAAGACAAGTTTACCGCCATCCAGAGCGAAAGGGGGGCAAGGGCAACAGCGGAAACCCGCTGTTGCCACCAATCCTGTGAGCCTTGCCGCGCTGAACCTAGACCGCGCGCTCTTGCCAATGGGGTTTGATAATTCATTAGGTTTACAACCAAGGTTTAAATGTAGCAAGTAAAAAAATCAAGGTAAGAAGAATTAGGGAAGCGATAATTTCATAGGCGGCAAGCCGAGTGAACCCTTCACGGTCAAAGCCATGCCCAGTGTCCCAAACCAAATGCCTAAATCCATGGCACAAATGGAAGATGAGTGCGTAAACCCACGACCACAAGAATATCCGGCCCACAATCGATACCAAGAAGCCATGCACTAGGCTAAACGATTCAACACCTTGGGCTACTGCCAGTAAAAAAATGACCAATACGATCATACCCAAGCTAAGGAATACACCCGTAATGCGATGAGTTATGGATAGCCAAGCCGTCAATGGGAGACGGTAGATCTGCAAATGCGGAGAAAGAGGACGCTTGTTCATTTGATCCAAGTTAAATATTAAGGTGTTCGGCTAACTGGAAATTAAGTGAAGCTTTGCATTTATTCCAAAAAATTTTGCACATACTTATACGCCGACTTGCCCTCCACCTCAAGTATTTCTGCGAAAAGGACTGTTTCTCTGTGATAAAATAAAACTGAATCAATGTTAGAGCATCCGGGTTTGGCTTTTCATGCAACCATGTTAAAGTTTTCAAGCCGGTTGGTTCTATCTACGCTTTCCGTACTAAATGAGAAAATCAAGCTTCGATTCATCGCCATTTTCGTGTCCATAGCCCCTTTTTTCGGAGACTAGAGCGGCTTGTACAGCCAACCCCTGACAAGTGTGGCTCTTCGTTTGTAGCATGGATTCGGGTAAAATAATGTATATAAAAAGAGAGATTTTTCTCATTATTGGCTTTCAAATGTCGGTTGGCGCTTAAAGAAAATTTCCGTTAGGCCAGCCAGTCAGAAGTTATTTTGAACATGTGTTAGTGTATTATTATGAATTTAGTAGATAAAAATAGTAATAATGAAAACTCTTCAGGTAGTAACTCAGTAGTGCTTAATCAGACTATCTCCTATCTTATTCAGGAGATTGAAAGGCAGAATCAAGTTATTGTAGAAATGAATAAAGTGATTGATTTGCGTAATCAAAAAGCTTTAAAAGTATTATCTTTAGTTTATCGGATTCTTCGTTTTTTGAAATTGCCAGTGTCTTTGGTAAAGCGTTTTTTTTATGATATCAAGCTGGTTGTAAACATAGATAAAGATATAAAAATACATAAGGATAGCGGGTTAATTATTGAGAATGAGGTTATAATTGATGGTTTTAATTCAAATTTAGATACGATATTAGTGGTTAGCCATGAGGCATCTAGGTCAGGCGCACCAGTGCTAAGTTTGAATCTGGTTCAAGCACTTGTAAGGCGTAATAATGTTGTTGTACTACTGTTAGATGGCGGTTCGCTATTAGATGCTTTTAAATTGTCAGGAGCAGCAGTTATTGAGGTATTTAATTTTAAAGAACCCTATTTTTATAATGCCTTTTTTCAGAAACTCTGTGAGCATCTTAATTTTAAGTATGCTCTGATTAATAGCATAGAATCAAGAGCGGTATTACACCAATTGAGTAATTGTTTTATTCCTACAATTAGCTTAATTCATGAATTTTCAACTTATATTCGTCCTCGTGAAGCATTTATTCATACTTTTTTTTGGTCAAACGAAGTTGTCTTTTCAGCCAAGGTGACGAAGGAAAACGCGTTCGCTGACATTCCTGACTTGATCGACCGAGTTGTTCACATTTTTCCACAAGGTCGATGTTTGCTGACCCAGGACGAATTCACCGAGGCGCAACGTCAGGCAGAAAGTAAACGTATACGCCAACTCATACGACCAAAGGGTCTTGATGAAAATCCAATCATTGTTTTAGGGATTGGGAGAGTGGAGTTTCGCAAGGGTGTCGATTTGTTTATCGATTGCGCCACCCGAGTTGTTCATTCGCAGGATGGCAATCTCTATCGATTTGTATGGATCGGCAAAGGATATGAACCGGATATTGACACTGGATATTCTGCTTTTCTCTCAGATCAGATACAACGTGCGGGCATTAGGGATTACATTATTTTTATTGACGAAACTTCTTCCATCGAAACCGCGTATGAAGAAGCCGACATGCTGTTACTATCGTCAAGGCTAGATCCCTTGCCTAACGTTGCGATTGATGCAATGGCGCACAGTCTACCAGTACTCTGTTTCGATAAAACTACCGGCATTGCAGACTTTCTTGCCGATAGTGGTCTGCGGGATTATTGTGTTGCGGAATACCTTGACTCTTCTGATATGGCCAACAAGATAGTGGCTCTGTCATGCCAGAAGGCATTGCGTGCAGAGGTTTCAGAAAAATGCCATGCAACATCAATCGCATACTTCAATATGAGCGACTATGTTGCAAATCTAGAAGCTTTGGCCAAAAATGCTTATGATAGTACTCAGCTAGAGAAAGCGGATACGCAAACTATTCTTGAATCTGGCTTGTACCGGCAGGACTTTTCACTTCTTCCTCATGATCTAAACCAGTCGATTGAAAACAGGGTTCGATCCTATGTTCGAGCTTGGGTTAGCGGTGTTAGAAGACGAAAACCTTTTCCTGGTTTTCACCCTGGCATATACCTTGAGCAACACGGAGTAACAATCCAAGGAACTGATCCATTTGCGGATTATCTGCGAGCTGGACGACCAGAAGGATTATGGAATTATCCGGTGGTTGTCGCACCGAAAACAACCCCAAATGAATTGCCAAATAATAGGCGTGTTGCATTACACTTGCATGTATTCTACCCAGAATTGTTACCCGAAATAATCAATCGGCTTGCATATAACCGGACTAATCCAGACTTATTTGTTAGCGTAACTGACGATAATGCCCTACAGTTGGTGATTAGCCAGCTTAGCAAATACATGGGCAAGACGATTGATATTCAGATCGTTCCCAATCGCGGGCGGGATATTGGGCCTTTTCTTACCGTGTTTAGTCAGAGGATTCTGACCGACTACGACTATGTTGGACACATCCATTCGAAAAAAAGTGTAGATGTCAAAGATACTCCAGTTGTTGATTCATGGCGTGAATTCTTGTTAGAGAATCTGATTGGTGGTAAATCTGGCCCTATGGTAGATGTTATATTGTCATATATGGATAATAATTCAGCAATTGGGATGGTTTTCCCGGACGAACCTAATATAATAGGTTGGGGAGCAAATGAACCGTTTGCCAAACCTATTGCAGCGAAGATGGGTCTTGAAAAGCTTCCAAAATATTTTATTTTCCCAGTGGGAACGATGTTCTGGGCTAGGTCTTCTGCATTAACTCCGCTACTGGATTTAAATCTTAATTGGGAAGACTATCCTGAAGAACCTCTGCCTTATGATGGTAGTATGCTCCATTCTATTGAAAGGCTGTTTGGCTTGGTTTCTTCCATTAATAATTTTCAATTCGCTACGACTAATATTGTTGGCTTGACAAGATGAAGGTTATAATCTTCGGCGGGGGTGGTTTCATTGGATCGGCCATAGCAGATCGGTTGCTTAAAAGTGGTCATGAATTGCGGATTTTCGAGCGCCCTCGGATAGAGCCTTATCGCCAGTTTATGGAAAGCGAAAAGGTTGATTGGGTGGCTGGTGATTTTCTGAGTTCCAATGATGTTGGGAACGCAATAGACGGTATTGATGTTGTTTTGCATTTGGTATCAACAACGTTACCAAAGAATTCCAACGATGATACTATTTACGACGTGGAGGGTAATTTAGTCCCTACATTGCAATTGCTTAATACGATGGTTGCCAAAGGGGTTCGCAAGATAGTCTTCATTTCATCTGGCGGTACCGTCTATGGTAGCCCTAAGTATATCCCAATAGACGAAAACCACCCAACCGAGCCTATTGTATCCTATGGCATAACTAAGCTTGCGATTGAAAAATACATGCTGCTATATCAACATCTATATGGGATAAAAGCTATCATACTTCGGGTTTCAAATCCGTTTGGTGAGCGTCAACGGGTTGAGACCGCTCAAGGGGCTGTGAGTGCGTTCTTGAGTAAAGCCATTCAAAATCAATCTCTTGAAATATGGGGTGATGGAAGTGTCACCCGAGATTATTTATATGTCAGTGATGTTGCAGAAGCATTTGCCACCGCTATCCATTATGATGGTGCAAAGTCAGTTTTCAATATCAGTTCAGGTGTTGGCACAAGCCTCAACGAAATAATCGATCTTGTAGGAAAATCTTTGGGTTGCCATGTTGTCCGTCAATACAAGCAAGGTCGGTCCTTTGATGTGTCCGTAAATGTTCTGGATAATTCCTTAGCACGAAAGGAATTTGGATGGGAACCGAGGGTGAGTCTTGGGGAAGGAATACTTATAACAGCAGATTGGATGCGTAGGGTTTTATACAAATAATTACTTCCACAAATAATACTTACTGCTTAAATATAAAATACCAATATGAATCGATTCAAAAACTTGATCCTGTCAATCCGGCGATTGTTCCAAAAATTTGGGCCAATAACCATTTTTCGTAAAACTCTATTTGTTCTGCGCCTTGAAGGACTAAAGGGAGTTATGCTTCGTATTAAAAGAATTAAAAATAGACATAGGATTGCTACAATTAGTGAATTATTAAACGCAAGTTTTGAAAATGCCTCCCCGTTGCGAATATTTTTGACACCGCCCAGCCAAACTAAAAGGCTTAGTATGGTCACTGATAGTATAAATAGGGGTAGCCTGTATGGTGGGGTGGGAACAGCGATGATTTTTGTCGCATTATTGGCAGAATCAACTAGAAGTCGCCTTAGGATTGTGACTAGGACAGAACCCGCACAACCAAGCAATTTCTCCCATGTTTTGAACACTTACGGAATTAGTCTTTCCCAAGAAGTAGAGTTCGTCTATGCCCCTTGTGACAGCAGCACTTATGAAGTTGACATTTTTCAAAACGAACTATTTGTAACCACTTCGTGGTGGGGAACCGCTGCAACGATGGCCAGTGTGCCGCACCGATCCATTATTTATTTATTGCAAGAAGATGAGAGAATGTTCTATCCCTACGGCGATGAGCGACTCCATTGCGAGCAAGTGTTTAAGAATAAAGATATAAGGTTTGTGATCAACTCTCGTTTGCTTTTTGATCACCTAGTCGCCGATGGATTTGAGAATATCTCACAACACGCTTATTGGTTTGAGCCTGCATTCCCTAAAACTATATTTTACCCTAGGGACAAACAAGGTGGTAAGCATACATTAATGTTCTATGCACGACCAAACAATCTACGGAATCTGTTCTATTTTGGCATAGAATTATTAGAAAAAGCTATTGTTCGGGGTGTCATTGATTTGTCCCACTGGGAAATTGTATTGGTAGGCAAAGATATCCCTGATCTTATTTTTGCGGGAGGATATACTCCAGTTTTTCGTGAAAATATGAATTGGCTTGAATATGCCGAGTTAATAGGAACCGTCGATTTAGGATTGTGCCTGATGTACACACCACACCCAAGTTATCCTCCACTAGACTTGGCGGCAAGCGGTGCCATTGCGGTAACTAACCGCTTCTTGAATAAAGATGATTTAAGTGGCTACTCCAAAAATATTCTGACTGCTGAATTAGACCAAGAGTCAATGTTAGTGGCTTTAGAAGAAGGTTTACGTCTGGCGGTAGGTGATGAAGAACGAAATCTAAATTATTCCAACACTTCCCTCGAAACCGACTGGAGTACTGCTTTTGCGGGTGTCTTAGAAGCCATGCGAGGAGAGTGATTTATGCTAGCGATTGAAGAGGATATTCCCTCAATCCCGTATTCCGATCCTTGGATGTTGAGTTTGCCAACACGGTTAAAGCAGTTGGCAAAAGGCCAGAAGCGTGTTGCTTATTTTTACGAGTTAGCAGACAACAGCACATTTCGCTATCGTGTCTACAATATGGTTCAGGTTTTAAACGAATCTAACCAAGACATCTCAGCGGCGTATTTTTTTCTCGATGACTTTCAACAACTCAACGAGATTGCCAATCTTGCCGATATATTGGTGATTTGCAGGACACGTTACGAATCCCGTGTGAATCAATTGGTGGCAGCTTTCAAATCACGTCGCAAGCCCGTTTATTTTGATATTGATGATTTTGTTTTTAATTGTGATTATGCACACCTGTTGCTTAATGCACTCGATCAAGATGTCAATGACCATCGTTGTTGGGATTTCTGGTTTGCTTATACCAGTCGATTGGGATCAACGCTTAGATTATGCGATGCGGCCATAACAACCAACGCCAATCTAGCCAAGCAAATCACCGAATATGCAAATATACCCGTTTCGATTATTCCTAATTTTTTGAACCGGGAACAACTTGAGGTCTCTGATCGTATATTTGCTATTAA
Organism: uncultured Methylococcaceae bacterium; assembly: GCA_903911305.1. Classification (GTDB taxonomy): domain Bacteria; phylum Pseudomonadota; class Gammaproteobacteria; order Methylococcales; family Methylococcaceae; genus Methylumidiphilus. The sequence continues at coordinate 18,464 of CAIWDB010000385.1, read as the reverse complement.
GCAAGATAAATTACTTTGGAAAAGCGATATTATCCATCTTGGATACTTCAGTGGCACTCCTTCCCACAATAAAGACTTTTCCATTATAATCCCTGCTTTGGAGGCTTTACTCGAAAATGATCCTAGGATTTGCCTAGTAATTGCTGGCTACATTGAGGCAGGGCCGAGATTGGAAAGATTCAAGGATAAAATTCATCAATATCCATTCCAAGACTATGTTAACTTGCAACGTCTGATAGGTTCAGTAGTATTTAACCTCATGCCCCTTCAGAACAATGTATTCACAAATTGCAAGTCGGAACTAAAATACTTTGAAGCTGCCATCGTCGGTACACAGAGCATAGCTTCGCCCACCTACACCTATACTAATTCGATAATTGACGGAGTGAATGGATACCTATCAAAAGCACACCAATGGGAGAGTACCATTAAGCAAGCGATAAGTGAAATCGACAAATATCAAGAAATGTCTATTTATAGCTACGAGCATGCCCGTGATAAATATGCTTGGTTCAATCAGATAAACCCTATTAAATCTGCTTTGGGATTGATTTAAATTTGATATGAAAAGCCGCTCACCCAAAAAATTTGCCCGGTTAGCATGGCGACTGATCCAGCAATATGGACCACAGACCGTTTGGGATAAAACCTGGTTAATTTTGCGTCGCGAAGGATTGCATGGGATTTTTCAGCGTATTCTTGTAGGCATTAAAGGCGATGGCTATGGGGATTGGATAAATCGCAATGACACTTTGACCGACGTTCAAAAAAGCAATATGAGTCTGCTTGTCGAATCATTCGAGGTAAAACCCTTGATTTCGGTTGTCATGCCAGTGTTCAACCCACCCCCGCAATTTCTTGAGGAGGCTATCCAGTCGGTAAAGCGCCAAATCTACCCTCACTGGGAATTATGCATTGCTGATGATTGCTCAACCGACCCTGCCATTCGACAGATACTTGAATCTCAGCAGCAGGAGGACTCGCGGATTCATGTGGCATATCGAAAAGAAAACGGGCATATCTCACAAGCCAGCAATACTGCACTGGCACTCGCAAGCGGGGAATATGTGGCTTTGTTGGATCATGACGATACACTTCCCGAGCATGCCCTTTTCTGGGTGGTTGAAGCCATCAATCAGCATCCAAACGTCAAGCTGATTTATTCGGATGAGGATAAGATTGACGAAACCGGTGATCGATTTGACCCCTACTTCAAGTGCGACCTTAACTATGAACTGCTGCTCGCACAAAATATGATTAGCCATCTTGGTGTCTATGATCGTAGCGTGTTGAGCGAGATAGGAGGGTTTAGAATTGGTTTCGAGGGTTCGCAGGACTACGATCTTGCCTTGCGTGTTTTGGAACACATTAAACCTTCCCAAGTCGTGCATATTCCGCGTGTGCTTTACCATTGGCGGGCAATAGTCGGCAGTGTAGCTCGCAGTCCCGATCAAAAGGACTATCCTCTGCATGCCATGCGTAAAGCTGTGTCCGAACACTTACAGCGTTGCGGCGTTGATGCGGAAGTCCTTCCGGCACCGGAGGCACCCAATTACAACCGGGTTCGTTTCGCCCGTCCCGATCCGCTGCCCATGGTGAGCATCATCATCCCGACGCGGGATCAAGCGGGCTTGCTTGGCAAGTGCATAGATTCCATCATCGCTCACTCGACCTATTCGAACTATGAAATCATCATTATTGATAATGGAAGCATTGAACCCGCCACACACGCTTTGTTTGGGAGACTTTCGTCCGATCGTGTGCGCTTTGAGCGTGATGACTCCCCGTTTAATTTTTCAAAACTCAATAACCACGGAGTCCGCCTAGCCAGAGGGGAGTTGGTGTGTCTGCTGAACAATGATATTGAAATAATCACCCCCGATTGGCTGGAGGAGATGGTGTCATTTGCGGTTCAACCGGAAATTGGTTGCGTGGGCGCGAGGCTATGGTATCCCAATGGTCGATTGCAGCATGGGGGGGTCATCATTGGTATTGGCGGTGTGGCCGGGCACGCTCATATGCATCTGCCTAGGGGAAAACCTGGATATAGGGGGCGCGCAGTACTTCACCAAACCTTCAGTGCGGTGACGGCTGCTTGTCTAGTCATTCGCCGAGAAACCTTCAATCAGCTTGGGGGCTTGGATGAAGCTTTCCCCATACAGTTCAACGATGTGGATTTCTGCCTACGGGTGCGCGAGGCAGGTTATCGCAATGTTTGGACGCCTTATGCGGAGATGATCCATCATGAGTCAGCCAGCCGTGGGGATGATCTATCACCTGAACAGGTGCAACGTTCATCAAGAGAGATAGAATTGATGAAGTCGCGCTGGGGGGCTATGCTCAATTACGATCCCGCCTATTCTCCAAATTTGATGGCAGATACAAGAGACGTTGGATTTAGCCTGTCTCATTAACTGAAGTTTTGCAGTGGCCTATTACGGGAGCGCCAAAGCAAGCCCTTAGACTTTGCTCAGTACAGGCTTTGACCCTCCCGTCATGCTGGATAATAAGTACCCATTGCATCCGTACTTAACGTCAGTCACTAAAAAAACTTCGTCTTGAGGCTTCTATGCCGTTCGTTAAGAATCATGACCCTTGATAGTTTCCATCCCGCCGTTTCCGCTTGGTTTGCCGAGACTTATGCAGCCCCCACCGATTGCCAAACGCAATCTTGGGCTGCGATTAAAGATGGCAAGCATACCCTGATTAGCGCACCGACTGGCTCGGGCAAAACCTTGGCCGCTTTTTTGGCGGCGATTGATGAGTTGGTGCGCCTCGGGTCCGAACAACGCTTGGGCGAAGCAACCCAAGTGCTTTACATTTCCCCGCTAAAAGCCCTCAGTAACGACATTCAAAAAAACCTTCAGTCCCCGCTTGATGGCATCAACCGCAAATTGTTTGAAATGGGTCTGTCGGAATTGGCCATCCGTTCGATGGTGCGCACGGGTGACACGCCTGCGGTGGCACGAGCGGCGATGCTGAAGCAGCCGCCGCACATTTTGGTGACTACGCCGGAGTCGGTCTACATTTTGCTGACCAGCGAGGGGGGGCGTAGGCTGTTAAAGACGGTTCGCACCGTCATCATAGATGAAATCCATGCCATTCTGGGGAGTAAGCGTGGTTCTCACTTGTCTCTTTCCTTAGAGCGTTTGCAAGGCTTGGTCGGCGGGCGCTTAAACCGAGTCGGGCTGTCGGCAACGCAAAAGCCGATTGAGGAGGTGGCTAAGTTTCTTGTGGGAAATCCCCCCTGCCCCCCTTTTTCAAAGGGGGGTAACGAGGTTTCATATTCACAACCGGTTGATTGCCATATCGTCAATGTTGGCCATGTCAGGCGATTAGACCTTGGAATCGAGCTACCCGACTCGCCCTTGGGGGCGGTATTGTCAAACGATCAGGCAAAATCAGTCTATGACCGCATGGCTGAATTGATCGCCGAACACCGAACAACATTGATCTTCGTCAATACCCGGCGTATGGCCGAGCGACTGGCAAGAGCTTTGAGCGAACGCATCGGCGAGGACAATATCACGTCGCACCACGGCAGTTTGGCCCGTGAACAGCGGTTGTCCGCTGAAAGCCGCTTGAAGGAGGGCAAGCTCAAGGCGCTAGTGGCAACCGCTTCGCTGGAATTGGGCATAGACATAGGCGATGTGGATTTGGTCTGCCAGTTCGGTACGACCGGTTCCATCGCCACATTTCTACAGCGCGTGGGGCGTTCCGGGCATTTTCTGGGCGGTATCCCAAAAGGCCGGCTTTTCCCCGCTAGCCGTGACGATTTAATCGAATGTTTGGCGTTGTTGGATGCGATACGCCGAACTGAATTGGATGCATTGTGCATTCCCCCCAAGCCACTGGATGTCTTGGCTCAACAGATTGTCGCCATGGTCGCCTGCGAGGATTGGCTGGAGGATGAGCTGTATCAAACCGTCTGTTGGGCTTGGCCTTACCGGAATTTACAGCGCGAGGAATTCGACGCAGTGGTGGCAATGTTAGCCGAAGGTTTCAGCACCCGGCGCGGACAGCGTGCCGCCTATCTTCATCGTGACGGTATCAACCGAAAATTGCTCGCCAGAAAGGGGGCTAGGCTGACTGCCATTACTTGTGGCGGGGCGATTCCCGACAATGCCGATTATCGTGTGGTGTTGGAGCCCTCTGGAGAATTTGTCGGCACAGTGGATGAGCATTTTGCCATTGAGAGTATGGCTGGCGACGTTTTCCAGCTTGGCAACTCCAGTTGGAAGGTATTGAAATTGGAAGCCGGTATCCTGCGGGTGGAAGATGCCAAAGGCCAACCCCCTAGTATTCCATTTTGGTTTGGCGAAGCACCGGGGCGTACTCATGAATTGTCGCTTGCGGTTTCCAGGCTAAGGGTGGAAATTGCCGAATCCCTGACTGGGCAAGGCGGTGAGATTTCAAATGCCGTTGAATTAACCAATAATAATGTTGGAGCGACAAAGCTTGCTTTGTCTGTCAAGGCAAGCCTTGACACTCCAAGCTTTAATTCAACAGCTTTGGGTAGGATTTCCCAGTCCAGCATTGATTCAACGACGGAATGGTTAAGGCAGAGGCTGAACATTTCCCAACAGGCAGCGGAGCAAGCCGTCACTTATATCGCTGCCGCTCAAGCGACTTTGGGTGTCATGCCCAGTTTCGAAACCGTGGTGTTTGAACGCTTTTTCGACGAGTCCGGTGGGATGCAATTCATCATCCATTCGCCCCTAGGCAGTCGGCTAAACCGTGCGTGGGGATTGGCGCTGCGGAAGCGGTTTTGCCGGGGGTTCAATTTTGAATTGCAAGCGGCTGCCACGGAGAACGCCGTCATCCTTTCGCTTAGTTCATCGCATAGCTTTCCATTGGAAGACGTTGCCAAATTTCTGAATTCGAAAACAGTGAGGGATTTGTTGATTCAAGCCTTGTTGGCTGCGCCGATGTTCAATATCCGTTGGCGCTGGAATGCCGTTTGTGCCTTGGCCTTGCGGCGTTTTCAGGGCGGCAAAAAGACCCAGCCGCATTTATTGAGGATGCAAGCCGAAGACTTGGTTGCCTGTGTATTTCCCGACCAATTGGCGTGTTTGGAAAATATTGTAGGTGACCGCGAAATTCCCGATCATCCTTTAGTCTATCAAAGCATTGAAGATTGCTTGAACGAAGCGATGGACATTGACCGGCTGGTTGAGCGGATCAAAGGTATCGAAACGGGGGCAATCCGCGTGGTGGGTCGTGATTTGGTCGAGCCTTCCCCGTTTGCGGCTGAGATTGTCAACAGCCGAGTTTATACCTTCTTGGACGGAGCGCCTTTGGAAGAGCGCCGTACCCGTGCCGTTGCCAGCCGACGCTTTCTTGATCCCACCACCGCCAATGATTTGGGTCGATTGGACGGGCCCGCCATTGCCCGTGTTCGCGAAGAGGCATGGCCTGAAGCTGGCACCATGGAAGAATTGCATGACGTGTTATTAATGACGGGTTATATCTGTCACCCAATCGAATCCAGTTCCGACAGCCGATGGGCAGGGTTTTTTACTCAACTGGCGGGTTCGAGACGGGCCACCATGCTGCCATTGCCGACAGAGGGCTTGTGGATTGCCGCCGAGCGCTGGCCACAGTTTCGTGTCCTTTACCCGCAATCCCTATCAGAACTAGAATTGAAGCTCCCGCCTGAGTTGGATCATCAAGTTTGGGAGCCTGAAAGCGCCTTGGTCGAAATTTTGCGGTCCAGGTTGGGTGCTTTAGGGCCAGTCGAAGCTCGGCATATTGCAGGGCAAATGAATTTAAACGTTGCGCAAGTCGAACAGGCCCTATTGCAACTAGAAACCGAAGGCTTTGTGTTGCGTGGGCAGTTTACCACCAAGACCGACTCGGTTTTAAAAACCGAGTCGGTCTGTGATGAGGGGCAGGGTAAAGTGGAATGGTGCGAACGCCGCCTGTTGGCCCGCATCCATCATTACACCATCAATCGCTTACGCAAGGAAATCGAACCGGTCAGCAACGCAGACTTTTTGCGGTTTTTATTCAAATGGCAACGGGTGCGGGCGGATGCGCGGGGTGAAGGCCCGGATGCTTTGGCTGCCGTGCTGGAGCAGTTGGAAGGCTTTGAATCTGCTGCTTCTGCTTGGGAAGGCGATTTGCTGCCCTCGCGCATAAACGGCTACGACCCGGCTTGGCTGGATGCCTTGTGCCAGTCGGGTCGTTATGTTTGGGTGAGGCTTACTCCGGCTCAATCAACCATGAACACGGTTAAATCTTCACCGATTGCATTGTTGCAACGCCGCCGTGTGTCGGCTTGGCGCAGCTTGCGGCTTGCCAGTGACGGCCCGATTGACATCAGCGGGACTGCCCGGAGGGTTTATGATGCATTGAAACTGCATGGCGCTTCCTTTTTTGAAGAATTGGCTGATGGGTCCGGGTTATTGAAGACCCAAGTGGAAAATGCCTTGGGTGAACTGGTTGCCAAAGGCGTGGTGGTGTGTGACAGCTTTAAGGGCTTACGGTCATTATTGGTTCCAGAGGAGAAGAAGCATCGTTATCGCGGTATCAACCCCTTTGCGATAGAAGACGCCGGACGTTGGTCGCTGTTGAACCCGGTTAATAAGCCCCTCTCCCCAGAGGGGAGAGGGGTTGGGGAGAGGGTCTTGGGATGGTCGATGAGACGACAACCTTCTGATAAGCAACTAGATACCCCTCTCCCTAAGTCCCTCCCCCCCAAGGGGGGAGGGATTAATTCGATAGAACATGTGGCGGGTGTGCTGCTGCGTCGTTACGGCGTGGTTTTTCGCGCCTTGCTGGCAAGGGAAACGACCGCACCACCTTGGCATGACTTGCTCAAAGTCTATCGCAAACTCGAAGCGCGGGGCGACATACGCGGTGGTCGCTTCGTCGCCGGACATTATGGAGAACAATTTGCCTTGCCCGACGCGGTGGAAGGCTTGCGCGCCATCCGCAAGCAAGCCCACGATGAGGAGTTCTGCGTCGTTAGTGCCGCCGACCCATTGAACTTGGTGGGCATTATCACACCGGGTTCAAAACTTCCTGCTTTACCGGGCAACCGGGTATTGTATAAAAACGGTGTGCCACTGGCGGTGATGACAGGCAAGGACATGCGCTGGCTAAACGATCAAGACAAGGCCGATGAATGGGACATCAAAAACCGGCTGTTGCGCCGGTCGGCCCATTCACAGTGGTCATGAGTTCTGCGTGGGATGATTTAAGTAAGCACATTAATCGAGTAACGCGAATAATGCGCTTCGTTCCTCATCGTATCCATGGCTCTTTTGGCTGCGCAATTACAGGCGTCATTGTCTAAACCAAAATTACTGAAAGCCTGCCGTCGCCATCTTTTGAGTATGAAAAAAGTTTTCGGAAATGTCTATTATTAATAGGAGTTTATAATCGTTATGACAAATTGACTCCATACTGATAAAGAGGATGCTCGTATAGTTTATTTGAGATAAAAGAAAATGTGATTGTTGCTAAACTGCATAAGAAAAAAGTAGTAATGCTGAAATGAGTATTCCATAGAATAAAATAGACATACAGCGTTTTCAATATCAATTGATTACTTTATTTGATCCGTAGGAGCGGGCCATGCCCGCGATTGTTTGGGCCAATTCTTCAAAAATAGGCTATTTATCGCGGGCGTGGCCCGCTCCTACATGTTGCATATATTCATTATTAAGTAACTATTTGGTATTGAAAACGCTGTAACATTATGAAACAAGTAAACACCATAGCTGATTTGTCCTCCAAAAAAAGCCCACCATATAAAAGTTTTGCTTGGTGTATAATGGTTTGTCAGATCAATCGACACACCCAGAATAATCGCATAAGCAAGTGCACAAAAAACATTGAATGACAATTTTAGTATTGGCTGTTTTATGATACCTGTATCGCCAAAGCTTACGAAATACCATCCTAAATAACCTAGAATACCAATAGCAAACGCAAGCAATATAGAACCGGACATAAAATCTAATGTCGTATTTTGACAAATACAAAGCCACTAATTACAAAAAAGAAGTCTACCCCAGTCCAGAGAAAATTCAAACAGTTGCGTTTAGAGCCAAACAGTATGGGGCTGTAGTGAGATACCATAACCATTAAAGCGGAAATTCCTCGGTAAAATTCAATAATTGGATTCATTCACTAATTACCGTACCGTAAGCGTTAATTAATAAACCTTTAGTATCAACAAGCCAAAGTCGTCATACACTATTGGATAGTTGAGTGGGTACTGATCTAAGTATCCATCCTCAAGGTTCCACTTGAATGACCATTGTAATACTTTATGAGTGATGACTATATATTTAACCTTGGCATTGGCTAGTTGTTTTCGCTGCACTTGGAGATCAAAGGTTTCGAGATGGTCGCGTAAAGACTCTACTAGATTACGAGAGGTATTGCCTTGGGTAATTGGTCTTCCGTGGCAAACTTGCTGTAGCATATAAAAGTTACCTTCCCCATAGCTTTTACCTGGTAAGTTAAGTACACCAAAATCCTTTTCAGGATCATCACGAATAATATCAAGCCCAGGCTGGCAGGCAACCGGTGTCATGTCAAGGTGACGTGTGGGAAAGAAATCAACAAACTAAGGTTATGTAGAAGAATGAGAGACATCGTACTGGAACCGAATAACTTCGACAATGCAGCGATGGCAAAGACTTTTGGGTATGCAAACGAATGGTAGTAGAGCGGAGTGCCTTCTGGAAACCGAATCAAGTCAGTGAAAAAAAACTGATTGGGATTTCTGCCGACGGCTACATACCATGAGTTCCAAAAATCCTGCATATTATCTTCAGGAGGGCCTATCAAGGCTGAATTTAGGTAAGGCATCCATGGCCAGAAGAAAATCACAGTAATTGCACTAAAAAATAAGAAAACCTTTAGAAAAAGCCCAAACGATTGAACTGGAAGGTTTGACCAATTACGGGCGCGAATATCGTTTGCCGGTAAAGGAGGCTTGTCGGTTAGCATTTCACTACACCCCTTAAACAGATAACGGGAAATCCCCCGGCTCTGGCGGGGAGACAGTAAAAGCCTGACATGTCAGGGGCCCACCGGGAAGTTCCGCTTCCTGAAATGCCAAGCACATGACAAACCTGAAGAATCCCGAAGGATGTTAAAGAAAGTTTAAGCCACTCCAAGTGGGAGTGCAAATATCACCTAGTGTTTATCCCGAAGTGCCGCCGCCGGACTCTGTACAAGCAGTAGAGGAGCCACTTGGGTGAGGGTTCAGAAAAATGGCCTCGTAAGAGATTTGCAGGAAAAAGCCGCAGCTTTGCAAGAATTGAGCGTTGAGCGGCTTAAAAAGTTACTGGGTAACTAAAAAAGCGCCGCGTGAGGTAAAATCTTGACGATTTGTTCAATCAGAATTATTTCAGTGAAAAAAGCAGTCATTTTACTTTCCGGCGGTCTTGATTCCACCACTATCCTCGCTTTAGCCAAACAACAGGGCTATATTTGTTATGCACTGAGCTTTAATTATGGTCAACGCCATAGCGCGGAATTGAACGCGGCCCGACACATCGCCGAACATGCGCGGGTGGTAGAGCATAAAGTGGTGCATATCGGTTTGGATGCGTTTGGTGGGTCGGCCTTGACGGATACCAGCATAGCCGTGCCGGACCATCACGAGGAAGGCATTCCAATTACCTATGTCCCGGCGCGGAATACCGTTTTTCTCGCTTTTGCGTTAGGCTGGGCGGAGGTGTTGGGGGCGTTTGACCTGTTTATTGGGGTCAATGCGGTGGATTATTCGGGCTATCCCGATTGCCGCCCGGAATTCATTCAAGCATTCGAAAAGCTGGCCCAACTTGCCACCAAAGCGGGGGTAGAAGGTCAGCAGTTTAAAATCCATACGCCTCTAATTGACTTGAGCAAGGCGCAGATCATTCGCCTTGGGCTTGATATGGGTGTGGATTACGCACACACCATTTCCTGTTATTCCGCCGACGAGAATGGCAAGGCTTGCGGTGTTTGTGATTCCTGCCGTTTGCGCAAGGCGGGGTTTGATGCGGCGGGTGTGGATGACCCGACGTTTTATCAATAACTGACGCTCCAGCCATCGGGTCACAAAGTAGTTTCTACTATGCCCAAGGGGTCCATTTGTGGAATAATAACGCTTAATTAATGTCGGTTTCCGACGCACACAGCAAATATTGAATACGATGGACGAAAACAAGAAAAAAGCGCTTAACGCGGCGTTGTCGCAAATCGAAAAGCAGTTCGGCAAAGGTTCGGTGATGCGCATGGGCGATGTCGGTGTGCATGACATCGAAATCATTCCAACGGGTTCCTTGGGGCTAGACATAGCGCTCGGTTGTGGCGGCTTGCCGCGTGGGCGCGTGGTTGAAATTTATGGACCGGAATCCTCCGGCAAGACAACGCTGACTTTGTCAGTGATTGCCCAAGCCCAGAAACTGGGCGGCGTGTGTGCATTCATTGATGCCGAACATGCGCTAGACCCGCAATACGCCGAGAAGATCGGTGTCGATCTGCAAGATTTGCTGGTGTCGCAACCTGACACGGGCGAGCAAGCCTTGGAAATCACCGATATGTTGGTTCGTTCCGGCAGCGTTGATGTGGTGGTGATCGACTCGGTGGCAGCTTTGACCCCCAAGGCTGAAATCGAAGGCGAAATGGGCGATTCCCATGTGGGTTTGCAAGCCCGCTTGATGTCGCAAGCCTTGCGCAAGCTGACAGCCAACATCAAACGCTCGAATACTTTGGTGATTTTCATCAACCAAATTCGCATGAAAATTGGCGTGATGTTCGGTAGCCCGGAAACGACGACGGGCGGCAATGCATTAAAATTTTATGCCTCAGTGCGATTGGACATTCGCCGGACGGGTTCGATCAAGAACGGCGATGAAGTGACCGGCAACGAGACGCGGGTTAAAGTGGTGAAAAACAAAGTCGCACCGCCATTCCGTCAAGCCGAATTCGAGGTGCTTTACGGGGAGGGCATTTCCCGCGAAGGCGAATTAGTCGATTTGGGCGTGCAGCTTGAATTTATGCAGAAGTCCGGGTCATGGTATAGCTATGGTGGCGAACGTATCGGTCAAGGCAAGGACAATGTGCGTAACTTCCTAAAGGAGCGCCCGGAACTTGCGAACGATTTGGAAGCCAAAATACGTGAGAAAGCCTTTGGCGGAGCAGCGCCTTTAGTCGCCAAGTTGAGTGTCAAGTCTGACCCAATCCCACTGGATGATGTGCCTTAAATGAGTGAGTAGCCTAGCCGAAGCGCGGGCGGCTTGTATGCATTGGCTTGCCGTTAGGGAACATAGCCGAGTCGAGTTAGTCCACAATCTACAGAAGAAAGGTTTTGATCACGATGTGGCTCAACTGGCTCTGGATGAGTTGGCTGCGGAAGGTTCCCAAAGCGACGAGCGTTTCCTTGAAACGTTTGTCCGCAGTCGCTATGGAAAAGGCCGTGGGGCGGAACAGATTCGGCATGAATTGCGTCATCATGGCATTGGTGGCGTAGCCATGAATCAAAGCTTATCTGCTTACGACTGGGATGAATGTTTGCTAAAGGTTCACCGTAAGAAATATGGCGATAGTCCGCCCAATTCGCCGAAAGAATTTGCCAGCCGACTGCGCTTTTTGAGCCAGCGTGGTTTTGAACAAGACAGAATACAGGCCCTCATGCGGCGGTTGCGCCGGGGCGAAGATTAGCAAGCAATAGACAATATAAGAGACTCCATGACTAGCGCCGAGTTGCGTTCACTATTCCTTAAGTTTTTTGAAGAGCGGGATCATGCCGTCGTGGCAAGCAGTCCGCTGATTCCTTCCAATGACCCGACCTTGCTGTTCACCAATGCCGGCATGGTTCAATTCAAGGATGTGTTTCTAGGTCGTGAGGATCGGCCCTATGTCAGGGCAGCCACCTCGCAGCGCTGTGTGCGGGCCGGCGGCAAGCATAACGATTTGGAAAATGTCGGCTATACCGCTCGCCATCATACCTTCTTCGAAATGTTGGGCAATTTCAGCTTTGGCGATTATTTCAAGCGTGATGCCATCCAATATGCTTGGGGATTCTTGACCGGCACTCTGGGGCTTGCGCCTGAGCGTCTATGGGTGACGGTTTACGATCAAGACACCGAGGCGGCGGATATTTGGCTGAAAGAAGTCGGCATAGACCCTAAGCGCTTCAGCCGAATAGGCACGAAAGACAATTTTTGGTCCATGGGCGACACTGGTCCTTGCGGCCCGTGCAGCGAGATTTTTTATGACCACGGCCCGGAAATCGAAGGTGGGCCACCCGGCACTCCCAACGAAGACGGGGATCGCTACATCGAAATCTGGAATTTGGTGTTCATGCAATATGACCGTTCCGCCGACGGGACGCTCACACCCTTGCCCAAACCTTCGGTAGACACCGGCATGGGCTTGGAGCGGCTTGCCGCGGTGATGCAGCAAGTGCATAGCAATTATCAGATAGACCTGTTCCGCAGTTTGGTGAGTGCCGCTGCCGAGTTGGCCGGCATCAAGGAATTGAATAATAGTTCCTTGCGCGTCATCGCCGATCATATTCGATCCTGCTCCTTCTTGATCGTAGACGGTGTGACACCCTCCAACGAAGGTCGCGGCTATGTGCTACGTCGCATCATCCGCCGTGCGATTCGCCATGGTTACAAATTGGGCTTGCGCGAACCGTTCTTCCATAAGTTAGTCGGTACTTTGTGCGGTGAAATGGGCGAAGCCTACCCGGAACTGGCAAAAGTTCAATCCATGATTGAGCGGGTATTGTTGAAGGAAGAAGAACGCTTTGCCGAAACCTTGGATCAAGGGATGAAGATCCTCGACCAATGCATCAAAGAACTGGATGGTCGGGTGATTCCCGGTGAAACCGCTTTCCAGCTTTACGATACCTATGGTTTTCCAATCGATCTGACCGCCGATGTGGCTCGCGAGCAGAATCTAGGAGTGGATATGGCGGGTTTTGAAAAGGCCATGGAAGGGCAGCGTAAGCAATCCCGAGCTGCCAGCCAGTTTGCCGCCGATTATTCCAAAGACGTTGAGCTAGATGCCCATTGCGTGTTCACGGGTTACGCCCATCTGCACGAAGAAACCAAAGTGTTGGCCTTGTTGAAAGGCGGTGTCAGCGTGGATCGTTTAGAAGCAGGGGTTGAGGGTGTGATGGTGCTGGAAAAAACGCCATTTTATGCCGAGTCTGGTGGACAAGTCGGTGACAAGGGGTTCATTCGTGCCGGGGGTGCGGTATTTCAAGTGACCGACACCCGCAAACAGGGTGGCGAGATCATCTTACATGTCGGCAAGTTATTGGAAGGCGCACTGGTTGTCGGCTCAATTGTCAAAGCCGAAGTCGATGGCGAGCGCCGCAAAGCCATTTCGCTTAACCATTCCGCCACCCATTTGCTCCATGCCGCCTTGCGGGAAATTGTTGGCGAACATGTCACCCAGAAGGGTTCTCTGGTCAATGCCGAGCGTTTACGCTTTGACTTCTCCCATTTTGAGCCGATGACAAATGATCAAATTCGAGACGTTGAACGCTTGGTGAATGCGCAAATCCGTGCGAACAATGCCGTATCAGCCCAAGTCATGGCAAAAGATGATGCGATGAAAGTAGGCGCGATGGCCTTGTTCGGTGAGAAATACGGCGAAGAAGTCCGTGTCCTGCGCATAGGTGAGTTTTCCACCGAACTGTGTGGAGGCATCCATGCGGAGCGGGCCGGTGATATTGGCTTTTTCAAAATTGTCAGTGAGACTGGCGTGGCCGCCGGTGTGCGTCGGGTGGAAGCTGTCACAGGACAAGGCGCGGTTGAATGGGTGGAGCATAGCGAATCCTTGATCCAGACCGTTGGCGAAAGGGTTAAGTCAGGTCGGGACGGCTTGGATGAAAAAGTCCAGCAGATTTTGGATCGTAGCCGCCAGCTTGAAAAGGAATTGGAGAAACTCCAAGCCAAGCTTGCCAGTGCCGCCGGGTCCGACTTGGCCTCACAGGCTCAAGACATCAATGGCTTGAAGTTATTAGTCTCCCGAATGGACGATGCCGACCCCAAATCGTTGCGTGATCTGGTCGATCAACTGAAAAACAAGCTGGGTAGCGCGGCAATCTTGGTGGCAGCGGTGAAGGACGGCAAGATTAGCTTGGCGGCGGGGGTGACTCAAGACCAGACATCACGCATTAAAGCCGGTGATTTAGTCAATCTTGTTGCTACGCAAGTCGGTGGCAAAGGCGGCGGTCGTCCTGATTTTGCCCAAGCCGGCGGCAACGACCCAACCCAATTGGATGCCGCATTAAGTGGCGTACCCGATTGGGTGCGTCAGAAACTGGCATGATTTCCTTTTACTAGTATTTAAAAAAATGGCTCTTTATGTTCATAAATATGGCGGAACTTCGGTAGGCGACATCGACCGCATTAATAATGTCGCCGAGCGGGTTCACAAGGCCCGTGATCGGGGTGAAGATGTCGTGGTGGTAGTGTCTGCCATGAGTGGCGAAACCAATAAATTGGTTGCTCTGGCTCATGCAGTCCAAGAACGCCCAAGTCCGAGGGAGATGGATGTCCTGCTGTCCACAGGCGAGCAGGTGACCATAGCCCTTTTGTCCATGGCCTTGCAAGAGCGGGGCTGTCCGGCGGTTTCTTATACCGGGTGGCAAGTGCGAATACTATCCGATGCGTCGCATACCAAAGCGCGGATTGAAGATATAGACACCGCCGAAATCCGCAAGGACTTGGCCGAGGGCAAGGTCGTCGTGGTGGCTGGTTTCCAAGGTGTCACCGAAGAGGGTGATATTACGACCTTGGGTCGAGGCGGTTCTGATACAACGGCGGTGGCATTGGCGGCTGTTCTGAAGGCGGACGAATGCCTGATTTTCACCGATGTGGATGGGGTTTACACGACCGATCCACGAGTCGAACCACGCGCACGGAAATTGGATCGCATCACCTTTGAAGAAATGTTGGAGATGGCAAGCCTTGGATCAAAGGTGTTGCAGATCCGATCGGTGGAGTTCGCTGGCAAGTATAATGTCCCTTTGCGAGTATTATCGAGCTTTGATGAAGATGGCTCTGGCACATTGATTAGTTATGAGGAAGCAGGTGTGGAAAAAGCATTAATATCCGGGATCGCGTTTAATCGCGATGAAGCAAAATTGACGGTTCAGGGCGTACCTGATAGACCCGGCATAGCGTCAAAAATCTTAGGCCCTATCGCCGATGCCAATATTGAAATCGATATGATTGTCCAAAACGTGGCTGAGGACCAGACTACGGATTTCACCTTCACCGTCAATCGTGGCGAATATAAGAAGGCCATGGAGATACTTGAAAATACATGCAAGGAGCTAGGTGCCAAGAAGGTTAGGGGGGATGAAAAGATAGTCAAAGTGTCCATTGTCGGTGTGGGCATGAGATCACACGCGGGGATTGCCAGCAAGATGTTTGATGCGCTTGCCAAAGAAGGGGTCAACATACGCATGATTTCCACTTCGGAAATCAAAATTTCTGTTGTAGTGGATGAGAAATATTTGGAACTTGCAGTTCGAACCCTGCATGAGGCATTCGATTTAGAGCAGCCTCATTGAAAAAAGCTTTTTTATGGCAGAGTTTTGTTGCTATAATGCATTGCTCGGCGAGTTTGGAGGAAGCTTTGGTTGGCTAACGCGATAAAGCCGGGTTTTTTCAATTTTGGTAATATAAGATGGAAGGAAGAAGTTATGCTGATATTGACTCGTAGAGTAGGAGAGACCCTGATGATAGGGGACGATGTGACCGTAACCGTTTTGGGTGTCAAAGGCAACCAAGTGCGTATCGGTGTGAATGCTCCGAAAGATGTTTCCGTTCATCGGGAAGAAATCTACGAACGAATCAAGAAAGAGCAACAGCTCCAACAACAGGGATTGTCAGGCGCAGAAAACCCTGACCAATAACCTGATTTGGTTCGTAAGTTTGACAGTGAATTGGAGAGATGGCCGAGAGGCTGAAGGCGCTCCCCTGCTAAGGGAGTATGGGTCAAAAGCCCATCGAGGGTTCGAATCCCTCTCTCTCCGCCAATTTATAATTAAATCAATGCCTTCATAGAATAACCCGTACAGGCCGTTTCAAGGGAAGGTGTGATTGTGTTTTTGTTATAATTTCAAAGCATGAATGGCTAAGCATAATATGTTTAGCTGTGCTTTGATTTTTTTTAGTTTTCCGGTAAAATAACCGGCTATTTTTTAACTGCTTTAATGAGGCATAGAGGATCAATAATGGTAACCATTCGTCTGGCACGCACTGGCGCTAAAAAGCGGCCTTTTTATCATGTAGTAGTGGCTGATAGCCGTTCCAAGCGCGATGGTAGCTATATTGAACGACTTGGTTTTTTTAATCCTATCGCCCGAGGACAAGAAGAACGTTTGCGTTTGAATCATGAACGGATTCAACACTGGTTCAGTAATGGTGCCCAACCGACAGACCGGGTTTCCAGTTTGATCAAAGAGTCGTCCAAAAAAATAGCAGCAGTTTAATTGCAGCGATTATTTTAATCGCCTACGTGTGTGATTGAGCAGATCGTTGTCGGTGAGATAGCTGGTGCGTTCGGTATAAAAGGATGGGTAAAGATCTATTCCCATACCGACCCGCCGAGTAATATATTGCGCTACAGTCCTTGGATATTAAGCAATTTGCAAGGCTCCAAGGGTTATAAAGTGCTGACAGGGTCGTTACATTCCACCTTTGTAGTTGCACAGTTGGAAGGTGTAAGCGATAGGGACGAGGCACTAAGACTCAAATCAAGCAAGATATCAGTCCCTAGAGACAGGTTTCCGCCGCTTGGGGCGGGTGAGTATTACTGGGCTGATTTGATTGGATTGACGGTAACAAATATTGAAGGGGTTGAATTTGGCGGCGTAGTCGAAATTAAATCGACGGGAGCTAACGATGTGATTGTTACCTCTGCTGAGCGTGAACGTTTGATACCGTTTGTAATGGGAGATTACGTCAAGGAAATCAATCTGGACGAAGGCAAGATGGTCGTGGATTGGGACGCTGATTTTTGAGATATTAATAATAATGCGCTTTGACATTGTCACCCTATTTCCTGAGATGGTGAAGGAAACAGCTTCTTGGGGAGTGACCGGGCGGGCCATGGAATTAGGGCTTGTTGAGTTGGAAACATGGAATCCAAGAGAATATACGAATGATCGACATAGGACGGTAGATGATCGCCCATACGGAGGCGGTCCCGGCATGGTGATGAAAGTGGAACCATTACGTGAATCCATTCACAAAGCCCGAAGTGCCTGCGCACATGACAGTTTGGTGGTTTTTATGAGCCCCCAAGGGCAAAAGCTAAACCAGTCTGCCGTAAAGAGATTCTCCTCGCTGTCGAGGTTAGTACTGGTGGCGGGGCGGTACGAAGGTGTGGATGAACGTCTGATCAAGGTCGAAATTGACGAGGAGTGGTCGATCGGTGATTACGTGCTTAGCGGAGGCGAGTTAGCCGCGTTAGTAGTGTTTGACGCGGTGGTTCGTTTGTTGCCGGGCGTTCTAGGGCATGAAGAATCTGCAATTCAAGATTCTTACATGGATGGATTATTGGATTGTCCGCATTACACTCGGCCAGAGGATGTGGGCGGATTGAAGGTTCCTGAAATCTTACAAAGCGGGAATCATGACGCTATACGTCGCTGGCGTTTGAAACAATCGCTAGGAAGAACGTGGCTTCGACGGCCTGATTTGCTTGAAGAACGTCAACTCGACACCGAGCAAACAAAATTGTTGGAAGAGTTTAAAAACGAAATCGAATAGCAGATAACTGCAAAGGGGAAGTGTCCATGACTAACTTTATCATCCAACAGCTCGAAAATGAGTGGATGAGCAAAAAAACCATTCCTAGTTTTTCGCCAGGCGACACAGTTGTTGTCCAGGTGAAAGTTAAGGAAGGAAGCCGCGAACGATTACAGGCCTATGAAGGTATCGTCATTGCCAAGCGCAATCGCGGTTACCATTCAGCTTTCACAGTACGCAAGATTTCCAACGGCGAGGGTGTGGAGCGTGTATTCCAGACCTATAGCCCGCAAATCCAAGATATAGTTGTGAAGCGTCGAGGTGCTGTAAGGCGGGCAAAGCTATATTACCTTCGCAATTTGACTGGTAAGGCAGCTCGCATTAAGGAAAAAATTTAACCGGTCACTCCTGAGCTTGAGTATGATCGAAAAATACAACGGGTGGCCTTTGGTCGCCCGTTTGCGTATATAGGAGCGATTATTTTCATGGCTAGATCCTTAGGATGGTCGGTTATTGGTTGTAAATTCATGTAACCATTGTAAGTTGGAAAATTTCCCGTATATCGCCCAAACGGCTATGAGGCTATGTGAGTAAGCCTGAGTTTGAGTCCAACCTTGCTTTAATCAAGGCATTTCAAGATAGTCTCTGGTTAGAAGACGGGTTGAGCGACAATACACAAAAAGCCTATTTCAGTGATCTGATACTATTTGCCGATTGGCTTAAGGCAAAGTT
>CAIWDB010000384.1 GCA_903911305.1 uncultured Methylococcaceae bacterium | reverse complement strand
CTGACATTTGGGCGGAGGGTTCGGCTTGGAGGATTTCCTTGACCGTCGATGCTGGAGCGAGTTGGGCAAGTTACCCCGGCAATGCAAGCGCCAGACTCTATGCGGCGACTGGCGACGGATCAATCACCTATCAAGGCATTCTTGGCAACGGCCTATACGTCGGCGCGACACAATGGGAAATCAATGAAATGGCAACCAGTTATACAGGTGACCAATCCGCTTCCGCTAATGTGCGCAATTCAGATTCCATGACAATTACCACGGCTAGTGTTTTACCGGCAACAACTAACTTTACTATATCTTTGGATATGACATCATGGTTTTATACCGCCACAGCAGCTAAATCTAATTGGATTTATGTTGTAAATGCAGCCTATGACAGGAATAATACGTTTGGATTGGAAATTAAACCAGGTGAAAAAGCAGGTTTTCCAAGCATGTTGTATGAGTGGGACTGTGATTACTACTTGAACTCAACAAATTGGGATGGTATGCATTTAACATACATAATGCATTACGGAGATAACGCAAGAGCAATCTTTACCTTTGGATCTACACCTATCAATGGAAATTCTGGATCCGGGCTATTGATAGGCGATACATATGGGGTACCTTATCGGAATCAAACCCAAACGACAATGTATAACGCCTTAATGTCGACATACATAACCTTGGGTGCCTATGGGAATCGTGTTGTAAGGCATCCGATGTCATATAAAAACCTATCGATTTTTCCGAATCAGTTCACTAAAGCCGATTCGGTTCTATGGAGTCAGATGCCATAAAGTAGATTATGAAAACCACCATCCAACCTATTATATTATCAGGAGGCTCTGGTACCCGGCTGTGGCCCTTCTCCCGAGAAGCCTACCCAAAACAATTCCTATCCTTCACGGGGGATAACACCCTGTTCCAAGAGACGGTTTCGCGGGTGGAAGACATGCCGGTGGACACGGCACTGATGCAATTGAAAGCCCCCGTGGTCGTTTGCAACGAACTGCACCGGTTTTTGGTGGCGGAACAGCTCCGCCAGTTGGGTTTCGACGAGTGCGCCATCATCCTCGAACCCATTGGCCGCAACACCGCACCGGCCCTGACCTTGGCTGCACTGCAGGCCACCGCCCATGGCGATGACCCGGTGCTGGTGGTGATGCCATCGGACCACCACATCGAAGACGTGGGCGAATTCCGCAAGCGACTGATGTCCGCAGTGCTGAAGGCGGCTGAAGGGTCCGTGGCAACCTTCGGCATCGTGCCGTCCAAGCCCGAAACCGGGTACGGTTACATCCGCAAAGGCGAAGCCTTGGGGAACGAATCTTTCCTGCTCGGCGGTTTTGTGGAAAAGCCCGACGCAGTCACCGCGACGGGCTACCTGTCCTCAGGCCAGTATTTGTGGAACAGCGGCCTGTTCATCCTGCGCGCATCGGTTTGGCTGGACCAGATTCGCCTACACCGGCCGGACATCGCAGAAGCCTGCCAAAAAGCGTTTGCCGAAGCCCGCTGCGACGGGAATTTCGTCAGAGTCGGAAAACAGCCTTTCACTCAATGCCCTAGCGACTCCATTGACTATGCGGTCATGGAAAAGCTTGCCGCCGAGCCTGGCAATGCCACTTCCATCGTCTTTGCCCTGAATGCCGGCTGGTCCGACCTAGGCTCATGGTCGGCCCTAGGCGAAGTCACCCCCCAAGACGAAAACGGCAACGTGGCAGTGGGCGATGTCTTCACCAAAGACGCGCGCAACTCCCTGCTTTACTCGCAACACCGCTTCCTCGCCGCCGTGGGCGTGTCCGACCTGATCGTGATCGAAACCACCGACGCGGTGCTAGTGGTCCACAAGGACAGTGCGCAAGACGTGAAAGCCATCACCGACCACCTCAAGCTCTCCTCGCGCAAGGAGCATATCTTCCACGCCAAAGTCCATCGGCCTTGGGGCGATTTTGAAAGCATCGACCACGGCGAGCGTTACCAAGTCAAACGGCTAACGGTGAAGCCCGGCGCGTCACTGTCCAGCCAACTTCACCACCACCGCGCCGAGCACTGGACCGTGGTGCGCGGCACGGCACGGGTGACCCGGGGTGGCGAGTCGTTCATCTTGGGCGAGAACGAATCCACCTTCATTCCATTAGGCGTTGAACACCGGCTGGAAAACCCCGGTGTCATCCCTTTGGAAATCATCGAAGTGCAATCGGGAAGTTACCTTGGCGAGGATGACATTGTGCGGTTTGAGGATCAGTATCATCGAATTGAACCTTAAGATCGCGCGGAACCCAAGGACGGGGCCCGCACAATGATGATAGTTGCAGTGAAGTTGGCAGATCAAATTACAAACTTGTAATTATCTTGCGGTCTTTACTGTAATCGTGACGGGTAAAACTATAGTTCGTACAAGACCTGAAATCTTGTAAACAAAGCACAGACGAAAAGCGTCTGACCCAAGCATTGACTGACGCTTTTCTTCCAGAATCATCCTGTTTGAGGAGACGTGTCATGTTACGAACTAAATTTACCTTATTGTTACTCGTCCTGTTTGCCGCTTTTACGTTGCAAGCGTGGGGCACACCGCCCCCTCCGCCGCAACCAGTCAAAGTGGTTGTGTTGCGTTAATTCCTTCGACCGCAGTTTGGCCGCCCTTACAGGCTTTTAGGCGGCCAATGAATAGAATTGTCCTGCGGCAGACAAACCTTGGCTTTCGCCAGCCACCATCTGGCCTTTCTTGATCATGTGCATG
>CAIWDB010000383.1 GCA_903911305.1 uncultured Methylococcaceae bacterium | reverse complement strand
GGTGTGCTTTTGAGTTCGTCAACCAAAGCCTTAGCCTCGGGCCGACTTATTTTCTCAATGGCCTTTACCGTGTGGATGACTTCCACATCTGCGCTAATGTTCTCGGTAATCAATCGCCTTGTCTGCTCCGGCAATTTCAGAAGCCCCAACATTTTCGACAACCAAGCGCGGCTTTTATTGTGCTTCTGCAAAACCGCCTCGGTCGAGCCTAGCCGGTCGAGGTCGCGCTGTAGCTTTTTCGCTTCTTCGATCTGCGTCAGGTTCTTGCGTTGGACGTTCTCGGCGTATTGTGCATCCTCGGCTTCCTCGTCCGTGAATTCCCGAATGTAGGCCCGAATCTGCTCAAGCCCTATCATTTTGCCCGCCCGGTAGCGGCGTTCGCCGGCCACTAATTCATAGGCTGCACTGCCCTTGCTGTCCGGGTTTGGCCTAATCAAGATCGGTTGCAGGACTCCACGGGCCTTGATGCTCTCGGCCAAGTCGGACAAAGTATTATCTTCGTCTTCAAAAAGCTGGCGGATTTGGCCTTTTACCTCTATCTGGTCGATGTAGACCAAGGAAAAATTGGTTGCACTCTCGTCAAAAAGTGCGTCAATGCCAAGGCCGGGGACTGACAAAGTATCGTATGCTGTTGACATTATTTAACCCTCCCAAGGAGGGCGGCGCAAGCGGCCTTCCATTCGTGTGCTGCCTTCAATTGTCCTGCCCCCTTGGTGCCAAGCCAAACCGGGCGGCGGTTGGCTACCGATTGCCGTACTGCCTCCCGTTCCGGCAAACCCTCTGCCATTATCGAACCTGCGTAAGCCTCGCGGAAATTTGCCAAAGCCTTGTTTGCACTGCTGCTGCGGCTGTTCGTCTTCATCGGCAAAATGCCAATGTGCCTTAACTTCGGGTTTAAGCCCTGAGTGCGGACAACATGAATGGTCTGTATCAGGTCGCCTACACCGGCTAATTCGTACAGCCCAAGGGAAACCGGCGTAACCACATAATCAGAGGCCGCAAGGGAAGCAATCAGGCGCACACCCAACAACGGCGGCGTGTCGATAATGCAAAGGTCGAAATCATCAGCAAAACGGCGTAGGGCCATGGCTGGAAAGCGAAGCACCTTGTTTTCTGCCTTGTCCACATTCAACAAGGCCAAGTCAGGCCGGATAATCGACAACTTGTCATTGATACGCTCCGGCATTTCTTCGCTTTGCTCTGCTGCGTACAGGCTGGAAGCCACAAGCCCCGGTGTCGCGTCGGCAATGGCCGGAAAGCTTAGGGACATGCTGCCTTGCTTGTCCATGTCCACCAACAAAACCCGCATACCCGCATCAAGGGCGGCATACGCAAGATGAACGGCTAGAGTGCTTTTGCCTACCCCGCCTTTTTGGTTTGCAATAGAAAGAGTTTTCATTTTTTTATACCTTAAGATGACTTTTGATGTTATGTAATCGGTGAATCATTTTTCGTCCACCGTTGAGATATTATCGCAGTATTATAAAACTATGTCAACCATATAAAGCATAAAATATAAAGATAAACGGATATTTTTTAAGGCTTAATCCATTCCAAAAGTAGGATGTTAGTACAGGGTTCGCCTGTTCATTTATCGCCTTCTTCCTGAAATCGCTTGCACTCCTGACAACGCCAGTTAGTGGAAATGGGGTTTTGCTTATTCCCGCAATGACGGCAAATCTTTTCCTTTCCGTCGCTTAGGTCAAAGCCCAAGGCCGCAAGCGTTGGCTGTTTTGCAAATCTGCCGCCACGTCTAACAACGGCTCTGCCATTTCTATATTTTTCCATGGTGTCATTCCTCGCCTTGGCAAGCCGTCCATGGCAACCCAATTCAGGCCGATTTTTCGCCTACGCGAAAAATCAAGCCTAGTCTTCATCGGGTAGCATGATGGTTATAACCGGCTCCGGCGTGTCGCCGGGTCCACAAATTAGCTTAAGATGGGTTAAGCGCGGTTTCTGGGCCTTCCCTCCACGCGGTACACGATGCAGCGGGTAAAGGAGTTGTGTGCCGCCATTGCCCTGTTTCACGGCTACTTTTGCCATCCATATAACATCCCAAAGCCTACCGAATTCGTCTTGCGGGACTTGGCGGCGGGTGTCTTCGTCGCTCCATGCCACACAATCCGCCCATGCTGCGGCGGTCATTGCAACCGGGTAGACAAAACCCGCTTCCATGGCGGTTTCTGATACATCCACTAAAACCCCGTCTTCTATCGCCTGGGCGCGTGTGTAAGCACAGATAATCTCGGCATCATCCCAAAAGCCTTTTACCGCTGCGGGTGTCGTTGCTTGTTCTGGTTGTGTTTGGTTGGTCATCGTATTTCCTCGGTTGTGCCGTCCTTGGCTCATGGGTGGATGCTGTCGGTTTAGGCTGCTTCGGCTAAGACGTTGCCAGATTCGGCGGCAATAATCCGGTTCACATGGTCAACAAGATCGGGCCGTGTGAAGGTGATATGCACATTGCCATTCTGATAGGGCATGAAAATCATGTAATCGGTAACAAGCTTCTCGCCAAATTTCCATGAGCCTGTGTTAGATGTGCATTGCTGCCCGTGTTCCTTGGTGGTCTTTCCATCCAGTATTAAGAAACACCGTTCAAGGTCGTTGATGGTGGCTGTCTTGTTATAGTGAAAGCGGCAACCTCCCCGATAATCGGAATCAACAGCGTACCCTAAAATGATGCGCTTATTGATGCAAAAACCCTTATTTGTCATGTATTTTCTATTAAGCTTTTGGAATGCGGAAACAAGCCCACGGCGAAAAATAATATCCCTATCCCGATTTAAAGAGATCAAAGTCGCTTGGATATTCTCATAAGTCAATTCTGGCGGTTTCTCGTTCAATTGCTTATGCCATTGGTCGCGGGCTGTCGAGTCCATCATAGCCATGATGCCGGAAACCTCGCCGATATAT
>CAIWDB010000382.1 GCA_903911305.1 uncultured Methylococcaceae bacterium | reverse complement strand
TGGAAATGAAACTTTTCAAGTTGAACTGACTGACCCGCTTGCGACCCTTAATGGTGGTCAATCCCGAACTTTCAGGCTTGTAGCCAGTGCTACATCAAGCGCTACCGCAATCCCAGAACCCGGTACGCTTTCGTTGACCTTACTAGGGTTAGGGTTGGCTGGCATTGGACGCACACTACGCCGTCGTCATTGTGCCACTCAATGTTAAGTAGGTTATCAGCAAGGTTTTATAGTTTCCATAATGGTCGGACTCATTCTAGCAGTGATGCGAAAATCCATTCACAGGGACGTGAAGGAAACCACGACCGGAACATTAGGGATCAATAGAGTCGATAATTTATTTCAAACCTAATCGTGGGTTTTTGATATCAAAAATGAAACAGTTTTTACAGATTACCTTCGCAGTTTTTTTCGGTGTTTTGGGCGCTGAGTTGATGATGGATTTCTGGCATGAATATCAAGAAAAAGTTGTTCGGGAAGCCAGCGAAAAATTACGCGCTGAACAAGAGAAAAAACGGGAGGAAGTTCTTGAGAAAATACGAAATTCAATCATTATGCAGCGTTCTGGCCAGAAACTGGAAACGCCCAACATTCCACCGCCTGAAACCTTTCCTAAAGACGAAATAAATGGGATACCGGGCCAACAATAAACTCTTTTTTTAGTTTTGTTTCTCATTATTGGCTTAAAACGATCCCGAAATATTGCGTAACTTCGAGCATTATTTGGGTTTTTTACGGTTAGGCATATGGGAGCCTCGAAAAACCGCTTATGTTCAAGCTTCGACAGGCTCAGCACGAACGGAAGAGATTGATTTTACTGAAACCGTTCGCACTGAACTTGTCGAAGTGCGAGGTTTTTCGAGATACCCATATCTGCTTGAATGCACTTGTCATGAGAAAGCCACTTCTGATTTTAACTGTTGTTGCTTTGCTAATATGGGTTAATGTAGCCTATTTTTTAGTCAAAACAGAATCTTCAATTCCCCAAGATGAAACAACCTCAATTGCCAAAGATAATCCAGTTGCATCAACTTCGCTTAAGGAACTGCCAAGCCAAGCTAAAAACTTTACCCCTGAGGAAAATTTAGTAGGCGATTCCCGATATGATGACGAGCAAGTTTCCACTGCCAGTGAATGGCTCAATAGCCCGGAAGCTGAACAACGAAAAATAGGTACAGAGCAATTAAGTGCCTACCCAACCCCCGAGTCCGAACAATTACTGGCGAATACGCTCAGTTCGGATTTTGATCCTGAAGTTAGAAGAACCGCAGCGCAAGGATTGGCAGCCTTTAGGGAGCCTTCGGAGGGCACCTCATCCAGTTTGTTGGCTGCCTTGCAAGATGACGATGAAAACGTTCAGTTGAGCGCGTTTAACACCCTATTGGTTTATATGAATCGGTTCGAATACAATTCGACACGCATGAAATCTCTGATCACTAGCTTGAAGAATAGCGCATCGTCGCACAATACCAAAGCAACGACGAAAATGGCGATCCGCACATTTTTGTCGGATCAAGCACGTCCAAACCGCTGAAAAGCGTGAACGACCCACAACCAGTCCATGTCTAGCTGTGTGCGTTATGCCTGGACTGCCGTGTAGATACACGGGTTGAATGTTCTGATGCCGGTTTGACCTTGTCTATATCGCCTTGCAAAAATCTAGGGATGCTGCGTATGCCACTACTTAGAAAATCAGCCTCCAAAGCGGCATAGGCAATATCCCTAGCTTCACAAGCCATACCCGTCAACCAGTTGAACAGCAAATCAAAAAGCCGCCCTTGGGCAATTTCATAGGTTTGCCCTGTCGTTGCAAACACCCAATCGGAAAAACTTAAGAATCGGGCAAATGGATCGCTGCCAAGAATTAAATCCCTACCCTGCTTAAACCGCCCACTGTTGCCCACTAATTCCCAATATCGCGCAAAACGGCTTAAGCGTTGAACCGTTAAGAAATCTAGCCGGTCAGTGTGGAGTATGTTGTAGGGAGGATGGGTATTAAAACGCAGACCATGGGTTTGTTCATGACGCGCAATCGGCGCACCCCGCAAGCGTTTGAGAACCCCGACTTGTATCTCTTGGGGGTTAAGCTTGGCTAGACGGTCAAATCCACTGGCAAAGCTGGCTAAATCCTCCCCCGGCAGACCGATGATCAGATCGGCATGAATATGGGCACTCGTATGCTCCCGCAGCCAGTTCAAATTCGCTTCGGTTTTGGCATTGTCCTGTTTGCGGCTAATCAGGCTTTGCACCGATGGGCTGAAAGTCTGGACACCAATTTCCAACTGCAAAGAACCCGGCGAAAACCGGGCTAGGGCTGTTTTCAACGGGTCGGGCAAATGGTCGGGAATCACTTCGAAATGCAAAAACAGTCGTTCATCCAAACGCTCCAAAAAGAACTCCAAGATGCGCAAGCTGGTTTTCACGTTGAGATTGAAGGTGCGGTCTACGAATTTGAACTGCCTCGCGCCACGATCATAAAGCTGCTGCATTTCAGCCAAAAACTTGTCTAAATCAAAGCCCCATGCGGTCTTGTCCAAAGAGGACAGGCAAAAATCGCATTTGAACGGACAACCGCGTGAAGCTTCAACGTAGAGAGTGCGGTTGGCAATGTCTTCATCCGTATAATAGCGGTAAGGAAGTTTGATTTGGGCCAATGGGGGCAGTTCAGCTAGGATGATTTTACT
Organism: uncultured Methylococcaceae bacterium; assembly: GCA_903911305.1. Classification (GTDB taxonomy): domain Bacteria; phylum Pseudomonadota; class Gammaproteobacteria; order Methylococcales; family Methylococcaceae; genus Methylumidiphilus. Next base: position 12,400 of record CAIWDB010000382.1, on the reverse strand, counting down.
TGGTTTTCCGCCCTGCAACAGTTGCCGGCACAGTTGAGGAAAGGCCAAATCCCCTGGTCCGGTGACAACATGATCCGCGAGTTCGACGATGGGCTGCCTGTCGGTTTCATAGCTGACCTCAGGCCCGCCTAGCACAATAATAATTTCTGGGGCGACTTGTTTGAGGATCGCAACGACCTGCCGGGTTTCCTCCACATTCCAAATATACACCCCAAACCCAATAATGCGCGGTTTATGCTCCAATAGCTTTTCTGCAACATCCTGCGGACGTAGGTTAATGATATATTCCAGTAACTGTGTTTGCGATGCCAACTCGTCCATGTTGGCAAGCAAATAGCGCAACCCCAATGAGGAATGGGCATAGCGGGCATTGAGGGTGACTAGAAAAATCATGTTGAATTGATCGGCTTCACCGCAAAAGCTTTGGGTGGCTCCCCACGTTGATGCCGCTCCCACATAGTGATATAGGCGGATTCCAAATGGCGGCGAAAGCGATCTGAATTAAACAATGGATAGGTCGTGCGATTGTGCGCGAGTTTGGCCTTGATGTCGGCTAATAGGCTAGGTGAAGTTGCCAATTTCAATGCCAAGGCTTCGTATTCTTCCAAATTATGTGTAATCAGTTCCGGTAAACCCACTGCTCGCAGTAGGCTGCCCGCCATCCTTGATGCAAATGCCTCTCCCGGACACGTCACCAATGGCACACCCGCCCATAAGGCATCGCTTGCCGTGGTGCCAGCATTAAAAGGCAAGGTGTCCAAAAACAAATCGGCTAATCTTAACCGTGCCAAATGATCGGGATAATTCAGACGGAATGCAAACACCAAGCGATTCGGGTCGATACCTCGTTTAGCGGCTTCATTGCGTATATTATCTTGGGCATACGAACTCTCTGCTAACATCCACAGCATACTGCCGGGAACTTTATGCAATAAACGCATCCATATATCGAACATTTCTGGATTGCATTTGAAGCTCTGGTTGAATGAACAAAACACAAAACCCGTTTCATTCAATCCCATCGGTATACGTTGCATGGGAAGCTGACTGATTGCTTTCTGGTCATCATTGGCTTGAAAGCAATCGGGTAGATACACGACATGTTCGGAGTAATGTTTTTGGCTTTCCTTGGGAATGACGAAATCATCAGCAATAATATAGTCAATACAATCAATCCCCAATGTGCCTGGAAAACCCAGATAATTGACTTGGATGGGGGCGGGTCGAAGTGAGAATATGCCTAAGCGACAAATCGAAGTATAACCTGCCATATCGACTGCTATGTCTACTTCTAAATCTCGTATCTGTTTAGCTACTTTTTCATCACTCAGCATTCGAATATCAATGTATCGGTCAAATGCACCGCTTAAACGCGATTCCATTTCACTCACAATCTTTGGCCCAAACGCAAAAGCCATGGTTTCAAAACGATCCCTGTCATGCGTTTCAAAAACTTGCACCATAAGCCCCGGCATAGGATGTTCTCTAAAATCCGGCGACAAATAGGCTATGCGAATTTTGTCATGGCGGTAACGCCGCCCTTTCCAATGGGCATGTTTGATATGAGGAACTTTGGTCGTTGAAAAAATTTGGGCACAATGTAATTGATCAGCGGCAGAATCGGACAGGGCGAGGAAGGAAAATGGCGCATCTATGTACCTTCCCTGCCTTAATCCATGAGTAATTTTGTCTTTAGATTCAGAATACCGATCCCAATCATAGCTCAGCCTCTCAGCATAGAGTTTGTAGCCTAACACAAATGGATGGTTGGGGGCGATTGCAAGCATGTGTGATAGTAACTTGCTTGCCTCTTGGTTTCGGTGCAAATCAAATAATAAGAATATCTTATTTTTGAGGGCGTCCAAGTGATTGGGATCGATCTCCAAACAACGATCATAACTCGCCATGGCTTCGGCTTTTTTTTCTAAACTCTGCATGGCGTTGCCACGATAATAATGGGCTTCTGCAAATTTTGGGTCGAGATGCAATGCGCGTTCAAAACTCGCGACCGCTTCTTCCATTCTTTGTAAGCAATATAAAGTCAGCCCATTATTACTCCAGATTTGAGGCAGGTCTTGCCTAAACTGCAATGCTTGGACAAAACTCGCCAAGGCTTCCTCAAGGCGGTTTTGCTCTCGCAGAATATTTCCCCGATTATTCAGCGTTTCAACATCGGTTGGATCAATTCGCAATGCTTTTTCATAACTGGATAATGCTTCTGGAAGGCGGTTTAAGGATTTAAGGATGTTGCCCCGTAATCTGAAGACATCGGCATTGTTAGGTTGCAGTGAAATCACTCGGTCAAAACATGTCAAGGCTTCCGATTGTCGATTCAAGTCAAGCAATACCATGCCTCGGTTATAAAGCGCCAAAACATTATCAGGTTGTAAGTGCAAAACCCGGTCATGATTCACCAATGCCTCTTCTAGCCGGTTTAGGTCCCGGAGGACGTTCCCGCAATTAATTAGAGCGTCAATGTAATCAGGATTGAGTTGCAAGGCCAAGTCTAAGCAAGCCAAGGCTTCTTCAAAACGCTGCAATTCTTGCAAAGCAACGCCCAAATTCGAGTGTGCGTCGGCTTGGTTTGGATTGATCGCTAGGGATTGTCCAATCAAAGTCACAGCATCTTGTAGATGGCCTGTTTGTAAGGCTATCACCCCCAGCATTTGCAAAGTTTCAGCATGATTGGGTTGGATTTGCAAAATGTTCCGATAAACCGCTTCTGCGTTAGCCAGTTGACCTTGCTGATGCCAGGCAAGTGCTTGCTGATAATCGGCTAAAACCTTGGAGGACGATGCGGCTTCTTGCAATGGGCCAGGCGATGGGGTGGTTTTGTTATTCGTCATGATTTTTTATGCAACAGGCGGGACTGCTCCCGCCTACCAAATTTGAATTTATTCCTGACTGTCGAGGAATTTTTCAGCATCCAAAGCTGCCATGCAGCCAGAACCGGCGGACGTGATGGCTTGCCGGTAAATCGAGTCGGCCACATCGCCCGCTGCAAAGACACCGGATATGCTGGTGGCGGTGGCGTTGCCTTCCGACCCGCCTTTGACGGTAATGTAGCCATTTCTCATGTCCAACTGACCGGCAAAAATTTCGGTGTTTGGCGAATGGCCTATGGCGATGAACACGCCATCCACGGCAATTTCCTTGGTGGAATTGTCTTGTACGTTTTTGATTCTAACCCCGGTAACGCCATTGGCATCCCCCAAGACTTCGTCCAACACATGGTTCCATTCGATGGCAACATTACCCGATTTGGAACGTTCGACCAGCTTGTCTGACAGAATCTTTTCGGAGCGAAACTTGTCCCGCCGATGAACGACGGTGACTTTGGACACTATATTAGATAAATAAAGCGCTTCTTCCACCGCCGTATTGCCGCCGCCGATGACCGTGACCGGCTTGCCGCGATAGAAAAAGCCATCGCAGGTGGCACAGGCGGAAACGCCACGTCCTTTGAAGGCTTCCTCTGATTCCAGCCCAAGATAACGAGCCGAAGCACCCGTGGCAATAACCAAAGCATCGCAAGTATAGACTCCATCGTCACCTGTCAGCTTAAATGGACGCGAGGAAAGGTCCGCCGTGTGGATGTGATCAAAAATCACCTCGGTGTTAAAACGCTGCGCGTGTCTCAACATGCGATCCATTAATTCCGTGCCTTGCACCCCATCGACATCACCGGGCCAGTTGTCCACCTCGGTCGTTGTGGTCAGTTGCCCGCCTTGCTGAATGCCAGTGATCATAACCGGGTTGAGATTGGCACGGGCTGCATAAACCGCAGCAGAATAGCCGGCGGGACCTGAACCTAAGATCAGCAATTTTGAATGTTTTGTTTCGCTCATGTAAACCTCAGTGAAAAATAGCGGATAATACGCTAGTATGACTAGCCTCTCTCGCCCAGTAAAGCCTAACGACGGTTGATTATGCCGTCATTATTTTAAACAATATCCTATATTCCTTATTTCTTTAATTTGGTGAAAATTTTGTCACACATAGACAAGAAAGTTCCAGTTACCGCCGACATTGTCGTTGGCCTTGATAAAGGCTTTCGCGAATTGCTTTTTTTGATTCTTGTAGCCATTTCGCTGTTTTTTTTGATTTCATTGTACACCTTCAACATGGAGGACAATGGCTTCACACAGTTGGCTTCTGCCAGCAAAATCAGCAATGCAGCGGGTTCCGTGGGCGCTTGGGTCGCAGACTTCAGCTTGAACTTGGTCGGCGTGGTTGCCTATGCCATACCCTTGGTATTGGCTATTTATGGATACTCCATTTACAAATGTGATCGCTTTTGGGTGTTCAAGCCGTTTACCCTGCTGTTTAGATTGGTCGGGTTTGTGCTAATTCTTGCATCAGGTTCTGCTTTGGCGGATATCCAACTGTCGAACCTAAACTTGGAATTGCCTCATTACACTCAGAGCGTGGGGGGAATTGTGGGTCAAGTATTATCCCAACATTTGCTCGGAGCATTCGGTGCATCAGGCGCTTCTGTCTTGCTGGCGACAATCCTTATTTTCGGTATATCGCTTTGCACTGGTCTTTCTTGGCTGGCCATTGTGGATGGAATGGGCAAATATTCATTGCTGGTGGTCAACGGCTTTTTTGCAGTGTTTCGCAGCATGGGCGATACCTCTGAACCCATATCACCATCCGAGCCATCTATCAAAAAGGACAAAACCAAACCAATCAAAGCTGAATTGGCTGCTAAATCTGCCCCCGAAAGCAAAGTCGCCAATTCCAAGAAGAACGCGGCAGACAAGGCACCCGGCTTCAAAAGCAAGCTAGGCGGACTGCCAACAACCATCCAATCCGGGGAATTGCCTACATTGGATTTGCTGAACCAGAAAACTGCCAAAACCAAGGGATACTCCAAGGAAAACTTGGACAAGATGTCGCGAATGTTGGAAAGCATATTGGACGACTTCGGCGTGGAAGTCGAAGTGGTGGACGTGCTGCCCGGCCCGGTCATCACCCGTTTCGAGATTCAGCCCGCACCGGGTATTAAGGCGAGCCGGATCAGCGGTTTGGCTAAAGACTTGGCCCGTGCCTTGTCGATCAACAGTGTCCGCGTGGTGGAAATCATCCCTGGCAAATCTGTCGTCGGCCTGGAAATCCCCAACGAAGAACGCGAAATCGTTTTACTGCATTCTGTACTCGCCTCAGAACTATACCAACATTCCGAGTCTCCGTTAACCATGGTGTTGGGCAAGGACATCAGTGGCGAACCCGTGGTGGCGAACTTAGCCAAAATGCCCCATTTGTTAGTGGCGGGTACGACGGGTTCCGGTAAATCCGTTGCGGTCAATGTGATGATTTTGAGCATGCTGTACAAAGCTGGCCCCGATCAAGTGCGGATGATCATGATCGACCCAAAAATGCTTGAATTGTCTATTTATGAAGGCATCCCGCATTTGCTGACCCCGGTGGTCACCGACATGAAAGAAGCAGCCAATGCGCTGCGCTGGTCGGTTGCGGAAATGGAAAGGCGCTACAAGCTGATGTCAATGCTAGGTGTCAGAAATCTCGCTGGCTACAACCAGAAAATCCGCGAGGCGCTGGAAAAGGGCGAGCCTATCCTAGACCCTTTATGGGATCGTAATTCGGTGGTATCTGAGGAAGATGGCCCGCCGCCCTTGGGTCATTTGCCTTTTGTGGTCATCATCATTGACGAACTGGCGGACATGATGATGATCGTGGGCAAGAAAGTCGAGGAATTGATTGCCCGTTTGGCCCAGAAAGCCCGTGCCGCCGGCATACACTTGATATTGGCGACCCAACGCCCATCGGTGGATGTGTTGACGGGTTTGATCAAGGCCAACATCCCGACAAGGCTGTCATTCCAAGTATCCTCTCGGATTGATTCGCGCACCATCATCGACCAAGGCGGCGCGGAAACCCTGCTCGGCAATGGCGACATGCTTTTCTTGCCGCCGGGCTCAGGCATCCCCATGCGCGCGCATGGCGCATTTGTGTCCGATCAGGAAGTGCATAACGTGGTGGAATTCCTCAAGCAAACGGGCAAACCGGATTACATTGAGGAAATCACCCGTTACAGCGAAGACGGCCCGGATTTTGGCGGCAGTTCCAGAGGCGGGTCTGGTGGCGGCAGCGATGGCGGCGATGAATCAGACGCACTATATGACGAAGCCGTGCGGTTCGTCACCGAAAGCCGAAAAGCCTCCATTTCCAGTGTGCAGCGACGTTTCAAAGTCGGCTACAACCGGGCCGCCCGAATGATTGAGGACATGGAAAAGGCAGGGATTGTCACCTCTGCCGATAATAATGGTTCGCGCTCGGTGCTGGCCCCGCCGCCAGTGGATGTATGATTTATTCACTGATGTTACGGTGCGTCCAATCCAAGTATTGGAGCGTCATGCCAGAAAATGAAGTAGCCTTCGTGTCAGTGCGTAACATCAGTCACTAAGTTCGCTTAAACTGACGGCAAACCCATCGCCGCATCGTCCACCAGCCAAATTAACTGACCGTCGTGTAATTTGACGGTTCCCGCCGGCAAGGGTTTCACCTCTGATTGACGGATGCTAGTCAAGGCTTGAGCCTTGTCATGTCCGGTGACGAGAAAAAGCACATGGCGTGATTGATTGATGACTGGCAGGCTCAAGGATAGCCGTGTGGGCGGGGGCTTGGGGGAGTGATGAATGGGTAGAACCCATGGGGCGACCGGATGGGTGTGGTTGGGGAATAAAGAGGCCGTATGCCCATCTGGGCCCATGCCAAGGACCATCAGGTCGAAACGGGGAGGGTCATCGCCAAAATATTGTCTTAGTTCAGATTCGTAGCGTATGGCACTTTCTTCCACGGTCCCGTCGGTGGGCATCGGGTGGATATTGCCAATGGGGAATTCGACACCACCACCCGATAGGGCAAGCGGGTCGATTAGGGTTTCCCGGATCATGTGGAAATTGCTATCGGGATGGTCGAGTGGCAAGAAACGCTCGTCGGCCAGAAATAGATGCAAGTTGCCCCAGTCGATTTGCTCCCGCCATGGCGATGTGGTCAATAGATGGTAAAAACGCTGCGGGGTGGAACCGCCGGACAGCACCAAGCTAAATTGCTTTCCCCCTTGTTGCGCTATGATGTTGACAAACAGTCGGGCGGCTGCTTCGGCTACGTCGGCAGGGTCTGCAAAAACTTGAATTTGTCCGTTCATTGATTTAGCGCAGGGATTTATAATAATTGAGTAGGCCGTTAGTGGAAGATTCGTGCGATGTCACCGACTCGTCGCCAGTCATGTCTTTCAACACGGTTTTGGCGAGTTGCTTGCCTAATTCCACTCCCATCTGATCAAACGAATTGATGTTCCAAACGGACCCTTGCACGAAGACTTTATGCTCGTACAACGCAATCAACACACCCAAGGTTTCCGGGTCAAGGCTTTGATATAGGAAAGAGTTGGACGGTTTGTTGCCGGGGAAAGTCTTTGCCATGGCTAGCATGTCGAGCTGATCCTCCGGCACGCCTTCAGCTACCAATTCGACCTTCGCTTCTTCAGTGGTTTTGCCACGCATCAAGGCTTCGGTTTGGGCGATGAAATTGGACAGCAGCGCTTCGTGATGACCGCCTAGATGATGATGACTGCGGGCTGCTGCTAGGAAGTCGCAAGGGATCAATTTGCTGCCTTGATGGATCAACTGATAGAAGGCGTGTTGACCATTCGTTCCTGCTTGGCCGAAAATCACCGGGCCGGTGTCGTAATCCAGACGTTTACCTTCTATGTCCACGCTTTTGCCATTGCTTTCCATGTCCGCCTGTTGCAGATGGTCGGCCAAGAAATCGAGGTACTGGTCATAAGGAAGAATGGCTTGGGTTTGTGCGCCAAAAAAGTTGTTGTACCAGATGCCAAGCAAACCCATTAGTACTGGAATATTGCTCTCCAGCGGCTCGGTGCGAAAATGCTCGTCCACTTTGTGCGCGCCGGTCAACAGGAGTTCAAAGTTTTCCATTCCAACAGCCACGGCAATTGGCAAGCCAATCGCCGACCACAAGGAATATCGGCCACCCACCCAGTCCCAAAATTCGAACATATTTTTGGTATCAATTCCGAAAGCTTCCACTTTCTCGGCATTCGTGGAGACGGCGACGAAATGCTTGGCAATCGCTTCCTTGCCGTCCACCCCGGCCATGAACCATTCGCGGGCAGACAGGGCGTTAGTCATCGTCTCTTGAGTGGTGAACGTCTTTGAGGCGACGATGAATAGTGTGGTTTCCCGGTTTAAATTCTTGATGGTTTCGACCAAATCAGCTTCGTCCACGTTGGAGACGAAATGCACCTTCAATTCGGGCCTGCAATAGGGTGTCAGCGCTTTCACCACCATCTTGGGTCCCAAGTCAGAACCTCCGATGCCAATGTGGACGACATCACTGATTGGTTTGCCTGTGTAGCCGCGCCATTCATGGGAACGTATCGCGTTGCTAAAGATGCGCATTTGCTCCAGGACGCGATTGATGCCCGGCATGACATCCACCCCATCCACCAACACAGGGCGGTTGGAACGATTGCGCAAGGCGGTATGCAGCACGGCACGCCTTTCAGTGTTATTGATCTTGTCGCCCCGAAACATGGCAGTGATCTTTTCTTGCAAGCCGACTTGCCGGGCCAGTTCGAACAAATGTTCAAGGGTCTTGTCAGTGATACGGTTTTTGGAATAGTCGAATAGCAAATCATCCAAGCGTATCGAATAGCGTTCGAATCGTTGGGTGTCGGCAGAGAACAAGTCCCGCATGTGTTGGCGGGCAATTTCCCATTGATGTTCTTGCAAGACTTGCCATGCCGGAAGTTGGGTACACCGAGCCATATTAGATTCCTAATTATTCGCCGTTAAAGTTGAAGCCGGAATCACCGGCCTTATTTTTTTAGTGCCAATCCTACTACAGGCGCAATTTTGAATAAACGCCAATGATGCTCTGTTTGAGAATTTTCCAGTTCCCGCCGAGTTATTTTATAGAATAATTAAAGACAAATCTCTTTAGTCGTGCATGAAGCCAGTGACTGAATTCTGACAACGCCGTCCCCACGCGACTAGCCGATTTTGATTTGACAGGGGGAGGGAGGATAATTCGGATCGGTGCACCGGCATTAAGGCTTTGAGTTGGCGCGGAATTAAGCTTCCACGCCAACAGGCAAGAGGCTTAATTGATGCCTTTGCTATTCAAGTGAGGGCCGTAGTGCATGTCAACATTGGGGATGTGGCTGACTAGCCAATCTTTGACGAAAGCAGTGGTGTCCTGGGTGATTTCCAATTCACCGGCATGGAATTTTGCCGCCACGCCGCCGCAGGTTTCCAGCAGCTTGGTGTGTTCCGCTTTATGGGCATCGTATCCGGGGTAGCCAGTTTCAGTCATTAGGCGCTCTTCTTCTGCGAAATGCTCAACGACATAGTTGACCAATGTGTCCAGTTTGGCTCCGATTGCTGCACGATCCCCTTTGGGTACTGCATCGTGCAGATCGTTCAGCATACCAAACAGAACTTTGTGTTGCTCGTCGGCAACAGTGACGCTGGTGCCAAATTGTTCTTTAGTCCACGAAATGAGTGACATGCGTTTCTCCTCTATTAATTGTGAGTGTTTTTGTTTTACTCTGTAAATTGCCCAATAGGGCAAGGTAATTTTAACAGATTATAAAATACTTTTTTTAACTACATCGAATAATCTGTTGATCCTTGTCCATCGACATAGTCAAAAGAATTCCGCACCTTTCCAGTGTGACACTGGATGCGAGTATAATGCTTGTCAATACACTAAATTAATGGAGAACCCATGAGTAGCGAAAACAAACCCTGGGCAGGACGGTTTACCGAGGCAACCGATGCGTTCGTGGAAGCTTTCACCGCTTCGGTCGGCTTTGACAAACGTCTTGCTCCCTATGACATCCAAGGTTCCATCGCCCACGCTAAGATGTTGGAACGAATCGGCATACTCAACGAAAAGGAGAGCAAGTCCATCATCCAAGGACTGGAGGAAATCCTTGACGAGATTGAGCGGGGTGATTTTCATTGGGCAGTTGAACTTGAAGATGTCCATATGAACATTGAGGCACGCCTGACTGATCGCATTGGTGATGCGGGTAAAAAATTGCATACCGGGCGTTCGCGCAATGACCAAGTGGCAACCGATGTCAGGCTGTTCCTGCGTGCTGAAATCGACACGATCACCGAGGAACTGATTCGCCTGAAAGTGGCATTGATTGATCTGGCGGAACGGGAAGCGGATGCCATAATGCCAGGCTTCACCCATTTACAGGTTGCACAGCCTATCACCTTTGGGCATCACATGATGGCTTGGCACGAAATGATCTATCGTGACTGCGAGCGCCTAGCCGATTGCCGCAAGCGGGTCAACATCATGCCGTTGGGTGCTGCGGCCTTGGCAGGCACTAGCTATCCGTTGGATCGGGTTTTCACCGCCGAATTGTTGGGCTTCAGCCATCCCGCCGCCAATTCATTGGATGCTGTCAGCGACCGCGATTTTGCCATTGAATTTGCGTCGTGCGCCAGTTTGATCATGGTGCATTTGTCGCGATTCTCGGAGGAGTTGATTTTATGGACGAGTGGTCAGTTTGGTTTCGTCGATTTGCCTGACGCCTTCTGCACGGGCTCGTCGATCATGCCGCAAAAGAAAAACCCAGATGTTCCCGAATTGGTGAGGGGCAAGGCGGGGCGGGTCTTTGGGCATTTATTTGCTTTGCTGACGTTGATGAAAAGCCAGCCGTTGGCTTACAACAAAGATAATCAAGAAGACAAGGAACCGCTGTTCGATACGGTGGACACCCTGAAAAACAGTCTTCGTGCCTTTGCCGACATGATGCCCCATGTCCGCCCTAACCGTAAGGCAATGCTCAAAGCGGCCAAAAAGGGGTTCGCCACCGCCACCGATCTGGCCGACTATCTGGTTCGCAAGGGGATGGCTTTTCGCGATGCCCATGAGATTGTAGGCAAGGCGGTGCGCTTAGGCATTGAAACCAAGCGGGATTTGTCGGAGATTTCCTTGCCGGAACTGCAAAAGTTTTCCACTAGCATCGAATCCGATGTGTTTGATGTGTTGACATTGGAAGGCTCGGTGGCAGCCCGCGACTTAATTGGAGGCACGGCCCCTAAGCGGGTGCGGGAGGCAGCCCGTTTGGCCCGGCGTGATTTGGAAAAGGCTAGAAAATCGTGATAACCGACGAACGGATCACCACGCTGATCGACCTGATTCGCCACGGCGAGCCTGTTGGCGGCAGCCGTTATCGTGGGCAGATGGATGATCCGCTGTCCGCCACCGGTTGGGAACAGATGCGCAAGGCCGTCGGCAACCATCATCCTTGGGAGGTCGTCGTCAGTTCCCCATTAAGCCGTTGCTTGGCCTTTGCCGAGGAGTTGAGCGAACGCCACCGCATTCCGCTGGAAGTGGACCCAAGGCTACAGGAAATCGGCTTTGGCGCATGGCAGGGTAAGACGCGGGATGAAATTTCCTGCTACGACCCTGGCTTGCTTCAACGATTTTACCGTGACCCGATGAACAACCGCCCCGAGGATGCCGAAGGTTTGGCCGATTTCCATCGTCGTATTGTCACTGCCTGGAACGAAATACTTAACCGCCATGCCGGTAAACACCTATTGCTGGTCTGCCACGCCGGCGTCATTCGCATGGTGGTTGCCTACATCCTCGACATCCCCTTGAACAACCTGTTCCATATTAAAGTCGCCAACGCCGGCATTACCCGTATCGAATGCTTGGAGCAAGGCGATGAGTTCATGGGGCAGTTGGTGTTTCATGGGGGGGTGCTTTGAAAAAAGTGGATTAATGACGGTGTTCTATTACCTTCAGATGACAGGTATATCCTTCAAAAAGATTCTTTAGTCAGTTCGTCTTCATGCGCGGCGGCTATTGTAGCCGGTACTACCAGAAGCGGCCCACAGAGTTGGCAGGACGATACCGACAGAACTCTTAAAGCAATAGAAGAATCGCTTTTAAAAGAGGCATGATATTACTGTTTATACCAGATAAAAACTAATGAAACTAGCTACTGTTTATGCAAGACCTGATAGAATCCCTCCGCCACGCCATATACTCCGTCATATTCCAGTCCAATACCCGGGCTGGTCGGCTGTTTGACATTGCCTTAATCCTCTGCATTCTAGTCAGTTCGACCATCGTTATAGTCGAAAGTGTTGCCGAAATCAATCAACAATACGGTAAACAACTGCTTATTGCCGAATGGTTTTTCACTTTGCTTTTCACAGTGGAATACGGCCTTAGAATCTTTTGTGTCCACAAACCATTCAAATATATTTTCAGTTTTTATGGGCTGATTGACTTTTTGGCGATCATGCCAACTTATGTCAGCCTGCTGGTCCCTGGTACGCACTATCTGCAAGTGATCAGGATACTGAGGATT
>CAIWDB010000381.1 GCA_903911305.1 uncultured Methylococcaceae bacterium | reverse complement strand
TAGCCTATCCCAGGAGATACGCAGTTGATGTGGGAATAAACGTAGAATTTGCTTGCAAAATACGGAATTTAATTGATTGTCATCGGGCAGTACAAAAACCCTTATCGCTGTTCCATCGGGCCATGCTGTCAAGCGCATACTAAAAATGGAAGACAGCATTATTCTAGAAATTGGAATATCTATTGGCGTCCCTTTTCGAACCACGGCGACAACGTCATCAGCCGCCGATAGTGGACAGGAAACGAGCAATATTATTGACAACAGGACTAACGCTACAAAGTTACCTGAATAGCATGGTAGTTGATCAGTCACTATCTGTTTCATTTCGCTAAGCTAACCTCTAATCCATGATCGGGTGAAAATGGATGTGGATTTTGAATAGGGTTGTCACTTTGTCAAACATCAAGAATCTCTAAAAATCGTTAATGCGCATTCCCCACCGGGGCAGCGTAAGCATCCAAGACTAAGGTTTCCACGTTGTCTCCTGTTAGAGATTTAAGGAATTCCACTAAAGCATCAATTTCAACCTCGCTTAATCCCAAAGGCTTGATCAAAGGGTCAAGGTTTTCATTTGACTCACCGCCATGATTATAAAAATCCACCACTTCCCGTAAAGAAGCTAAGGAGCCATTGTGCATGTAGGGGGCAGTTAAGGCAATATTGCGTAGAGTGGGTGTCTTGTATTTCCATCGGTCTGCCGGGTTTTGGGTGATTTCATAAAGCCCCAAATCATTGGGTTTGTTTTCACCCAGTTGTTTTATGGCAGACTCATCCATATCAAAACTGATGCCGGGAGCGAATTGCACCCGGTGTTTGTCCGGCTCTTTTTTCATGCTTTCCCGAAACCCCAAACCTGTATTGTGCAATTGGTTATCCATCAACGTGGCATTATGTTCGCCAATCGAATGACATTGGGAGCAACCCGCCTTGCCGGTGAAAAGTCTAAAGCCCAGCTTCGCCTGGGGGGTTAGCGCTTCGTCCTGCTTCCCGTAACGCCACCGGTCAAACGCTGAGTGGGCTGAATTCAGTGTGCGTTCATAGCTGGCTATGGCTTTGCTAACCGTTTCCATGCCCGGCCCTCGTTTAAAAGCTTTCTCAAACATCCCCTGATAATCAGGTAAAACTTTGAGTTTATTGACCACAAACCCGACCGAAGGATTTCCCATTTCATTACGAGAAAGAAATGGACCCCACACTTGGTTTTCAAGTGTACTCTCACGCCCGTCATGAAACAATATTTGGGCATAACCAATATTATATAGAGTGGGTGAGTTGCGCCTTACCGTCCGTCCCTCAATACCGATAGCCGTGGTCTGTTCTTGACTGGTGAAGCCTTGCTCGGGAATATGGCACATTGCACAGGAGAATGTATTGTTTAAAGATAATCGGCGGTCAAAGAACAGCTTTCTACCCAAGGCAATTTTATCTTGGGTTAATGGATTATCCATGGGTGTCGGTAGTTTTGGCAAACCAAGTCCAGGTTTTTGCGCCATGGCTAAAAGATTGGCAGATTGACCTTTGCGTTGAGTCAAGGCGATGGAGTGGGTCTGGTATTGGGCAGAATTGTAACCAGATTTGTCGTCGCCGGCACGGAGTAATTCTGGCTTTGTTTGTTTAACCTCAGTAGTAGATGAAGGTTGTAATAAAGTCTGGATGTCAGCGATTACAGTGTCAGGATGAAGTACGGAAATCGTGTAGATATTGCGTATGTGTTTATCCTTGTCAATCAGAAAAACCCTAAGCAAATGCGAAAACTTGCCAGTGTAATGTCCTTTGTCATCATATTCTTTTTCCACTGATTGCCCATAGGACTTCAATATTGGTTGGATTTCGGCTTCAGATGCTGTGGTAAGAAAGCGCCATTCAACGCCGGCATCTTGAAAGCCTTTGCCATAATGGGCCATGGTGTCCGGGGTGTCATGTTCCGGGTTAAAGCTGAGTGTAATCAGCCGTAGTTTGTCCGCCAAGTCAGGCGTGGCTTTTAACTTTGACTTGGTTTTCATAAACACCGAAGTCGCCAAAGGGCAACCATTGACATCATCGCAAGTGGCATAGATGAAACTCAACAGAACCAGCTTGTCGCCGTATAAGTCATGAAGCCTGATCTCTTTTCCATCAGAATCCAATACCTTGCCATCGGCGCTAAGTCCCATGTCCGGGAGTTGGTAACTACCGGGTTTTGGGGCAGGGTAGGGCAGGGGCGCGTAACCCGGAGCCAAAGCCGTAGGTGGGTCGGTATTGCTGGGTTCGATGGATTGAGCGGATGTCCAGACTAGCAGACTGCAAAAAATAAGAGCTACTGGATTCATGAGAATATGATCAATTGATTTGATGGGACTGTTGATGGTAGTCGCATGAAATAACCTCCTAATGTGAATGTCTAACGCGAATCTTTGCCATTGGAATAACAAAAAAAGGGCTTAGCCGTGAAAGCTAAGCCCTTTTTTGTATGGCTGGGGGACCTGGATTCGAACCAGAGTTGACGGTGTCAGAGACCGTAGTCCTACCGCTAGACGATCCCCCAATAGACTCGTTAGCACTAACTGGCCGTGCGAGCCAAAGCGATTAACGCTTGGAGTATTGCGGACGTCGTCTCGCTTTGTGAAGGCCGACTTTTTTACGTTCGACCTCACGAGCATCACGTGTGACGTAGCCAGCCTTTCTTAAGGCCGGACGAAGGGTCTCGTCATATTCCATCAATGCCCTAGTCAAGCCGTGGCGAATGGCACCCGCCTGACCCGAAGGCCCACCACCGAAAACACTGATCGAGATGTCTAATTTTTCGCCCAGTTCGGTGAGTTCAAGCGGTTGCCTGACAATCATACGGTCAGTTTTTCTGCCAAAATAATCGTCCAACAATTTATTGTTGACAACAATTTTGCCCGTGCCAATTTTTGCGTAGACGCGCGCAACTGCGCATTTGCGGCGACCCGTGCCATAATTCTGTGTTTGTGCCATGATAGACCTGAATTATTTAATTATTAGATTTCCAGCAATTTGGGCTGCTGCGCCTGATGACCATGCTTGTCGCCCGCGTACACTTTGAGCTTCTTGAACATGGCACGCCCTAACGGGTTCTTGGGTAACATGCCTTTGACGGCGGTTTCAATGATGCGCTCTGGATAAGTTTGACGCAACTTGCCCAAGCTTACCGATTTCATGTTGCCGATATAGCCGGTATGGTGATAATAAATCTTATCTTGTTCCTTGTTACCCGTCACATGGACTTTTTCCGCATTGATGACAATGATGTAATCGCCGGTGTCCACATGGGGGGTGTACTCAGCCTTGTGCTTTCCGCGCAGACGGCGAGCCAGCTCAGTTGAGAGACGACCGAGCGTCTTGCCAGCGGCATCGACTATGTACCAGTCGCGTTTAACTTCGGCTGGCTTTGCGCTGAAGGTTTTCATGCTAATTACGCTCCAAAACTTGCATTCTTATAAAAGCCGCTAATTATAGTGTGACTTCGGCGTGATGACAAGGCTTTAGTCAATAAAAGTTGTGCCTTGCCGTTCCTCGTGTGCCATTAAAAGTAATGCAGGAGTGCAAGGCTTGCCTTGCGAGGGCAGTTACACGCAAGGCAAGCCTTGAACTCCCCGTAAAATTCAAACATATCCAGTTTTCGTGTACGTCATTTTTAATTACATCCCATAAACCCGCCGACCGCCAACGAAAGTCGCCTCTATGTGCCTTTCTGATGCCAAATGCATCAAACAAAACAATCGTTGCTTCAGGCTGTCACAATGGCTTAAACGCTCGCCAAGGTAGTTGTCTTCAAGTGGGTTCAACACAAAGAAATCCGCACTTTTGCTTGTGGCAAAATTGCCGGTTTCATGGTCTAGCCGCAGTGCTTTGGCACCGCCCAAGGTGGCTAAGTATAGCAAATGCGGGGCATCCAAGCTAAGTCTCTGCAATTGCTGTATTTTATAAGTGTCAGACAGGTTGCGCCAAATCGAGAAGCTGGTTCCCGCGCCGATGTCGGTTCCCAATACTATATTTATCCCATACTTGATGTGCCGGGTTAGCGGGAATAAGCCGCTGCCCAAATACAAGTTGCTGGAAGGGCAGTGACAGACCGCGCAACCGGCCTCGGCGATGTGTGCCATTTCCCGGTCGTTCGCATGGATGTTGTGGGCCAACACCGTGCGATTCGTGACTAAACCATAATGATCGTAAACGTCCAAATAATCCTTGTGTTGCTTGAAATGACCCGTTATCGCCTCGATTTCGCCCCGATTTTCATTGATATGGGTTTGCAAATAGGTTTCGGGATAGTCGTGCAGCAGTCCTGCACACATTTGCATCATCCCGTCCGTGCAAGACAGTGCATAGCGCGGGGTGATGGCGTAATGCAGCAGCGGTTCGTTGCGGCAAAAACTGATCAGGGTTTCGGCATCGGCAAGCGCTTGTTGGGTAGTTTGCAGCAAGCTATCCGGGATGCCCTCGCCGCGACGATCCATCAAAGTCGCCCCGGCGATCAAGCGCAATCCGTATTCTTTGGCGGCTTCAAATAAAGACACATTGGCATGATGAAACTGTGACCCGAACACCAAGGCTGTGGTCGTGCCGCAAGACAATAAATGTTTGACAAACCGATAGGCGGCATCATGGGCAAAAGCAGGGTTTGCCAATGCGGTTTCTGCCGGGAGTATTGATTGCACTAGCCAATCCAGTAATTGCCCGCCGTAAGCGGCAGTGGCGTAATACTGGGGGAAATGAATATGCCCGTCGATTAGGCCGGGTATTATCCAAGCATTTTTAAAATCCTCAATACTTGCTTCTAGTGCTTTAGGGAGAATATCGGAACGTTTGCCATACTCTATGATCTTGCCTTTTTCATCCACCCATAATGCACCGTATTCGATGATTTCCAAGGCATTCGGTTCTACAAAAGGGTCGGCGGTGAGATGGGCGATAGTGCCTAAGTAGACGGTGGGCATGGTGGATTATCCTAATTATAAATTGAAGATTAATTTCCCTTCCCCCTCGCAGGGGGAGGCGTTGGGGGCAGTGCTGTTGAATTAACACGTGAGTTTAATCCATTCCGCTGGCTGAGCGGAGTCGAAGCCAGCTTGTTCCCTTCAACTTCTCCCCTCGACTTCGCTCGGGGAACAGGACTGGGTGCAAACACTAACCCCCATGGGTAGAGAGGCTTGTGTAGTTAGGTACGCATTGAAAGAAACTAACGGCTACCCCAAATCCAGAGGCGAACCGTAGCCCCACCATTTTGGGGCAGTTCACCAGACACTGGGGTTGAAATCCTCATCATTTCCCACGGTCATCGAATCGCCGCTTTGCACCAGCACAAACAAACCCTGCCGGTAAGCGAAACGGGCGGCATCTTCTGGCACGACCATTGCCGCCACCGCGCCCATGACCCTGAAACCTGCATATTGCGGACACAGCTTCTTGAACCGCTCTAGGCGCGAGACATGATCCTTGACATCGTCAGCCTTCAGTTCGCTTTTCACCTCTACCAACACCACATCAAGATTGTTGACCACCAGCAGATCGATTTCCATGGCATCACCGTCACGCTCGGCATAGACCCCGCGACTCACCTGATGGACCGCAATGCCGCGTTGTTGGAACAAGCGGACGACGGCAGGGCGC
>CAIWDB010000380.1 GCA_903911305.1 uncultured Methylococcaceae bacterium | reverse complement strand
TTTGTCAGTAGCTTCCTTCTGTGCCGCTTCCAGAATCGCTTCTGTAGCAGCCAGTTGGTCGGCCAAGGTTTGACGCTTGGGCACATAGCTATTGAGATGCTCAACGAACCCATCATCGAACTCAGCGGCAGTGCCGGTGAGAGACAATGGGGTGTCGAGAACGTTGCCCGCTTTGCCCCCATACGGTGTAACAGTCACCGTGATGGTGCCATCCGTATTGTTGACCAGAGCGATAGTTAAGCTAGCCAAATTGGCTAGCAATGGTTGAAGTGCTGCGAACATGGTGAATCTCCTTTTTGGTGAAACGAAAAAAGGGACACCATGCCCCAAGGGGAACGATGTCCCCGCTTGGGTGAGCGCTGCTTTGGGTGATTCATTGACACTTGCGTGTCTTCTGTTTGTTTGGATTGGCCAGCCACCAATATCAACTCAGCGCAATAAGCGCCGGGTGTGAATCCGCTTTTCAAAACACACCTTCTAATGTGCTTTGAAAAGCCCACCCCCGAAGGGGTGGGTGAAGTTTAATCTACTGCATGTTTCAGCACCTTGGGAATTTTGCCTTCGTACACGAAGCCTTCAATCTCCATCAGTGCTTTGATGAACTCGTCCTTCTTACCGCTTTTAGCTTTGACGTATTTCTCGCCAAGCGCGGCTTTCAGACCAAGCTCTTCCGCAATCACCTCGATCTCGCTCTTGGTGAGCAGGCCAAGGAACTCTGCGTTCAACTTCCAGTATTTTGCCAAATCCACTTGCATGAACTTGAGCATTTCCGGCAGATGTGACTTCTCGATACTATCCGTGATTGAAATTACGATCCCGGACAACATCTGCGAACGCACCTTGTCGTCAACTTCCGCCACCATCACAGCAGCTTCGCCGACATTACTGACGGGTGGCTTTTGCGATGTCATCGTTTCAAAACCGGATGCCAGTTTTGTAGATGACACATTCGTTCCGCCGCGCGTCATCATTATTCCGATGAGCATGCACAGGTTCTTATGTGGATCTGCGAACAGTTCTTTCTTCAACGCCTTGCGCCAGACACCGATCCGATAGTCCACGACACGCTGCGTGTCTTGAACCGATGTCACGATAGCCTTGGAATTGGCAGTGGATTTCTCCGCGCCATTCCCGGCTACAGTCTTTGAACCGGCAGGTTTAGCCGTTGTTGGAGCAGTCGCAGGCTTTGCAGCCGCTTTCTTTTCCGCCAACAAGCGTTCACCCACTTTTTTCGTGTGGCATGAGGTATCGAAGCATTGTGACTCATACACGTTACCCACTTTACCGGGTATCGCGCTGATTGCCGCTCCGAACGACTTGCAACTACGACATGCCGCTGCTTGCTCATCACCAACGCCGGTTGCACCTTCTGCGATCAACTTGATGACCGTGTTGTTTTCGCCCTGTCGGACGATGACAACGCGAGGATAGTTCTCTTCCAGGGATTTTTTCTTGGCTTCCAACACATCCTCAGTCTTCTTGTTGAAACACTCGCTGTTGGTGCAATGCCCGCCAGAGACGGCTTCGGCGAACAATGCTTGCTGGTTCCCACTGTTGTGGTGACAGCTTGTGCAGTCTGCTTTATCGAAGATTGCCAATGCCATCGACCGTGAAATTTTCTCCAACCCTGCTTTGAATTCAGCAACACTTGGAAGTGTTGTTTGAGCCAGCAGGTTCACAATCGCCTTTTCCTGTCTGTCCTTCGGTGCCGCCGCCAGCAATTCAGCATGACCCAATTGGATCTTGCGTTCATTGAGAGCAGTCATCACAGACGGGCTACAGTTCATCAGCGCAAGACGCTTATCCAGCGTACTGCGTGACCAACCAAGACGCTTTGCTGCCTCATCTCTGTTGCCTTCACAACGGCCGAGAATCTTGGCGGCTGCTGCGGCTTCTTCGGTGGGGCTCATGTTGGCGCGTTGGGTGTTCTCAATCAGCGCCATGTCATCGGCTTCTTCGGCAGAGATTGCCTTGGCGATGACCGGAATTTCATAGTCATCACCAAATACCTTTCTTGATGCGCGAGCGCGACGTTCACCAGCTACGATTGCGTATCCGCCTTCGACCGGACGAATCAGAATCGGTTGTATCACTCCTTTTGCTGCCAGGATTGATGCTTCCAATTCCGCCATCTCTACCGGATCGAAATATGTACGCGGATTGTTTCCAGCCAGAAGGCTGCCAACACGGATGTTGGTGATTGTTTGATGTTCCATTTTGTATCCCTCTTTGGTTAGTGCCCTTGAGGGATAGACCAAGCCCCTGGGGGACTCGATGCATCCCCGTTGGGTGATTGGAAAAAGTGTGATTGGAAAATTGACTACATTTGATTTGCGGAAAGCTTGGAATGAACATCACCGACCGGCTTGGTGAAGTCAATCCAGTTTTCATCGGTCATTTGCTCACCTCATCCACTTTCGCAGACTTGATGCCTGACTTGAGTATCTTGTCGGCTGCCGAAAAAACCCGTGATGCGCTCTTTTTGCCGAATTCTTCGGATTGCTCCTTTGAACCCAACCAGCCCTGAATATAGTCACGACTTTCTTCAAGTCCCGGCAATCCAAGTGTGGCGCAACACAGATAAGCCACCGCTTCCGCTTCGGCCTCCTTGATGTCTTTCCGCATCAAATCGCCGTCCGCCATCTGCGCCTCTGTCGAGTGCATCAGGCAGTGGGCCATTTCGTGGAAAAGCGTCTTCCACGGCATCAGCGCTACGGGAGACACGGAAAGGTGTTTCGTGTTGGGGATGGCATACCCTTGCGTGTTTCCATCCAGCAATTCAAAACGTTGTTCTGTGATTCCCAGACCGGACAAGGCTTGCGCCTTGTTCCATTCGGGAATCACCACCTCGTTGGTGTAGTCCGCCCCCTCTGTTTGATCCAGAGAAAACCAGTTGTTTTTCAGCACAAACATCGTGCGTCCTGAACATCCGGCCCCCCTGGTGTTGTCATTGGATTCAGCACCGTTTCCAACCTCATCACTGGACTTGGTTTTGACGGTCACAGGCATGACCAACGCAATTGCCTTCTCGCCTTTCTTTACGCACCGCCCCAATTTCTTCCATTTATTGAAGGAAGCGATTGGGGACAGTGGCAGCCCCTTAACGGTTAATTGCAGAGCGGCGAGGATGGCATTGCCAAGGCTGTAATCGTGGAATACCGAATACGCCTCAGAAACCTTTCCAGGGCAGGAAAGTGCATCCGAAAACAATTTGCCCCAGTTGGC
>CAIWDB010000379.1 GCA_903911305.1 uncultured Methylococcaceae bacterium | reverse complement strand
CGGCACACTGAGCGAAGATGAAACCGCACAGGTGTTATTTCTTGGCGCAGATCAGGCCAAAGAAATCGAGCAACGCCGCGCAGTCAACATCAAGGCCGCTTATGACTGGTCGAAACAGGCCGCGAATACGGAGGGCTGGACTTTTAGACAAGGCTTTCATCCTTGACGTGCATCGCCTGATTACCCTCGATATTCCACACCTGGATAACCGACCGGGACTCATCCGCGACTACCCAAAGCATCGCATCACCACTGTGGGCGATGAGGCCCATGGAGGACGCTACAAGCCCCCGCAATCCGGCAAGGATGTTCTACAGTTGCTCGATGCCCTTGTCGAATGGCATAGGGAGTTGGAACAGGCGGGAGTGCCAGCATTAATCCGTGCGCCTTTGGTGCATTATTATTACGAACAAATTCACCCATTTTGGGATGGCAATGGACGGGTAGGTCGCGTGATCGAAGCCACCTTGTTACAAGCGGCTGGCTATCGTTA
This sequence comes from uncultured Methylococcaceae bacterium, assembly GCA_903911305.1. Classification (GTDB taxonomy): domain Bacteria; phylum Pseudomonadota; class Gammaproteobacteria; order Methylococcales; family Methylococcaceae; genus Methylumidiphilus. Next base: position 2,419 of record CAIWDB010000379.1, on the reverse strand, counting down.
TGCGCCGTTTGCCATGGCCCGGTATTACCTTGACACCATCGACACCTCTCAGCTTGTTCAATACTTGCCGCAAAGCGGCGGAAAAAGGCAGACCCGCGCCGAATCAGCCGTTTGTCGAATTCCATTTGGAAGGGATGCGCAAGACCATTAACCGCTTGCACGACCGGGTGAGCGTCATCATTTCCCGGTTGCTTTACGAGAACCAAATCCGCCGCGCCTTGGCTGAAAAGCAAATCAACCCGCGCCAATACACCATCTTTGCACAATTGCTAGACAAAGATCGCCCATTGCCGCTTGAGGAAATTCGCCAGTCCCCTTGGTATCAAAGCCTTTACCTCAAACGCCACGATAAAACCCGCCAGCGGGACTTGCAAAACTTGCGTGAACTGGAATGGGTGTATTTGGATGCCAACAATTACCTTTGGCCCGGATTCATCAAACCTCAGCAGATCAAGCCATTGGGCAGGAAAAAGCCATGATTTTGGGTTAATCAGGATGGACAAATCCGAGTTGCGTTCATTTTTGGCGCAATACGCGGCGAACCGCTATTGCGCCCTTTTTTGCGAATCACCGCATTGTTTGTTTGCGTTTAACCTGATAGCCAACGATACCGAAGCCCACCAGCATCATGGCCCATTCTTCGGGCTCGGGAACGGGAGCCAAAAAGCCGCGAATCTCGCCTCCTGGAAATTGAGTCGAGTGAATGTTCAGATAAGCCTTGCCCGTCTCCAATCCTGTGGCAAAAGCCGTTTCGGCCAATGCGACAGTACCTCCTTTGGCGGTGATAAACGAGGCGTTCCAACTCGATGCCAAGGTCAAATCGAACGTGTTATTATAGGTTCCTGCTTTGACACCTGACGGAAAAAGTGCAAATGTCGGTGTTTGGGTCACCACACCAACGGTGCCGCTGTTAGCGACAGACGTGCAGCAATGGATATGGGCATTCGTGGTATTACCCACTAGCCCCGAAAAGGTCACGCCCACTTGCAGGGTGTGTAGTGTATCGTCGTATTTTACATTTGCGGTGCCAATGCCAGTGGAAATATTTGGTGGCGCTTCATTTGCGCCGTTCAAGACGGCTGTGTATACCGTCAACTGGGCTTGAGCTTCATCCGTCGCAAGAAACACTAACAGCGACAACATCAATAATTGCTTGTACATAACCACCCCACTGAAAATATTCAACAGAAACAAAAAACCAAACAGGATACCCGTATTGAAAATACGCATTATGCGAATGGCTCTCAATTGCGGATAACTTAGTTTCGCACAAAAGCAGTGGGTGGAAAAGTGGTTTGTTAACGCTCGTAGTAATAAAAAAAATACCCCAATGGAAATTGAAATACCCCTGACAACTCCAAGTCTAAATGACTGAGTTAACCCTATCAAATAATGGGTATGTGATATTTTTTGTCTCGATCCTGTATTCGTGCCGCACTTTAGATGGCTTATTGATAACTAAAAACCGGGCAAGCCATGGACAAATCCGACCAGCGTTCACTGATACCCACTCAACCGAAAAACCTCAGCACGGCGGCGGCTTCGCTGGCGGGGTGGGGTTTAAGGGGTTTGCAGAAGATTTAGAGGGTTCAAATGCTCCGGTGTGGGAACACTTTTCCCGGACGCTCCGCGTTGTCTTCGATCCGATGAAGACCGCAGAGCGGCATAGGTGCGTTCCCACGTCGGAACGTGGGAACGATCAAATGCCTTGCGCAACCCTTCAACGCAAGACAGCCAATGCAGATTGTTCTAAACTGAGAAGCTTAATCTGCTAAATCACTGATACCTTGATACGATGCCAATGACCACTTTCTCCTGGCTCCATCTCACAGACTTCCATTTTGGCCTTAAGGGTCAAGATTGCCTCTGGCCGAATCTGCGCCAGCCTTTTCTCGACGATCTGGCGGAACTGCATGAACTGACCGGCCCTTGGCAAGCTGTGCTGTTCACGGGCGATCTGGTCCAGCAGGGCAAATCCGAAGAATTTCGGGCGATGCAGAAGGAGGTGCTTGACCGCTTATGGCTAAGACTAGCCGAACTCGGCTCGGGCGATGCCGTATTGCTGGCCGTACCGGGCAATCATGACTTGTTCCGTCCCAATTCCAATGAAGACAATGCCGCCATAGACACGCTGCTCAAGAAGGACGGCTTCCAAGGTAAAGTCGTCGACAAGTTTTGGGACAATCCGACAGGCTCTTACCGGCGCGTCATTACAGATGCCTTCGCCGCTTATTCCGAATGGTGGCATGGCGTTCCACAACGTTCTAAGAATCTGACGACGGGCATTCTTCCCGGTGATTTTGCTTGTACCTTGGAATGCGGAGACCTGTCGGTTGGCATCGTCGGCTTGAACACCGCCTTTCTGCAACTCCAAGGTGGCGATTATCAAGGCAAGCTGGTTTGGGATGTGCGCCAGCTT
>CAIWDB010000378.1 GCA_903911305.1 uncultured Methylococcaceae bacterium | reverse complement strand
TCTGGGCCTGGCGCTGAGGTACTCAAACAGGAGACATTATCCCCGCCCAACTTTAATGATCCCATCGAGCCGTTTAACCGCAGCATGTGGGCGCTCAATCACGCCGCTGTGGTGGCCGTGGTTGACCCGATCAGCCGGGTTTACCGCTTCATCATGCCTAGCTTTCTCCGCAATCGTATCCAAGACTTTGCGGACAATCTGCTGTTCCCGCGAAACTTTACGGCGAATCTATTGCAAGGTCAATGGCGCGGGGCGGGCGACGAGACCTTGCGTTTTACCACTAACACCACGGTCGGGCTGCTTGGGTTTTGGGACCCGGCCAGCCAATGGTTTCACATTCAGGCATCACCGGAAGATTTCGGTCAGGTATTTTCCACTTGGGGCTGGCGTTCCTCAACCTTCCTGACGCTACCGCTGCTCGGCCCGAGTTCAGTCCGAGACACCGTGGGTTTGATCCCGGACACCTTGCTGAACCCGGCTGTCTATATCCTGCCCCATGCAGCAAGGATCGGGCCGACCTTTGATGACATGGTGGATTCGATCCCCGATTACCGCCGCTTCGCCGCCAGCAGCCCGGATGCCTACGACGATGCCCGGTGGCTGTGGGGCTTCACACGGGAGGAACGCATCAAAGCGCCAGAAATCTCTGCCTCTAGTGACAACACTGGTGCCACTCAGACTCTCCAAGCCGCCTTCTTGGGTCCACGTGACGGCGGCTTTGCCGACCGGCTTGACGAGCGGGAAGTGACGATGCCGACCACAGGCCGATCGCTTCCGTTCTCGTTCCGCATGCAACCGGGCCGCGCACCGCTGGTGTTCTTGGTTCCGGGATTGGGGGGCCATCGCCTCAGCCTGTCCACCCTCGCCCTCGCCGAGATGGCTTGGGAGCGCGGGTTCTCGGTCGCCATTGTCAGTAACGCATTGAACGCCGAATTCATCAAACGAGGCGGGAGCGTGCCAGTGCCGGGCCACGCGCCGGTCGATGCGCGGGATATCCATATTGCGCTCGACGCGGTCAACCACGACTTGGACACCCGCTTCCCTGCTCGTATCGACAAGCGCATTTTTCTTGGCTATTCGTTGGGCGCGTTCCACGGCTTCTTCATCGCTGCGGATGACAGACCCGAAGCACAGCAGCGAGTACAGTTCGACCGTTTTTTGCTGTTGGACCCGCCAGTGAACCTAATCGATGGCATGAAGCGTCTGGACAAGTACTTTACGGTTCCTCTCGCCTCCAAGGACCCCGAAGCGGAGGCGAGGCGGATTATTCTGAAGGCAGCGGCGGTCATTCATCGGGAACGGGACGGTAAGCGCGGCACGGCGGCTTACGAGAGTTCAGACCTCACCGACCTCGAATCTGGAAACCTGATGCCGACGGAGGAGTTACCCTTCACCGACGAGGAGGCCAAGTTCCTGATTGGCACAGCATTCCGGCGTTCTCTTCAAGGAGTGTTGTGGACGAGCCAAGAGCGTGAGGATCTCGGCGTGTTGATGACCGAACGCCGCCGCCAGCGTCGCTTGCCAGCCTACCTTGAGATTGGCGATTATTCGTTCGAGAAATACCTGCTTGCATTCGTCCTGCCCTACCACCGGGATCATCTCCACACGGTGTCTTCCGTCGAAGACTTGGCGGCGAAAAACGATCTTAGGGCAATCGAAGGGCCGCTGCGCGGCAATGGCAAACTCCGCGTTTTTGCCAATCACAATGACTTCTTGACCAGTGACGAAGACATCGGATGGCTGAAGGGTTTGATTGGATCGGAACATTTCCGCCTATTTCCGGCGGGTGGACATCTAGGCAACCTCAATCGCCCGGAAGTGCAGGCGGAGGTTATGAACTCCCTTTCCGACCTCGTCCATGCGGAGGGTGGTAATCGATGATTTCTACGGGCAGGGTTTCGCAACGAAACCCTGAAATCCTGCTTAATATCGTAACCTAATGCGCAATGGGCCATAGCCCTAATGCATAGGGCAGGCCCAAGGGCAACGTGGCGTTAAACGTTACGGACGGGATATGTCATCCCGTCCGGCTTTAGAGTGCAATATGCATGGATAGGTTACAATGTCCGCACCAATTGACCATTTGCCTGTCGAAATCGGTGGCGGATGGTGTATGTTCATCAGTAGAAAAAGGCCGAAAGGCGCAATGGCGATACTCCGCTTATTGCGCCTTTATCGTTTTGCAAGTCATGTTCCAGATACCGCAATACAGGCACTTTTTCTAGCGCCATTGCGGCTAGTTGTCAGACAATTTTCAGCACTTCTGTGAAAAGGCTGATTGACCAAAAGAGGTATTGTTCAGATGGATAATGCAGTGGGCAAAAAGACGGGTGGCGACGCGGTCGTTTGGTGCGCGTTGGCTGCGGATGCGGTGTTGAAGCGCTTGGAGACCAGTCCCAAAGATGGCCTGGGGGCCGAAGCTGCCACGCAGCGCTTGCGGGAGTATGGCCCCAATCGCCTGCCAGAGGGGAAGAAGCAAAGTCAGTTGATGCGGTTCCTGCTTCAGTTCAACAACATACTGGTCTATGTTTTGCTGGGTGCCGGCTTCGTCAAGATGATGGTCGGTCTGTGGCTGGATGCCGGGATCATCCTGGGAGTCGTCGTCATCAACGCGCTGCTCGGGTTCCTTCAGGAAGGCAAGGCC
>CAIWDB010000377.1 GCA_903911305.1 uncultured Methylococcaceae bacterium | reverse complement strand
CATGCACATGATCAAGAAAGGCCAGATGGTGGCTGGCGAAAGCCAAGGTTTGTCTGCCGCAGGACAATTCTATTCATTGGCCGCCTAAAAGCCTGTAAGGGCGGCCAAACTGCGGTCGAAGGAATTAACGCAACACAACCATCTATCTTGATTGCTGAATGGGGAAAAACATATCCATCGTCAACCAAGAATAACAAATTGGGTATGTGTTAGCCTCACCCCCAATTGTCGCAAACCCTACATCGCTACGAGTGCTTTTGTCGGTATCTGGCGATGCGCATCATTTATTGATTGACCGAAAAGTACTTTTTATTCAGATAATTGGGCTTACATTAAGTGATGGCACACGGGTTGCACTAGATTTCTGAACCCCAAAGCTATGTCCTAGATGTCACACGGCAGTGTTCAAATGAGACGAAAAGCAGACAAGTGGCTAGGGAAACATAAGGATTGTTGGCTCACCCACTCAAAACCCCAATGCCATTCAATTAAGGATTATGCATTTTGGTTTAACTTAATGACAATGCCCATAACCCGGAGATAGCGATGCCCGAAGTAATGATTAGCAAAGACCAAAAGGACAGGCTGATTTTTTATGTGCCGAAAAAGGATTTGGAAGAAACCATCGAATCCCTAGAGTTCAACACTCCGGAGAAATGGGGTGGGGAAGTGGTGTTGGGTGACGGGCAGAAGTTCTTTTTGGAACCCATCGCCCTGCCAAGATTGCCGATAACCTTAAGGGCCAAGCGAGTCGGTGGCGGGGATTAACCCTGGCTACCAAGCTGTTGCCTTGTGTTTTGAGCATCCTTGTAAGGCTTGCCCTTGCGCTCCTGATAAGAGGTGGATATGACCGAAAGTATTATTACCCGTGAGATAGCCTTACGCATTGGACTCGCGGCCCGTGCGTTGCCAGATGTTAGCCCTAAACATTTGCTTGAGGTTCTGTTGGAAAAACTGGGCTCCCCATTGACGGCGGAAAAGCTTAGCCATGTCACTGTCACCCAACTCAAGTCTGGTCTTGGCAGCCCGGACGGAGAAGAGGACACTGAACATCTTGATGTAGTGGCCATCCCCAATTATAAAGAGGCCGTGCGAATTCTGTGGGGCGAGACGGTCGATACCGACTTGCCCGAGCCTTCACCCTACACTGATGGCGACATGCCGGGTTCCATCCGTGTGGCGATAGCATCCAATACCGCCGAGCGCATGGACGGGCATTTTGGCTCCTGCCTGCGTTTTCTCGTTTATCAAATCAGCAAAGACGAATTACGACTAATTGATATCCGCTCCGCTTTGGAGGCGGATGACGCGGAAGACCGCAACGCCTTCCGTGCCGAACTCATCCAAGATTGCCAAGTCTTGTATGTGGTGTCAATCGGTGGGCCGGCGGCGGCCAAAGTGATCCGGGCCGGGGTTTATCCGATGAAGTTGGCGGAAGAGTCAGAAGCCCGCGAGGTGCTGGCAAAACTGCAAACTATTCTGTCCGGTAGCCCACCGCCTTGGCTGGCGAAGGTCATCGGAGTGTCCGCACGTGAACGAGTCCGTTTTGACTCGGAATATGTCGCTGAGGAAGAAATGTAATGATCAGCGCGGAAATCATCAAGTCGATTGCTTTGCAACTGGAGGCAGGCGACCTGTCCAATCAGAGTCTGGCAGAATTGAGGGCTGCCTATCCGAAAATCCATTTCACCCATTGCATGGATGATGATGTGGGCACTTATGATGCCTATGCCAATAGGCCCGGCTATAACATTTATCTTGTCGATGGTCGTGGGCATTGCATGAAATTCACCACCGACATTAGCCATGCGACGGGCTTGGTTTTGGCAGAGGTCAATGAAGATGATTAACTCGGCGACTGAATCCAATACCCCTGAAACCGTGCTGTCTGTCCGCTTCAACGGGCACACGTTGGGCAAGATTTGCAAGGAGACGCACGCCAGTTCAGACGATGCCTTGGTGGAACGTATCCAGAAGATTTACCCGGATTATCCATTGCATTTGGCGAGAGTCGGCCATGAATGGTATCGCTTGGGTGGGGTTATCAATCCAGATGGAAGCCGGATCGCCAACGATCTGAATGAATGGGCGGAACGAACCTTTATCGAATGCGGTCATAATTTCAATACCCTGCTGGACTACTGCGAAGAAGAAAGATTTCTTGGCACCCGCCACAAGGGTGTGACCTTGTATCTTGTGGCACGTACCGGTACGCGGGCGGAAGATTTCGTTCAGATCGAAGTGGACCGAACCCAAGAAGTGGCCGACCGTTATCTGATTGACATAGACCAGCCACCAGACGATTTGGAAGAATTGATCGATCCGCTGACTCCGCTAAATGTCGAACCATTTGCCGTCGGTTCCCCACGTTACACCTATAGGCGCAAGACCGAAGTGGCCTTGTTCATGAACGAACTGGGACGACATCGGGTTGACCGCCATCCCTCGCAACGTTTCATGGACGATTGGAACGCCAGCAGTGCCGGCCAAGAAGTCGTGTTTTGCCGGTATTGGAGTGTGCGCTTGAACCAGCACAAAGGCAGGCACGGCGAGCAGATCATGAACGTGGATGTGGTGAGAAACCAAAAGCGAGACGTGCCTAGGCTAGAAAGCCCCGAAGCCAAGAAAGGCAAGGCGCTCGCGACCTTGATTAGTCGCTTCGACATTCAAGCCGGATACCCATTTGCGTGGTTCTTTTATATGGTAAAGGGTCAGGTCTCGCCGCATGTTGGCGAATCAGTCCATAGGGATTTGATGAAAGATTTTGATTATCTGCCGGAACGGGATGCCACCGTGTTGAAACGATGGGTTGCGAAACCCTATTTACTGTAAGTTCTCCAAAATATAACCCTATCCAGCCGCTATTGGATAAAATGAATCAGATGAATGTGGAAGATACGCCTTATTCGTCATATACTTTCTGTATACTAACTTAACTGATGTTACGCAGCGGCCCAGTATTGGAGCGTCAAAGCCTGTCCTAAGCGAAATCGAAGGGCTGGCTTTGACGCTCCAGTTTCGCTAGTCATTAAGCAACTTTTACGTCCATGCGTAACATCAGTAACTTAACTTTGAAAAGAATCTCATGAAAACCGAAGACAAAATACGCGAACAAATCCAAGCCAACCCAGTATTGTTATACATGAAAGGAGTCCCGGCCAAACCCGAATGCGGTTTCTCCGCCAAGGCAGTCAGTGTTCTGCAATCCACCGGCATACCCTTTGCCTATGTCAATGTGCTAGAAAATCCATTTATTCGGGAAAAACTGCCTTCGGTTTCGCGATGGCCGACTTTCCCACAATTATTTGTTGCCGGTGAATTAGTCGGTGGGGCGGATATAGTCGAGGAAATGGGCAAAGACGGTAGTTTGCAAGCTTTATTGGAAAAAGCAACTACCCAAAAAGAAGAGGCATGACAGTTATGGAAACTTCAGAAATCCAACAGGCAATCGAAACATCCATACCCGAATCGCGTGTTTATTTGGAAGGGGAAGGCTGTAATTTTTCAGCCATTGTGATTAGTGAAGAATTCCAAGGTTTGCCCTTAGTCAAAAGGCAACAAAAGGTATTGAACCCGGTAACTCACTGGCTTGCATCGGGTGCGCTACATGCTTTCAGCGTCAAGACCTATACCTCGGCGGAATGGGAAAATCGCCAATTAGCGTCAGCCGGTGGTCTAGTGCAGATACAAGAATAATATAAACCGCCTTGAGTGACATTGAAGCCACGCCGATTGCCGATTGCACGGCCTGTCCGTTTCGGGAGTCTTTACTTCTGACAGCACATTGCCTACCCGGCGATGTTTGTGTGCAAGTCGAAAGCGGGAGGCAAATTGATCGCTTCCTCAAACGCAACCCGCAATTGGCGCCTGAGTATCTTCATGACCACTTTTGGGAGCGCCGCGCCATTGCCGTCCGCTATGCGCCAGTGGACAGTGTGGTGGACTTGATTGATGACGAAGACGAAGTCGTGCGCCGTGCGGTGGCCTATCGTGTGCCGGTCGAACATCTGCTGCAATTACGCAAGGACCCGGATCGGGAAGTGCGCATCACGGTTGCCGACCGCCTGCCAGTCGAACAATTGGAGTCCATGGTCGAAGACGAAGACTATTTGGTGCGCTCCTATGTTGCCAAACGCCTTCCCGAAGGCCGTTTATTTCGCATGATCTGCGACCCCGATGCCCATGTGCGTAAACATGTCGCTGAACGCCTGCCGATGGCAAGTTTGGGGCTGATGGCCCATGATGCTGATTTGCAAGTGCGTCGGATCATTGCCGAGCGCATGAACCCAGACACCTTGATCGTCATGCTCTGTGATGAAGAGTGGCTGATTCGCTATCTTGCGGTGGAACGTGCGCCATTGGCGGCAGTACGGAAGCTTTCAGAAGATACTAGTGCCGATGTTAGGGAAATGGTTAGGGAGCGATTGAGGAAGGGGTTTTGAAATTGGCTTAGCCAAACCCTGATTCAAGCTTGAGAACAAGCATTGCGCCCTTCTCATTACCACTCGCCTCGTTGTATTATCCACTCTCCATTACCCAATGCCATCAAGCCAATGGAGGCGAGACTATGCCTTGCATAGTATCCGCAAATCAATGCAAGGTAAGCCTCGCACGCCAACCGTCGCCAAATCTTGAGCCTTTAAGCTATCGGCATTGCCTTTTACCCTATCGTATGGCGAGTTGTATTGCATGAGACTCAACAAATTCATCAGTGAAACCGGAATGTGTTCCCGCCGTGTAGCGGACGAATGGATAGCCAAAGGGCGGGTGAGCATTAATGGCATCCGGGCACAGCTTGGCAGTCAAGTCACCGAGTCCGACGAGGTGATGGTTGACCGGCAACGCATTGGCACGAAACCAAAGGCGGTTTATATCATGCTTAACAAACCGGTGGGCATCACCTGTACCACCGAGCGGCATATTCACGGCAATATCATCGACTTTGTCGGCCATGAGAAACGCATATTCCCGGTTGGACGCTTGGACAAAGATTCCGAAGGCTTGATCTTATTAACCAATAACGGGGATATTATCAACCAGTTATTGCGCTCGGAAAATCATCATGAAAAGGAATATGTCGTGACCGTCGATAAACCAGTGACCGAGGTTTTTTTAAAAAAAATGGCTGGGGGGGTCAACATCCTCGATACCGTCACCAAGCCTTGCAAAATTAAACAGACGGGCAAGCATGAATTCAATATTATTCTAACCCAAGGCTTGAACCGGCAAATCCGCCGAATGTGTGAACAATTGGGTTATACCGTGCGCCATTTGCGGCGCATACGCTTTGTCAATTTAAAATTAGGCGGCTTGAAAAGCGGACAGTGGAGGAATCTGACAGAAGCAGAATTAAGCAAACTGACCGGATTGGAAAACCCAAGGGTTCGGAAAGTTTGACCGGGAATGGATAAATGGCAATTCCGCTCTTGTGGCGTGAGATTATCTTAGTTAGAATTCCATTGGGTTTATCTTGAAATTTTACCAGCCATCGGTTTAGCGTTCACGACCACAGGAAAAATGGAGCAATGCAATGAGCAAATTTCCCAAAAATAAATTGTATTATGCGATCTGGATCGCGCTCAACTTGGCTTGTGT
>CAIWDB010000376.1 GCA_903911305.1 uncultured Methylococcaceae bacterium | reverse complement strand
ATGCACATGATCAAGAAAGGCCAGATGGTGGCTGGCGAAAGCCAAGGTTTGTCTGCCGCAGGACAATTCTATTCATTGGCCGCCTAAAAGCCTGTAAGGGCGGCCAAACTGCGGTCGAAGGAATTAACGCAACACAACCGAATTGTGTCTTTGCGTCCTTGCAATGACCTGGTCCAGACGGTCGCTCAACAAAAGGCGGTTGGGCAAACCGGTGAGCGCGTCATAATGAGCGATGTGCTCCAACTGTCGCTGATGCTGCTTTTCTAGGGTGATGTCAGAAAAGAGGGCAACATAATTCTGTGCTTGACCATTGGAATTCAGAATCGCGCTGATGCTGATCATTTCGGCATAAACATCTCCATTTTTTCGGCGGTTCCAAATTTCGCCATACCAGTGACCCTTGGTGGTAAGGTCGTGCCATAGGGCATCATAAAACTCCGGCCCATGTTGGCCTGATTTCAGAATGCGTGGGTTTTGTCCTATGACTTCCTCACGCGGGTAGCCAGTGATGCTGGTAAAAGCACCGTTGACATCAACGATCTCGCCGTTGGCATCGGTGATGATGATGCCTTCATGGGCGTATGTGAATACGTTGGCAGCGAGTTGCAGTTTGGTTTCATATCGCTTACGTTCGGAAATGTCCATGTAGCTACAGCGAACCAAACGGCTATTAGCCATCGGCAAATGGACAAGACGCACTTCGCAAACCAGCTTTTTTCCTAGCGAATTGCGGATGGTTTGTTCGAACAACACCTCTTCACCACCTAGGGTACGCTCAAATGCTTCGAAAATTGCTTGCCTAGCTGATTTTTCATTGAGTTGGTCGGGTAGATAAAGATTCTCCAGGCAGGTTGCCAATAGCTCATTTCGGCAAAAGCCAAACAGTTTTTCTGCGGCCAAATTGCAATCGACTAAACGGTCGAGGTCAACATCGTAAACAAGAATGGCATCAGGCGCTTGATTGATAAGCAACCGGAATCTTGCCTCGCTTTCCAGCAACTTATTATGGGCAAGACCCATATCCCCGATCAAATGCGCAAGGCGCGTCAAAAAATCCATTATTTCCCGTACTTTTCCCTCTGCAAATATCGGGGTCTTGCTTAGTGCATGAAGATAGGACTCCCTGTCAAAACCAAACATTTCAACCTGATGCAAGAAAAACGCTTTATCTGGTTCCTCTAAGAAAAACTGACCGGTAAACAAGTTGGCGACGTGCTCTCCACCAATAATGATGGGTACGGCAACATCGACCAATCCGTTCTCGCATTTATAAATGTTGTAAGATTCCCCTTTGCTCAACTGTCCGGCCAGGACGGTGTCACTTTTCAGGCAACGTTGAGCCGTTACGGGATTCACACGGTGAAAGCGGGCGCAAATGTCCTGCCCTGCCATCCCGTGGCTATTAGGATATTCCCCTCTAGGTCAAGGATTGCAGTCACTGCGCCGGTGAGTGCCGTGAAGCCTTCACAGAGTGCATGTAATTCTTTTATGTCTATCAGGTCGGAAAATTTCATGCTTGCCGAACGAAGCGTTGATGGTGATTATTGATGAAAACCCTGACTTTTAACCCATTAAAGAATGCTCCACCAATGAAATATGGTCAAGTTTCCAATCAATTTTTACTGGAGCCATATTGCCCGCTGATGTTACGCAAGCGGCCTAAGATTGGAACACGATAGCTTAGATAGAAAAGATGACTCAGCCAATCCGCCCTACCAATGAATGCCAAATGCCAATTCCTCGCTTGTCCATTATTGTACCCACGCTGAATGAAGCAGAAGGGATTGCAAACTTATTAGTCTCACTAATGCCTTTACGCCAACGGGGACATGAAGTCATCGTGGCGGACGGCGGTAGCATTGACAATACGGTGGAATTGTCCTGCCCGTTGGCTGATGTTGTGATCAAAGCACCACGCGGCAGGGCCGCGCAAATGAACGCGGGGGTCGCATTGGCAAGCGGCGATGTATTGCTGTTCCTCCATGCCGATACACGGCTGCCTCCACAAGCCGATGAATTGATTCTAAAGCATTTGACTCATCCGGCTTGTGGCTTTACTCATCTTACTTTGGATCCTCCTCACTACGATCCAGCCCAAGCCATGCGTCAGGACGGATTAATCAACCCTGAACCCCAAAAACCAGATAAGTCGAATGAATTCGCCTCCACCTTAGAGGCTCATTTCTGTCAAGAATACCTATGGGGTCGATTCGACGTCACCATCGAAGGCAAACATCCGTTCTTGCCAGTGGTTGCTTGGTTGATGAACCACCGCTCTCGCTTGACCGGCATTGCCACGGGCGATCAGGCGATGTTTGTATATCGGGAAGTGTTTGAAGCTGTGGGTGGATTCCCAAACATTGCTTTGATGGAAGACATTGCTTTGTCAAAAAAACTAAAGGCAATTAGCTCGCCGATGTGCCTAAAAGCCCGTGTGACTACATCGGGTAGACGCTGGGAAAAGCACGGCATTTTACGGACTATTTTAAAAATGTGGCGGCTTAGGCTGGCTTATTTCTTTGGGGTTGACCCGATACGTCTAGCCAAGGCTTATGGCTATGAACCTCACAATGACTGAACCGGTTTCCATCGCCGTGTTTAGTCGTGCGCCGATTCCGGGGCAAGCCAAAACTAGGCTGATTCCTGCGCTAGGCTCGAAAGCTGCCGCCAATCTGCAACAAGCATTCCTCCGGCGTTCCCTGCAAACGGCCTTTTCGGCAGGACTTGGGCCAGTGTCATTGTGGTGTACACCCGACTGCACCCATTCGGTTTTCCAGCAATGTCGGGTTGATTTCAATTTGAGCCTTTACCCGCAATGCGAAGGCGATTTGGGCAAGCGCATGTTGGCCGCGTTTGAACGACTATGCGCAAAAAATCCTGTACTATTGATTGGAACCGATTGCCCTGCATTGACACCCGCCCATCTGCGTTTGGCAGCATCCGTTTTGCGGGAAGGTGACGATGCCGTTTTTTTGCCAGCCAAAGATGGTGGCTATGTGTTGGTTGGGCTTAGACAAGCCGAAGCCAGCCTTTTTACCGACATGCCGTGGGGCAGTGCCGAGGTCATGACTGAAACTCGCCGTCGATTAATGCAAGCCTCTATGCGTTGGCAAGAGCCCGCCTTGCTTTGGGATGTGGACGTTCCTGATGATCTCGCAAGCTTGCGATTTTCAGGTTTGATGAATGAGTGGTTTGAGGAAATCGAATGATAAAAGTACGATTGCTGATTGCTTTGATATGCATGGTGAGTTTGTCTCAAGCCGATGATGATCATACAAAAATGGCGGCATTTTCCGATGCAAAACCAGGGTCTGCCATTCCGCCACATTGGACATTGAACACACTGCCCAATGTTATACGTGCCACCCACTTTGAACTGGTTCGTGACGAGACTCAAGTGACCGTGTTGCAAGCGGTATCCGAAGCGGCAGCCGCTACATTGACCCATAAGCTTCAGGTAGACCCCGTGGTTAGCCCATTGCTTTCTTGGCGTTGGAAGGTTTCGCGGGTACTCGAATCCGCCGACCTCGGGCAAAAAGACGGTGATGATTACGCTGCCCGTGTGTATGTGGTGTTTGATTACCCATTGGATAAACTACCCCTTGCCGACCGTGTCAAGGTCAGTATCGGACGCTCGCTGTATGGTCAGGAACTGCCAGCCGCCTCACTGTGTTATGTGTGGGATAACCGTCATCTGGTCGGCCTGTCCACCTGGAGCGCCTATACCGACCGGGTGCGAATGATCGTTGTTGAAAGCGGGAAGCAATTTGCCGGACAATGGCGTTTGGAACAGCGTGACGTCGCCGCCGACTTCCGAGCCGCTTTTGGCGAAGAAGCACCGCCCATTATGGGCGTTGCCCTAGCTGCTGACACCGACAATACTGGGGAAAGCGTCGAGGCTTGGTTTGGCGATCTTAATTTTAGTTCTTCGACAATCAAATAACTTTACACCTTTAGAGGGCAATCAACCAATATGATGACTGAACATGCCGCCCGTGAATCCATTCAAGATTACTACGGCAAAATCCTACAATCAAAACACGATTTGAAAACCAGCGCTTGCTGCACGGCGGATGCCATGCCGGCACATCTTAGGTCTATATTGGCGCAACTACACCAAGAAGTGAAAGACAAATTCTACGGCTGTGGCTCGCCCATTCCTCCTGCGCTGGAAGGCAAGGCCGTACTGGATTTGGGTTCGGGTTCGGGCCGGGACTGTTTCATCCTGTCCAAACTAGTCGGGCCGCAAGGCCGTGTCATTGGCGTGGACATGACCGAAGAACAACTTGAAGTGGCCTACCGGCAGATTGCCTTCCACACCCAGTGTTTTGGCTATGACCAGCCCAATGTGGAATTTCTGCAAGGCTATATTGAAGACTTGGCAAGCTTGGGTTTGGCGGACAATTCGGTCGATGTCGTCGTATCCAATTGTGTGGTCAATTTGTCGCCCGACAAAAAACGAGTCTTTTCCGAAATATTCAGGGTATTGAAACCAGGGGGCGAGCTTTACTTCTCTGATGTGTTTGCCGACCGGCGGATTCCTGTCGATTTGACCCATGACCCGGTGTTATTGGGCGAATGCTTGGGTGGCGCTTTGTACATTGAGGACTTCCGGCGGCTGTTATTGGCGCTCGGCTGTCCCGATTTTCGGGTAGTTTCCACAGCGAAAATTGAATTGCACGACCCTGAAGTGGCGCAAAAAGCGGGTAGAATCGGATTTTATTCGCTGACAGTGCGGGCATTCAAGCTGGCATTGGAAGATCGTTGTGAAGATTTTGGCCACGTGGCCTATTATCTAGGCACCTTGCCCGACCATCCCCATGGCTTCAGCTTGGATAATCACCATCATTTTGAAGTCGGAAGACCTCTGTTGATCTGCGGCAATACGGCAGCCATGTTGGGGGAAACCCGCTATGCGCCCTATTTCCGCATTGTTGGCGACAACTCCGTCCACTATGGCTTGTTCGATTGCGTTCCGGGGGGCGGTCTGAAAGCAGAAGGGGAAGATGCTGCGCCGGGGGCGTGTTGTTAGCCATTTTCATTCTCCGAATCCCAAGCCATCAGGCGGATGTAATGGTCAAGTAAGGGTGTTAATCAACAAAAGGCTCTAAAGTTTCACGGGATTTAGTGTCAAATTTGTTGATTGTGTAAACTGAAGGCGCGGTAAAATTACCGCTTACCTTTTTACTGCACACTTTAGTGGTCAACACCCAACACCCTTTTACCATAATCTCTTAGCGCACCATTGGGTGCAAGGTAACGATAAAGGGTGGGCTTGGTGATACCCAGCTCTTTGCAAAGTTCGGAAATAACGGTTTCTTTTTGACCCATTGCCGATTGAGCCAATCTTACTTGAGCTTTAGTTAAAGAGAATTTTGCACCGCCTTTTCTCCCTCTCGCTCTTGCTGCCGTTAAAGCGGCTTTTGTTCGTTCACTAATCAATTTACGCTCAAATTCTGCCAAGGCTGCAAAAATACCGAAAATCAACTTTCCACTGGAAGTGGCAGTATCAATATTAGCGCCCTGTCCGGCCAACACTTTAAAACCGACGCCTTGTTCGGATAATTCATGAACGGTAGTAACCAGATGCTTTAGATTCCGGCCCAACCGGTCGAGTTTCCAAACGATCAAAACATCACCTGCCCTCAATGCTTTTAGGCAGGCTAACAAGCCTGGACGTTCGTCATTATTACCGGATGCATAATCACTATAAATATGATCGGGCGTGACACCATGCCCTATTAGTGCGTCGATTTGAGGATCAAGAACTTGAGAACCATCCGACTTTGAGACCCTTGCAATGAATCGATGGAAAACTTGAGGTCGCCAACGAATAAGGTCTGTTTCGTGGTGACAGCAGGCTACTTCAAGGCGCGGCATAGATTTTTTGTCCGGCAGTTCCATCCAACGGACATTGTGTATGTTGCCAGGCAACTAGGCGTACAGGTTGATGACGTTGATACGAGCGTCTATGACAAGGCCACTTATCTTCGCCACCAATGCCTTATTTTGAATTACTTTGGCTTTACCCACTTTGATGCTGCCGCAAGGTCATTTGCAAAACACGAAATTTTAATCATGTTGCGCGTCCAGTTCAGGCCAAAATTAATTTTATTGGACATCATACAGGCATTAACGCGTAAGGAAATCTCCCTGCCTAGCTATAACATGCTAGCTGCTTTGATTGTCGAAGCGATCAATGAACATCAGCACGGCCTAAATAAAATCATCGAGACCAGCCTAAACAAAGCCCAGCAGGACACGCTCGATGCCTTACTGGAAAAAGCGACAGGGCCGGGTTCTGATGACAAATGGCGTTATCAAATTACGCTGCTTAAAAAAGCGTCCCAATCGACTCGGCCTTCGAAAATCAAAGCCAATCTTGCTGATCTAAAGAATTTGATGGCACTTTATCTCGAATTTAAGCCCGTAGTGAATCAGCTCGGTTTAAGTTATGAATGCTTGCGCTACTATGCCTATTCCGTTGCCAAAGCTCAGATTCATCAGGTTTCTCGCCGGGAAAAGCAGGATCGCTATCTGCATTTGATAGCTTTCATTGTCTACCAAACGCTGAAACTGCAAGACATGTTAATAGATGTCCTGCTGTTGGGCGTCCAATCTGCGGTCAATGCCACTTATAATGAACACAAGGAGACCTGTTACCAAGAAACGGAAAGCCGGAATCAGTCCGTCATACAATTGGTTGATGGCCTGCAGAACGATTTCATAAGCACCTTGGCTACGATCAAAGCCATCATTGCTGATGGTGGATTAACCGCAGATCAAAAAGTAGTGGCAATAGAGGCCGCCATTAATCGGCCAACATCCGAAAAAACCGGTATCGAGCAGCGAATCAACGATTTCAAGGATGAACTAACCACTCTTCAGCAGCAGGGCATCGGTTACTACGACCTACTTGAAAAACGATCCCTCAAACTACAAAGCCGCGTTGCCGATATTGTGCGGCAAGCGATTTTTGATTCAAATTGCGGTAGGCCATTATTACTGGAGGCCATCGGGCATTACCAGAAAAGGTCTGGAAATATCGACAAGCAGGCACCGATTGCGTTTTTAACGCCAGAGCAACGGAGTTTGATAGTCGCTCAAGACGGCAAGTTTCGGGTCTCTCTCTATAAGGCGCTACTCTATCTTGCGGTCGCGGACGCTATCAAATCGGGCTCTCTCAACCTGCTCCATTCAGAAAAATATCGATCCCTGGATGATTATATGATCCCAAAACCCGATTGGGATGAAAACCGGGATGAATACTTGCAAAGGGCAGAATTAACCGGCTATTCCGATTGTCAGGCAACGTTGCAGGCCGTTGATTTCCGCTATGAGGAAACCAACAGCGGCTTTATGGCCGGGGACAATCCATTCCTGACGTTTCGCAGCAACGGCACGTTCCATGTTTCAACACCCAAGCTTGACGAAGGGGATGGCGTGTCATTGGGTGGCATATTTCCGGAGCGAAAATACATCCCCTTGCTTGAAGCGTTGGCAACGGTTGATAACGCGACTGGTTTCCTCGAAGAATTTGAACATTGGCAGATGAAGCACCGGCACACCAAACCGGCTAAGAAGGTTTTTTTCGCTGGAATCATGGCCTATGGCTGCGATATTGGCTACCGTAAACTGGCGCAAATCTCTAAGCAGATCAATGAAAATGAGTTGGATACAGCGTTTTCAATATCAATTGATTACTTTATTTGATCCGTAGGAGCGGGCCATGCCCGCGATTGTTTGGGCCAAGTCTTCAAAAATAGGCTATTTATCGCGGGCGTGGCCCGCTCCTACATGTTGCATATATTCATT
>CAIWDB010000375.1 GCA_903911305.1 uncultured Methylococcaceae bacterium | reverse complement strand
TTCCCCAGTGACATCTCGCAAAAACCCGTGGACATTGCCAAAGATGCCATTAACTATGCCCGCAAGAAATATTTCGACGTGGTTATCGTCGATACCGCCGGCCGTTTGCATATCGACGAAGAAATGATGGCGGAAATCAAAGAAGTCCATGCCGCGATCAAACCGATTGAAACCTTGTTTGTGGTCGATAGCATGACCGGACAAGATGCCGCCAACACCGCCAAAGCCTTTCATGACGCGCTGCCTTTGACTGGCATTGTGTTGACCAAGACCGACGGCGACGCACGTGGCGGGGCGGCTTTGTCCATACGCCACATCACGGGCAAACCGATCAAATTCCTAGGCATAGGCGAAAAAACCTCCGGGTTGGAATTGTTTCACCCCGACCGTTTAGCATCCCGAATCCTTGGCATGGGCGATATGCTCTCCCTGATTGAGGATGTGGAGCGCAAGATGGACAAGGACAAGGCCGAGAAGTTGGCGAAGAAAATCCACAAGGGCAAGGATTTTAACTTGGAGGACTATAAAGACCAGCTTACCCAGTTGAAGAGCATGGGGGGCGTGATGGCCATGTTGGACAAGCTGCCGGGTGTTGCCACCATGCCGCAGCACGTCAAAGACAAGATCAATGAAAAGGAATTGTTCCAACAACTTGCCATGATCGACTCGATGACCAAGAAGGAGCGGCATACCCCTGACATTCTGAACGGCTCCCGCAAGAACCGCATTGCCAAAGGCTCCGGTACGGATGTCGCCGAAATCAACAAGATGCTCAAGCAGTTTGAGCAAATGCAGAAAATGATGAAAAAATTCAAAAAAGGCAGCAATATCGCCTCGATGATGCGCGGCGCGAAAGCCATGATGGGCAAGCGGGCACCGACGTTTTAATTTGTGTGGATAGGTGAGACCACTGATTCTATCCGCCCTCACACTAACTCACGGCCATTAAGTTACCTGATTGGCAAGTTGTTTCAGCCAAGACTTAAAACGCCGTCATTTCGGCATGGATGCCGAAATCCATCGTCCAGGGAAGGCAAATTTTGGCGTGCTACATTGCCCGAATGAAGCACTTGTACAACCTTCAAGCTACCGTCCATGGCCTGGATACCGGCATCCATGCCGGTATGACGAGGGCTTTGGCTTTAACTGAAGAATCTTGCTAATCAGGTTAAGTTAAAGCCGTCATACCGGCATGGATGCAACAGTTGCTTAGTTCTAACGAAACGGAAGTGTCAGAACTTGCTTCGCGCCTGTCAAAGCAAGCCCTTCGGCTTCGCTCACGACAGGCTTTGACGCTCCAACATTAGGCCACCTTATAGCCGGTCTAACGGGCTGACCACACCCTTGCCTCCCCGATTAAGCACATGGGTGTAAATCATCGT
The DNA here is from genome assembly GCA_903911305.1 of uncultured Methylococcaceae bacterium. Taxonomy (GTDB): domain Bacteria; phylum Pseudomonadota; class Gammaproteobacteria; order Methylococcales; family Methylococcaceae; genus Methylumidiphilus. Next base: position 19,258 of record CAIWDB010000375.1, on the reverse strand, counting down.
CGTCGCCACATCCTTGTGGCCTAGCAATTCCTGCACTGTGCGGATGTCGTAGCCCGATTCCAACAAATGGGTGGCGAAGGAATGGCGAAGAGTGTGGGGCGTGGCGGGTTTGTTCAAGCTGGCGGCATCCACAGCCCTTTTGACCGCCCGCTGCAATAACTTTTCGTCTATATGATGTCGCCGCTCCTGTCCGCTGCGTGGATCGCGTGAGAAACTCCCCGATGGGAAAACATACTGCCAAGCCCATTGGCTAGGGGCGTTGGGATACTTGACCGCCAGCGCATCCGGCAGATAAACATTTGCCTTACCCTTGCTTAAATCGTCCTCGTAAAGTGTCCGCCGCCGAGCAAGATGGTCGCGCAAACCCGCCACCAATGCCTGAGGCAACATGGTGACGCGATCCTTGCCCCCCTTGCCGTCACGAATCATAATCTCACCCCGCCCAAAATCCACGTCCTTGACCCGCAAGCGAACGCATTCCATCAGCCTCATGCCGGTTCCGTAAAGCAACCGAGCCATCAAGCCATATACCCCCTCCATTCGTCCCATTATCGCTTGCACCTCCTCGCGGGATAGCACTGTCGGCAAGCGTGAGGGACGCTTGGCCCGTGTCAGATTATCCAACCAAGGTAGTTGAATTCCCAATACCTCCTTATATAGAAACAATAAGGCTGCCAATGCTTGATTTTGCGTCGAAGATGCAACATTTCCGTCCACCGCCAAATGGGTAAGAAATGCCTCCACTTCGACAGCGCCCATTTCCCTAGGATGGCGCTTGCCGTGGAATAAAATATAACGGCGAACCCATTGCACATATTGCTTTTCTGTGCGAATGCTGTAATGCTTTGTTCTGAGCCGTTCCGTCACCTGATCCAACAATTTTGGCGCGGTCGGCGGAGTCGGTGTGTTTACAGTGTCCATCAGTCCCCTTTCTATTGTTGCTATCTTTTAAAAACAATGGTTTGGATCATGGATAGCGTGATTATACACCGAACTGTAAAAGCGTTATACACCTGTGGAGGTGTATAATACAAAGTTAGGCTCGATTTTTGGAAGCCTTATAAACAATAGGTGCTGACGTACCGGATTCGAACCGGCCTCGTTACGCACGGACTGGATACCGCGAGTCAAGTGCTACCATATTCTGGATTCCCGCCTCTGGTCATTACGCCCAACGTCAGCAAAAAATTGTCTCTCTGCCCACCAGCCTAACCCACCGTTGCAGCCGACCCGCGAAGACGTTTGGCATCATTTTTAGGGTTCATTCCGCGCGGGCGGCTGAACGGGGCGTTAGGCTCACACGAGGAACCCCTTATGGTCTTCATTATTGGGATAGAAAATATCTTTCTGCTCCTATCCCAAAGCTATCAAATCTGGAGAGGTCGCTAATATGATCCAAATGATCTTAATGCTGATAGGTGTCGTGTACCTATTCAAATTGCTGTTACTGAATAAAAATGCTGGTTTGAGACTTGGGCTAGATGAAGAGAAGCTTGTCGCTTGGAGTGATAATAGGCGTAAACAGTACATCTGGATGGTAGCCGCAGGATGGGGAACTTTCGTACTCCAGTTTGCTGCCGGTATGGTGGTAACCTTGCTCACTAACGCTGGTCAACTGAAGCAGGAAGACACAATCGGTACTCAGATCATCATCTTATTAATTGGCGTGATGGTAATGATCTGGTGTTGGAATGTTTCCTCTAGTTATGCCAAGAAAGCTAATGCCGTGAGTAGGGATATTACTGTAAACAAAGGTGAGTCTAAAACTAATAAGCCTAGCCCCTTTATCTTGTTATTTGCTACCACGATTATAGTTATATTTTTATCGTTATTTACTGGTTGGATTGTAATGATAGAACATGATATAAATATGTCCATTAGTATTCGTGTCTGTTTGGCCATTCTGTACATTTTTATAGTAGCATTTACCTTTTCGAAAATTATTAAAAAATGGAAAACGCGGTAAGGCGCAATAGCGGTACTCCGCGTATTGCGCCGAATGTAAAAAAAGAGCAAAATCCACGAATCCCCGGCTTTGTCTCATTGTCCACCCGCCTAACCCGCCGTTCCAGCCGACCCGCGTGGACGTTTGGCATGTTCATTCTGGCTCCTTCCGCGCGGGCGGCTGAACGGGGTCGTTAGACTTGGCGAGGGTGCAATTTAGCCAAACCCGATACCAAGAATTTTACAACGGCAATTTGTTTGGAGAAAATAATGAAAAAAATGTACTACATGATTTTATTGACTTTTTTGTGTGCCGGATCAGCGCATTCGGCACTGCTTACTTTCGATGACATCCCTGGAGGAAGTATTCAGGGGACTTATGGAGACATGCCAACTTACCAAGGATTTGGCTTTTCTTCGACGTTAGATTGGATGGATTTAGTTGGATCGAATTGGCCCTATGGCGCTCACAGTGGTGAGTTCGCAATTTTAAATAACAACGGTGGAGTTGGAATAATCACCAAAGCCGATTTATCGGATTTCAGCTTTGATGGATTGTGGGCAAAACGATGGGAAACTGCTCCCGAATCGGGTGGCTCTGCATCTTTGTTTGGAACCATTCAGGGGTTTAATAACGGAGTTGAAGTTTGGTCGATTGACACGGCCTTAAACGGCTCATACCAATTTATCGGCGGGCAAGCCCAGCAAATTAACGAACTCCGCTTGGGTCTTGGTAACTTTTTCCTTGTCGATGATATAGCCTTGAATCAAGGAACAAACTCCATTCCAGAGCCATCCGTTATTTCGCTTTTTGGAGTGGGCTTCGCTTGTTTTCGGCTGGCAAAAGCTCGCCCTTCATTTCCACAACGCGGTAAGGTGCAATAGCCGGGTGGGCAACGTCTTTTTGTTGCCCACCGTTCAAGCCGGTTCCACGTGGGCAAACGGTGAAGCTGTTTGCCCACCCTACCGGGCCCATTTTTAATGTCGAATTCAAAGTTAGGCACATCAAAACCCATTGCTCGCGCTTGTTCAATAGTCACCATCATCTGTGGTGGGCTAGACCTAGTAGATTCAATCTTTACAAGTGCATCAATTAGTGGTTTAGACTGATTTTCGTAATTGACTCTCAATCTATTAAGTTCCTCTCGTAAATAATATTCTTTGGATTGCATATTATTCACCCATTATTGCAGTATAGAAATATAGACAAAAGACAAAGCCGAGAACCAACGGCATTGTCTCACTACCCACCAGCCTAACCCGCCGTTCCAGCCGACCCGCGTCAACGTTTGGCGTGTTCATTCTGGCTTCTCCTGCGCGGGCGGCTGAACGGGGTCGTTGGGCGGCCTTTCGATCATCGTACTGAAAGTCGATAATCAGCACGGGTCAATGATTTTAAAAAAATAGAGGCTATTATGAGCGATGATTCAAAAATCGGCGAAGCAGTTGCAACTGGAGTTGGAGCAACTATAGGAGCAGGAACTGGCGCAGCAATCGGAGTATCGGCAGTAGCAGCCGAAGTTGCCGCAGCCGCCGCATCTGCTGCTGCGGCAGGCGGTACTAGCGCAGCAGCTATTACAGGGACTTTAGCCACTACAGGAGGAACTATGATTGGAGGTGTTTCAACAATTGCAAGTACAGCCGCCGCATCTGCTGTTGTACCAGTTATTGGATGGGCTGTTGGCGGAGCTATTGTTATGGGCTTAGCGGGATATGGAGTTTATAAGTGGATTAAGGATTAATAGGTAACGTGCGGTGAGAAACCCGCGTAAGACTGAACGCGATAATCACTTAACATACTTGCCTAACAAACCGTTCCAGCGCACCCTCGCCACGTAGCGGTTTGGTATTTGCAAGTTCTGTGGGGTGGCTCGGGGTGCTCTAAACGCGAGCGTTTGGCATAATTAACTCTCTCTATTTTTTTTAAGCCAAAAGGAAATTATAAAATGACAACACCTAATCAAGATTCAGTAAAATTTGCTAATGAAACTGCTGGGTTACTTGAAGATGCTTTATATCCGAAAGAAACTGCACGAGAAATCGTAGCTGAAGTAATAAAAAATGGTAGCCAATCAGAGCATAAGGTCATGTTGATGCTCATAGAATATGGGAGAAAATGCGTAAAAAATCAGCAAGAGCTTACAAATGAACTAAAAAACCACTTTTCAAAACCATAGGACTGGATGGATAAAAGCTAAGAGCGAAAAACAAATACCACTCTTTTCTTGTCCGCCGCCCAACCCGGCGCTCAAGGGGACGCGGGGTTACGCTTTGGTGGTTTTCCCCTAGTCCGTCCGCCCGCGCCCCTTAGCTCGGGCGTTAGGCACAAGCGGGCAAGTTAGGCAAACTTCAACATTAGGCGCAATGCGCGGCTGCGCCGCTTTATTGTGCGCTTTGGCCCTTGTAGCGAAGCATAGTAATTGCTTCAGCTAACGCGGTAAGGCGCAATCGTAGGGCGCAATAGCGGTACTCCGCGTATTGCGCCGAATGGATAAAAAGGGCAAAATCCATGAAACCCCGGCATTGTTTGATTGCCCACCCGCCTAACCCGCCGTTCCAGCCGACCCGCGTGGACGTTTGGCATTTTCATCCCGGCTCCTTCCGCGCGGGCGGCTGAACGGGGGCGTTAGGCTTTATTAAGGAGATAAATCGTGGCAGACATACTAGAAACACATCGTATCATTGGCATCCGTCATGCATTGAAACAGTTTAAGGAGGCTGGGTTAGTTGAGGATGAAAGCTTTTATCCTTCCGAGGCGGTTGATAATGTTCAAGACGAAATGCTTTCAGTCGCCCAGACATGGTATGAGATTGGCGCAAAGCGTGGTGCCGTTGAGATACTTAACGCCATGCTTGATGGAAAGTTTAAAATTCGTAAGGATGCCAAGGGAAATATGGAAATCATTGCAGAAGTCAATAACATTTCTTGGAGCAAGCGACTTAAAGTTAAAATAGGTAATGAAAAGAGATATGCTAAAAAGCAGAAATATGTATTAACTCTAAAGGATTTAGAGTTTGACGTGTAAGCCTATAACATTCCAAAATAAATCCGGCTAAATGAAGCGCAAAGTCTACATCGAAACCTCCGTCATTAGTTATCTGACGGCTCGTCCGAGCAAGACGATTATTGGAGCGGCCCACCAACAACTTACGCGGTCGTGGTGGGAGAGGCGCTTTGAATACGATCTTCTGGTTTCACAATCAGTCTGGCAGGAATGCGCGGAGGGTGATCCCGATGCCGCACGAAGGAGGTTGGCGGCACTTGAAGGCTTGGATGTACTCGCTATTACAGAAGATATGATTAGCCTAGCCGAAGCTCTAATTGCTCATCGGCTAATTCCGGCTAAAGCGATTGAAGATTCACTCCACATTGCCATTGCCACTTTGCATCATGTCGATTTTTTGCTTACTTGGAATTGCCGACATATCGCCAACCCTGTTATCCAAGAAGGTATTGCTGAATACCTCGAACAAAGGGGATTGTTTTTACCAATCATCTGCACACCCGAAGAACTTCTAGGAGGTCAAGACGATGAGTGACGAAATAATTACGGAAGTAAGGGACATAAAAGATGCCATCGGCGCGAAATTCAATTACGACTTACGCGCCCTATTTGAGGAAATTAAACGTGGTGAAGCCGAGCTTCAAGCCAAGGGTATTCACTTGGTTCGTCCACCATCCAATCCTGCATCCTTGCATTATTCTGCGTTGCAACGAGGAAAAGTACGGGGCAGGCATAATATTCAAAAATATTAACTAGGCAGTATGTTTAAAATTACCAAAGAGCAAAATCCATGAATCCCCGGCTTTCTCTCATTGCCCACCCGCCTAACCCGCCGTTCCAGCCGACCCGCGGGGGCGCTTGCCGTGTTCAGTCTGGCTACTTCCGCGCGGGCGGCTGAACGGGGGCGTTAGGCAATTAAAGGAGAAAATCACAGTGCAACGCAGAAATATTATCACGATATTGATGATCACATTTGGTATTAATATTTATGCCGCAGATAAGTTTGATATTCAAGTATGCGAAGCACAGCCTACAGATGCCAGCAAGATAGAATGCTACAATAGTCTCCGCCTGAATACTTCATGCAATAACATGGAAAGTTCAAAACAACTTTCCTGTTATCGCAAATCAGCAGAAGCACTGTCACCACATAAAAGCATCCCTCAGTCGATGATGAGCGAATTTAGATTTATTGCGCAAGGTGGACAAAGTATAGTAGCTACCACAAATACAAGCGTATCTGCTAATAATACACACATTGTCGTATTTACGCCCCATTTGGAGAAAACAGACGGCAACCTTTACCAAGCAGCAATTGAATCAATGATTTATTTTTATGGAAAGGAACGAGGGCTATTCCAGCTTAAAGATGCCAAAATGCTCCCTGAACCTAGCATAGGAGGGAACGCGATTTGCTGGAAAGTTCAAAATCCAGAATCTGACTATTGTGTCATTCCAACAAAAGATGACGTAACCGGGCGAATTGTTGGCTTACAAGTATGGATGAAGTAATAATCACAATGGACAAAAAGAGCAAACTCCATGAACGCGGTAAGGCGCAATAGCGGTACTCCGCGTATTGCGCCAAATGGATAAAAGGTGCAAAATCAATGAAACCCCGGCATTGCTTCCGTGCCCACCCGCCTAACCCGCCGTTCCAGCCGACCCACGTGGACGTTTGGCTTCATTGTTCTGGCTCCCTACGCGCGGGCGGCTGAACGGGGTCGTTGGGCTTCTCACAATCAGGCTTCGCTTGTTGGACTGAATTTATATTATTGATATAAAATGAATGCGCTTTATGAATTTCTGAAAAAATGGTGGTTGCCATCCATATCGCTATTATTAGCATCGACACCCCCATCGGTAGCGCTTTATTTCCAAAGCTTCCTTTTACCATTAATATCCCAAGTATCGCCGGTAGCAATATTGTGGGTATGCACAATGCTATTATGGCTAACACTACTTCTATTTGCATATATCTTTATAAACCGACAAATTTTTAAATGGGACGAGACCACAGGAACATGGATAGACAATAAATCAGGCATCCGTTATTGCGCAAAATGCAAAGTTAAAGAAAATCCATCTCCTTTGAAAAATGAAAACTTTGGATGGAAATGCCTTGCTTGCAAATCTTATTTTCCTGACCCAAACCGACCTACGCCTGTAGTAGAGAAACCTAACTATCCTGACCCGTTTGCTAGACATTCTTAAAATTAAATATGCTAAAAGCCAGAACCATCGAAACCGACCATCCGCCCACACCCGAACAGCCCAACCCGGCGTTCGAGGGTACGCGGGTTAAGCTTTGGCTTGCTTCGCCTAGTCATTTCCGCCGCGCCCCTCAACGCGGTCGTTAGGCCCCTCGGGGTCAAGCCACCAAACGTTAGAACGACCTCTTGCCCGCCGCCTCCCATCCCCAACAAGGATGGCAGAAATTCAACCGGCTTTCACGGCCGGTGGCGAGTGGCTTGCCGCTCATGACGGGTTAGGCAAAGCTGGCGAATTCGAGATTTGCTAGAGCTATTCAAGGAGTGGATACCCATCGTTCGTAACTTCACTTGCTTCTTGATTACTAAAAATAGCCAAAAGCTTAGTCAAACCACACATCACTAAATGTTTAGGAATAAATGTATGTTTAAAAGCACTGTATTTGCAATTTTTTTGATTTTTCTCCTCCTGCTAGAATCAAGTTGCTCTATTTATCCAATAAAAATTGAAGGCACCAAAATTAAAGAAACAATTAGTAATAAAACTTTGTTTTTCTATAATAAAGACTCATGGAAAAAAATGGTTACAATTCAAGGAAAAGAATATATAGAAAGCAAAGGATCAAAAAAAGTTATAACTAAAACAATATTCGTACAGCCCAATGGTCGTTTTTTATATAAAACTGACAAAAACAAAATATCAACGGGCATATGGCATCAGGATAATAATAATGTTTGTTTTAACTATAATGGAGATGAGACTTGCGGGTATATTTACGAGATTAATGACTGGGGTTTAGAAGATGGTAGGGGGGGGTGCACTGAATACCCGGACAAATGCCAGATATTCGACACTCAAAAATTAAAGGATTTCCTAGAAAGGAAGCCTGAGTATAGTGAAAACGTTGTCGGCTTGGGCCTAGCAGTTTATAAAGACAATGGCAACTCGGGATTTGTGAACTCATCAGGTAGCTGTGTAGAAGCACCACATGGTTATCAATTACCTCCATTATGTTCAAAAAAGTCCTATTCATTTCATGATGAAATAAAATCTAAGAACATGGTGTCATCTATAAAGTCAGGTAAAGTTTCAAATCTTTATGCAGGTGAAAAATTAAGCTTTGAACAAGGTGATATTGAAAATTTGGAATCCACTTATGAAACAACAAAGTCAAATAATCCATTAGAATCAATAAAAGCCAATAATATAGATGCATACCTAAAATTTGCACATGAATACAAGTCAAGGCTAGATACTGCTTATCAAAATGCAAACGATGCAAATTTTTCTAATACAGCCATGCAAACTTTAATGAAAGAACGGGATGGCTTTTCTAATCAAGATTTCTTTGATATATATATGGAGGATTTTGGTGCAGAACGCTTTGTAGAGCTTTATGTGGCACTAATAGAATCAATAAAAGCGAATAATTTGTATTTAGCCGCATTAAAATCAAAAAATACAGATGACTTTGAAAGTTTGCTATTGGGCAATCAAGCTAAATATTTTTTAATACTAAATGAACAGCAGCGGAATAATATAATTGATGCCATCAAACAAACGATGAAAAATCAAATATCGCCGCGAAATTCTGTGCTTTTATACAAAAGCACAAATGATGCGAAATACATAGATAGTGCTATAAAATCGATAAGAAACGGTAAAGATGAATTCTACGTGGCAAAAGAATATCCTGATGTATTTTTCAAAATAACCCAAAAAGGTGAGCACAAAAAGGGTGAGAAAAATGGGATGTTTAATAACATCGCAAATGGAATTGCACAAGGTGTAAACAGTCAAAATTCAGGGGAGAGAATTAGCGGTCTTTTTAATGGCATTATGAGTCTTTATATGCCTACTAGTGCATCAACAACCAATCCAGTTTTCGATATAACTGTTCACTCTAATGCAGAATATGGAACATATAAAGTTAGTATAAATTTCATTTTGGGAACTGAGAACGACTGTAAAGCGTCTTTCCTTGGTATTTTTAACCAAAATAGTGCAGATAAAAGAGACTGGTATTACACAGTTGATTTTATAGTATCTCCACGCGCAACAGTTACCAACAAGGTTGACTTTCAAAATATAGTTACACATTCATCCGCTTCTGCGGTTGGCATTATAAATGCAGAATGTAAACGTAGTTTTACTGGCTTAAAAGCCAAAGTTGTTGGCGTTGATTTAAGATGAAAATTATTATGCCGATTAAAAAAACATTCTTAAACTTCCTTATATTGATTATTTCGTTAACAACTAATATCTCATTTGCCGACCAAGACTTATCAGGCGGCATTGGTGATCTAAACAAAATAACAAGGGAGAACGACGGAGAAAGTATAAAGGATTATAAAGACATGTACAAAAGGGCCTATCAAGAATATCTTAGGCATAATTCTGGCAAATTAACCGAGTTCGAAAAAACTCCTACGACGAAACATCAAGAAACGGTAAAACAAAAAACCTATACTTCCTCTACAGCAAGTGATAAAACCAAATTAGCAACTACCGAAGATAGAAAACCCAAAACCGGAGTTAAATATATAGAAATAAAAGGAATATCTTCTTCTGGGCAAGATATCTACTATATTATTTGCAATAACGGTGGTAAATATAGATATTTCTGGAAAAATTCTGAATGGCATAATCCAGACCATGTTTTACTAGGGACAGCGGCTGGTTATCGTTCTTTAAGTATTGAGGAATTAGCTATAAAGAAATGCCAATAAAATATAGCCGTGTAGTCGAGTAGTCGGACGGGCAACGGCTTTATCGTTGCCCGACATTTCTATTACAGGAATTGCATGAAATTCACTTGGGATCAAGTCAAAGCCGCGTAGGGCGCGCACGGCTTTATCGTGTACACCGATTCAAGGAGCCTAACTAGGCGCTCCAGCCGACCGCGCCCCCTTTGGTTCTTTCAAGTTTCATTTTGTGTTCGGCGGTGGTTTTCCTTTCTGGTTTCGTAGGGGCGCGTCGGCTGAGCTTTGGCGTTAGGCCCAACTAAATCAGGATTCGTTGTATGCGGAAATATGCCAAAGAACATCGGGAACGTCTGCTTGTTAAATTTTCCCGCAAGAAATAGCGGAAAAAAACAGCGGAAATTCTTGAAGCAGAGAAAGTAATAGCGAAGTATCGCAAAGAATAAGAGGAAGTTGAGCCAACGCTTTCGCGCCTTAACTCTCTTGAGTGTCCTGACTCTGTATGTCCTGGTTGTCTCTGGACTAAGGAAATAACCGTTCATGTAAAGCCTGTTTTTTTTAAAAATTCACTTATTAAGTTTCGTATAACTGGATATAATAATTAGAGCATCACTCACCTGGAGGTGGGCCAAACTGGTTGGAACCAATCTTACAGACCAAGAGCGAAGCGGCCTCTGAAAGGATTTTCCAACCAATTCAGCCAACCTCCATTTTTTCCTCCAACCTATTTCAATTAAATGGTTTTGCCATGGCGACAATCGGAGATATTCTAAACGAGTTCTTTTCGCCCTTTTCAAAGGAAAGACTGTGGGTGATGCCGGAGAACGATAACTACACCAGAAAAGTCAGTACATGGAATCCGGTGATCCAATCGGTGAATCGTGCGAAGTTCAACTTAAGCACAAACTGCTCGACTTGGCAGACGCTCTATGTTTCCCAACCAAGCTGGAAGCCGATGATGACGAACAGCCCGAAGCCCGGTGCCTATCGCGATTTCGTGCCAAGCCCGCCGGGAACCGATCCTGATACCTGCCGTAACGCGTTCATCATCTATGCCGGGAGCACCGCCATCGAAATAACCAATCCGGTCTTGATCCCATTGCCCGCCATTCAGACGGACGATCTATACTTCTGCTCCATCGGCTCGTTCAATATCTACACGACCGTTGATGCCATCAACTGCGCAGCCAAGACCGCGACGATGAATTTCTGGATGTACAACGCGATGAGCCGAACCTCGTTCGGGCGATTTGCCAGCCAGCCCGCGTTTGCGCTGTCAGGCATGAAGACTCAATACATGTGGTGGAATTGGGTCGAGACGGTAGATTGGAGCTCTGGAATAGTTCGCACCGTTCCTAGGACGTCTTCGGGAAGACGGTGGTAAGTAGTGATGCGCAGACTAGCCACGAAGTTCCTGAGCGTTTTTCTTAGCCTTGCATGGCTTGCCCTAGTTTATCCTAACCACGCGGTAGGCCAGGCCGTGATAGAGAAGGGCGACAAAACGGTACTTTATTTGAAATCTGCTCAGATCGATGACGTGTCAGTCAAGCTTTTGATCGCCTACACTGGCGATTCTGCGATTTTAGCGTTTTCTGTTGCCAAGAGCGGCGGCCGCGAGAGATATGTTCCGATGTTCGGCAGCACGTATCGGGGAATTCCGGCAGTCACGCTTAAAATCATCGTTTCCAAGTTAAAGGATCAAATGTGGGTTCAATCGTCATGGCCTGATAGTGCGGTTCTGGCCTATTACCGCCTGGGAGCCGACACCGCGATCACGCCATTTGGAACGATGAGCTTGCTTGATACGCCATTTCCGGAATTCCTAAGCGGCGGGCCGGTGGAGTTTCCGCAATTCGATCCGAGCGGTGTCTGGACGCTGATTAGTTTCTACTACCCGGGCGATAAGTAGCATGCCGCGCTTGAGATAATCGGTGATAATCGGGGTCAGATACGAATTAAATGTTATAGGGCCGTAGGGCGCGAGCGGCTCCGCAGCGTATTGCTCCGCATGGAAAAGTTGGAACATTCGGCGGAATACGCTAAACCGCTATTCCGCCCTACATGTTTTCACGATAATTTAACAAGCAAAGAGGAAAAAACCCATGAATCCCCGGCCTTGTCTCCCTGCCCACCCGCCTAACCCGCCGTTCCAGCCGACCCGCGTGGACGTTTGGTGTGTTCAGTCTGGCTTCACCTACGCGGGCGGCTGAACGGGGTCGTTAGGCTGGCATTTTGTTTAGCCTACTGAACCAAACCGAAAACGGAGAAAAGTATGTTTGCTAAAAATTTTGTAACGCGGTAAGGCGCAATAGCGGTACTCCGCGTATTGCGCCGAATGGAAAAAAGAGCAAAATCCACGAATCCCCTGCCTTGTTCCCTGCCTACCCGCCTAACCCGCCGTTCCAGCCGACCCGCGCCTACGTTTAGCGTGTTTATTCTGGCTTCTCCTGCGCTGGCGGCTGAACGGGGGCGTTGGGCTAATCACGGAGACGTTAATGAAAGAAACAGTTTTGTTGGCGCTGATAGGGTCTGTTACATCGATAATTGTCGCCGCGCTTCCGATGATCCTCGCTCGCTCCAGTCTATCCGGTACTGACAGGGCTGCATATCCTTGGATGTCTGTCTTGGCTGGCTGCCTCTCAATTGTGGCTATCATCACAGCGCTGCTTCCTCGCACAATCCCGAAAACAAAGATACTATGGGCACAGACTGAACCCAGCTACGAATCTGTGAAGATAGAAAGTAGCCTTGGCGCTCAATTTGGCATCAAGGATTTTGGCGGTATGTTCCGCTATACCCTTACCTTTGGCGAGCCTGTAGATGTGGTTGTTCCACAGCAATTGAGTTATACAAATCAATGGGTTCTCTGGAAGGTAGAGAAACATCCAGAAGACCAATCTGGTCGGAGATGGGTGGTGAGTTTTCAGCACCCAAAACCAAGTGATGCCGCAGTTGCGGGTTCAAGCCTAAGCGGAACGGCGCAAGCGAGCTTCATTGGCCTGAAATTCCCAGAATGATCAAATGGGTTAATCAAAGAAGTCAGACTCTATTGATTGTTAACAGATCGGGAGAAAAAATGCAAAGGCCATTCAATCCTATCTTCATCCCCCCGCGCAACGCGATGAGGAGCGATAGGCGTAAGCCGTATTGCGCCAATCAGCTTTAAAATATAGAATTCAACCCAAGCCAACAAATACTAAATAGGTGCTGTTATGAGCGAAGTTGAAGCCCTTGAAGCCCGCATTCGTGATCTGCCACCCCAAGATTTTGCTTCGTTGCGTGAATGGTTCCACGAGTTTGAAAACGAGTGTTGGGATCAACAAATAGCCTCGGACTTTAAATCTGGCAAGTTCAATAAATTGATCGAGAAAGCACGAACCGAATTTGCTCAAGGTAAAGCCCGCGAACTTTGAAACATTACACATCTTCGGATTTTTGGGATTCATACAGTAAATTGCCCGCAGAAATCCGTGAATTGGCAGATAAGAACTATGAGCTTTTGAAAGCGAATCCTCGCCATCCCTCGTTGCAACTGAAGCGCATCGAGGAACTATGGTCGGTGCGAGTAGGGCAACATTACCGTGCCGTTGGTATTGATGCACCAGGAGGGATTCAATGGATTTGGATCGGTAGCCATGCCTACTATGACAAATTTATCGCTTAAGTGTACAAAATGCAAAGAGCAAAAGCCATGCAACCCCGGCTATATCTTCCAGAGCGACAGCCCAACGCGGTAAGGCGCAATAGCGGTACTCCGCGTATTGCGCCGAATGGTTGGGTTACATCAAGCGACAGAACCACTTCCATCTACCGGAACAACAATCCCATAACTTTCGAAGAGAAAGGATATGCCAAATTTTAAGACTCTCTGGGACAATTACCCTGATGCAGAAGGAATAAAAACAAAATGCCAGAACAAGCAAGCGAAGGAAACAAAACCATTTGAGAACTACTGCGCCATCCTAATGAGCGAATGCTTTATCAAGTCAGGTATTGATCTAAGCCAGTGTCCTTCGCAATACAAATGTTGGTCTCATCCTGGACTGCGGCATGTAATTCTTGCGGAGAATTTGGCTGATTGGCTCGCTAACTCTCCGCCAAGTGGCTTTGGAAAGGTTGAAAAAATTCAATCGACCACATTTCAGAAGGCACTTTCGGGGAGAACTGGCGTTGTTTTCTTCAAGGACTATTGGCAGAGGCCAGGCGAGTCCTTTGAAGGCAGAAGCGGGGATCATATAGACCTCTGGAACAATAGCCGGATAACTGAAGGGGCGATGTTGTATCGGGCCATCATTGAGTTCTTAGGCTTCGTGTCTGACCTGAGTAAGAGCAGAGAAATATGGTTCTGGGAAGTGAAGTAAATGAATTCCATCAAGCCTATTATCATTGCTTGCTTAGTTTCAGTTTTCAGTTTCGCTATGAACTTTGGCATTTTTGTTCTTGGTTACAACCGTTTGGCGGTCCCTTTCTTGCAAGAAGAACAGCGAATGGCAAATGCTGATTTCATAATGAGTGTAATAGTTGGCGCTTTTGCTCTACTGGCCATTTCGGTAGGACTCATTGTTTATTGGTCATTTGGCGTAAATCGCCATCAGTAGCCTGTCAAAAAAAATGGCAAAAGAATGGGGTCAGCCCGCGTAGGGCGCAATAGGCGGTACTCCGCCGTATTGCGCCGGATAGATAAAAAGAGCAAAAGCCATGAATCCCCGGCATTGTTTCTCTGCCAACCCGCCTAACCCGCCGTTCCAGCCGACCCGCGTGGACGTTTGGCATCATTGTTCTGGCTCCTCCGCGCGGGCGGCTGAACGGGGCCGTTGGGCAAATAATCAAGTTGGAGAAAGTAAATGGCTAAAGGTAGTAGGTGTCCATCATGTGAAGAGCTTACCTTTCATAAAGAAGGTGGTATTTTCAAATGCTCAAAATGCGATGCTGTTGGGTGGTGGAGTACGCCGACTAGTCCCGGCGCTGGCAAGGGTTCAGCATGTAATTCATGTGGTAGCCACACATCGAAAAAAGTTGCTGAAAAGAATGGAGTTTCCATCTGGCATTGCGCTACATGCAATGTAACTTATTTGACGTAAATGTTCGGAAGAGATGTATTTACTGTGGATCGTATTGCACCGAAATCGAAGAAAGGCATACTCCATTGATTGTTAGCGGGATCGGCTAGGGTGCGGAGGTTAAGGAACTGCACTGGCATTATTGAACTAGTCGCAGAGTTCAAGCCTTTTTTCGATGCGCCCCACCCGCTCGGCCAAGCTGTCATATTGGATTTGCTGGCGGTACACGTCTTCTTGAGTGTCGAGGTTGTCGCTGCGAGATTTCAGTATGGCCTTTTCCACGCTAAGCAACCGGGCATTGACTTCGCCGAGTTGAGCCTCCATCCTGCCCATGCCGGCCCGGATGGCTCGAAGGTGCTCAAGAACTAGGTTTTCGACTTTGTCGTTCATTGCTGTCCCCAATTGGCGTTGATGTTTATACAAT
This sequence comes from uncultured Methylococcaceae bacterium, assembly GCA_903911305.1. GTDB lineage: Bacteria > Pseudomonadota > Gammaproteobacteria > Methylococcales > Methylococcaceae > Methylumidiphilus. The sequence continues at coordinate 3,912 of CAIWDB010000375.1, read as the reverse complement.
CAATCTTACATCACCGATTGAAGGGACGCAACGCGTTAGGAGAAATAGGAGTAAGCTATGCTGCTCCGAATAAAGGGGAAATGCAAAGAGCTAAATACAAAAGTCATGCAACCCCGGCTTCCTCACCCAAAGCGGCAGCCCAACCCGGCGCTCAAGGGGACGCGGGGTTATGCTTTGGCCTGTTTCCCCTAGTTTTTTCGCCCGCGCCCCTTAGCTCGGGCGTTAGGCGGGGTAGTCCCGCCTTTTTCAACGAGAGGCGATACAAGATGAAGAAACAATTATCCATTGAACTATCATTTATTGCTGTCGGGCTAGCATTGCTAATAGCTACGTCCAGCGCCAATGCGCTAACGATGACTTTTGATACTCCAGGTGCTGCGTTAGACTCTGGTTTAGGCTATAGCGAAAATGGCATGAAAGTAACCGTTACTAATGCTGCATCTACTGTTATAGGAACCCCATTATCAGTGGCTGGCGACAACGGCTTATACTTTCATGGTACTAACGCAACAATGATGTTTACAATGATAGATGGATCAAGTTTTAACTTAAATAGTTTTGATTTTGCAACTAACGCGACTCAACCCAGATGGTTGTCAACGTACAAAAACTAGTACCGATTTTGAGCTTCCATTCTCGCCTGAAACTTATGAACAAATTAATTTTTCTGGTTCTGATTACTCATCAATTTCATGGTTTATGGTAAGAACTACGTTTAATGCTACTGAGATAGATAACATAGCTATCACCTCCAGTTTTTCTGTCCCAGAACCAGCCACCATACTCCTTTTCAGCACCGGCATAGTCTACTTGGCAGACAGCAGACTCAGAAGGAAGAAACGTGGTAAGGCGCAATAGCTGTATTCCGCGTATTGCGTCGAATAAATAAAATGAGCAAAAGCTTGATCCTCCGACAGCGATATTGTTACCCAAATTTACCGCTGTTCGCGTATAATTGGTTATTGAGAGGAAAAGGATAAATGTCAAAACTTGACCGTGAAAAAGAGCAGATTGCCTATTTGAAGCTTTGGCTAGGAATTTTGATCGCTACCATGATAAGTCTCACAGGTTGGCTTATTTCAAATTTCCAACAGGTACATTGGTCGCTAGTTTTGGCTGCTATTTCATCTTTGTTGATAATCAGCCTTGGTGGCTACCGTATCCATAGGCGTATCGAAGAAAAAATCACATCACTTGAGGAGTTGTAGAAATGACTACCGTTATAGCCTTAGTTCTTATTGCAGCAGCAGCGTTTATTACCTATCTTGCACTTGATGCTGCAAGTAAAACAAGTGGTTAGAATATTTTAGAAAACGCGGAAAGGCGCAATAACGGTATTCTGCGTATTGCGCCGAATGGATAAAAGGAGCAAAATCAATGAAACCCCGGCATTGTCTCACTGTCCACCCGCCTAACCCGCCGTTCCAGCCGACCCGCGTGGACGTTTGGCGTGTTCAGTCTGGCTTCTCCTGCGCGGGCGGCTGAACGGGGTCGTTGAACTAAACCGCTTCGCGGTGGCTTAGAACAGTCCCGCCCCACCATTTTTTTCCGATTCGACTAGCCAGCGGGCGCGTAGCTGCCTATCCTGAAAACAGGTGAATGTCCCCCTTTTTTCGAGGAGACTGCCATGTCACCCTTACGCCAACAAATGCATGACGCCATGCTGGTGCGCGGCTTGGCCTTGCGCACCCGGGAATCCTATATCGAGGCCGTCGCCAAACTGGCGCGCTTTTACCATGTCGGCCCTGAGCGGCTGACGCCCGGGCAAGTCGAAGCCTGGCTGCTTCATCTGGCCAGGGACCGCAAGCTGTCTTTCAGCACGGTGAACCAGGCCGCCGCCGCTTGCCGGTTCCTTTACGGTGCGGTGCTGAAGCGGGATTTGGCGGTGTTTCCCGTGCCGATGGCGAAGACGCCGCAACGCCAGCCGGAGATATTGGCCCGCGCAGAACTGGAAGCCTTGTTCGCCGCCGCCGATTCGCCAAAAACCCGCGCACTGTTGCTCACGGCGTATGCGGCGGGTCTTCGCGTGTCCGAGTTGTGCGCGCTGCAGGTGGGCGACATTGACAGCCAGCCCGACAGGCAGTGTTTGCGCGTCCGCACAGGCAAAGGCGGGCGGGGCCGTTACACGTTGCTGCCGCCGACCTTGCTGGAGACGCTCCGTTGCTATTGGCGCGCCTATCGCCCCGCAACTTGGCTGTTCCCAAACCGCGAAGGGTCCGGCCCGATGGATATCAAGGCCGCCCAACGCCGCTATGGCCAGGCGCGCGACCGGGCGGGCATCGTCAAATCCGGCGGCATCCACACGTTGCGCCACTGCTTCGCCACCCATCTGCTGGAAGCCGCGATCGATCTGGTCACCGTGCAGCGCCTGCTCGGCCACCATCAAGTCTCCACCACCAGCGTCTACTTGCACATGACCTCGACGCAGTGGCGTCCGCCCGCCACCGCCAACCCCCTCGACTTGCCCGCCGCCCTGCCGAAGCCGCACTGAACCGGCGGGCCGCGGGAAATGTCCGCTTCTTTGGCGCAGGTTTTCGAGGCATTCGGCGAGGAATACCTTGACGCGCACGGTGTCAGCGGGCCGCAGGCGAAAGCCATGCGCGCCGTGCTCGACTGCCGCACCCCGGCCTTGGGCGGCCAGGCGGTGGAATGCGACAACTGCGGCCATCGGGAATACATCTTCCATTCTTGCCGCAACCGCCATTGCCCCGCCTGCCAAACGCGCGCAAAAGACGAGTGGGTGCGGTGGCGCATCGCCGAACTGTTGGCGGCCCCTTACGCACACCTGGTCTTTACGTTGCCGCACGGGTTGAACGGCTTGGCGGGGTTTCACGGCCAGTGGGCGTATGACGCGCTGCTGCGCAGCGTCGCCGAAACGCTCACCGAATTCGCCGGCAACCCCCGCTGGCTCGGCGCGGAACCGGCGTTCACCCTGGTCTTGCATACCTGGACCCAGGATTTGCGCCGCCACCTCCACGTCCATGTCCTGATGGCTTGCGGCGGGCTCAATGCAGACGGCGAATGGGTCGGGCCGAAACGCAACCCGCGCTTCCTGTTCCCGGTCCGCGCCCTGTCGCGGGCGTTCCGCGCCAAGTTCCTCGATGCCCTGGACGCGGCGCACCGAACCGGGCTGATCCCGAACGACCCGGCGGACAACCCCAATGACTATGCCGAACGCCGCCGACAACTATTGAAGTGCGACTGGGTCGTCTACGCCAAAACCCCGCTCGGGGGACCCGCCGAGGTGCTGGAGTACCTGTCCCGCTATACCCACCGCACGGCGGTCTCCAACGAGAGAATCGTGGCAATCCGGGACGGTTGCGTGCTGTTGCGGGTGCGCGCCGACGGGTCCGGCGGCAAGCGGGTGGCCCGCATCCCAGGCCCCGTGTTCATCAAACGCTTTCTGCAACATGTGCTGCCGCCGGGGTTCAAGCGCATCCGCCATTACGGCCTGCTGTCCCCCGCCCGCAAACGCGACCGCCTTGCCGTTGCCAGGGACGCCCTCAACGTCCCCGCCCCCTCGCCGCCGGCACTCGAAGCCGCCGAAGACTTCATGCGCCGGGTGGCGCAAAAGGAAATTTCGCAGTGCCCGCGCTGCGGCCGTGGCGTCTTGCAAGTCGTGGCGGTCTTGCCGCCGCCGCGCGCTTCCGCCATCCGTCCGCACCCCGCGCCAAACCCGCCTTGCCGTGGCCCGCCAGCATGAACGATGTCCTTGCCATCCGATTTTTGAAAAGGGCGCTTGAGCGCCAGGGGCTCCATTTGCCTTTCCATTGCCAATCGAAGTCAAAGCCTTAATTCCCATGCGCTTCCTACGTCCGCCCTCCGCGCAAACCCGGCGCCATACAGAGTCAACTAGGTCAATCCGGCGACGATTGGAAAAAAACCGCTTCCGACGGTTGACCCGCCAGCCGG
>CAIWDB010000374.1 GCA_903911305.1 uncultured Methylococcaceae bacterium | reverse complement strand
GATGTTCTAGGCACACTCCGCCCGGTCAACGACCGTGCGCGGCTGGTACGAGTACTTCAAGCACGCCCAAAGAAGCACATTTAACAGGTTGGACGGGTTTATACGCCGTCGTTTAAGGGCAATGCTAAGGAAGCGGGAAAACCGCCCGCATGGTTCGGAGGGAGGGGAGGCGAAAGCCTTCCCTACCCCTATAGATTGCAGGGACGCAGCGCTAACATCAACCCACAGGTGACCCATTAGGATGTAATGAATTTCGCCATTTCCATTTTTTTATCCAAATGCGGCTTTTGGGATAGGTTGTATAATGTAGGATGTGCTTTGGCAAGAAACGCCCTCCTAAGAAATCCCATAAGCATTGGCCCTCAAGAAATCTGAACTTTATTCTTCACTCTGGAAATCCTGCGATGAACTACGCGGCGGGATGGATGCCAGCCAATACAAAGACTATGTGCTTGTTCTCTCACAGTTCGCTAAATTTTACCCGCAATTCGTGTTGTGTGGCTAACTATGGCTAGTTTACGAAGGGTTCCGTCCTTTCGCCTATAGCCAACAAAAGATCGACAGAGGGTTTCATGCCGCAAAAGCAAACTTCTAAAGCATATCTCCATGGGCTAGAATGGCTAGTTCATTAAATCCATGCAAAAAAATAACACCAACCATGCACGATCTCATCGCCGCTGCAATCGGCAAGCTTGACGACCCCCTCATGCTTGAGTGGGCCTTAGACTATTACGATAGCCTGCCCCAAAACGCCCAAGACATTCGGGCCCGCATCGAAGCCACTTGGTTCCACGACCTTTTCATTGCCAAGTTGATCGAGCAGGACGAAACCGAGATGTTGTCTCGGCTGTTTTATTCATTACCCGCCCGGCATTTTGCAACGCTCACGGCTTTAATTGTCAAGCGCTGGCCGGACTGGCCCGCTGACTTGGCCGGTTCGTCGGTTGGGGTGTTGGCCGTCAATGCCCCCTTGGAGCTTTCGGGCCTTTTCGCGGCTTGCCTTCTCAAGAGTGAGAGGGGGGGTTCCCTCGACATTAAGCGATTCATGGGTATTCGCGATCTAGAGGTAATTGGAAAGGAGGAACACTTCCAGCCATGGTTAGACCGTTTCAGCTACAGGGTGCTGGCATTGCCGGAGAGCGATTTCGGCAGAATGGTTTTTTTGCCGTCGATACTCGGCATGGGCGGTGCTTTGCCCCCCGATACATTTGAATCCGTGTTAGAGGCTGCGCTTAGGGGCGAGAAAACTGAATATCGAAGCAGAGGCATCCTAAAAGCGTTATTCCAAGGCTTGTTCGGCAATGCCGAATATTTGGAACTGGTTTTCGCCCGTGAACAGAATGAGTCGGCGCAGCGACTGGAAACGATTGCACCGTTTTTCATCCTTGATGCCCCCCTCGCGCAGCTTGACCAGTGGCTGGATTCACCACCTGATTTTGGCAACGTTGTCCCTATGCTGGAGGAACTTTCCGGGCAGACCAGCGCTTGCGCCAAAATTCTGGGCATTCTGCAGAATTCCGCAAAATTCGGTGAATTACTGTCCGATGCAGTTCAGTCACAACTGGCCGTGGCCGCCTGCATACAAGGATTTGCCCGTGAAACATTCGACGATTTGACGCTGGGGCTTGAAGCCACAGTAACTTTGTTGTCGGCGGATTTAGCCACGCCTCGTGGTTATCGCCCTTTATTCGAGCATCTGTGCACTTTTGACAGGCAGAACATCGTGGATGCATTGACCTCTCGCTTTCCCTCCGTAAAGTACACTTACGGCGGCATTCAACTGGCTAATGCCATGGGCGGCTTGGGATGGGCGGAATTCGTGCCGTGTCTGATCGAGTCACTGGGGGAAGATCGGGGGGATTTCCTCCACGAAGCCGCGAGTGGCGCTTTGGTGGAAATAGGCCCTCCTGCCCAGGCGGCCTTGATTGAGGGATGGGATGGTTTGGACCGGTCCCAGCAGATCTTCGGACTTTCGGTGATTGGGGATGTCGGTGGGGCGGAGGCGGCGGATTTTGCACTCGCCCGTTTCGACGCGTTGATGAAAGACGATGTCGAATTATGCTGCGAATTGGTGCTGTCAACCCCTGACCAGCGCCTGTTGGACCGGCTGCAACCGGAACTGCGGCGCAAACAGTCGCTGATTGACCGGGCTTACTACATTATCGCCCGTCTGTTTAACCGGGATGACGACGCGACTCATGCGGCAAAAAGCCGGGTGCTTGAAGACTTGATGGAAAGTGCCAACATCCGAAAGGCATTGGAATCAGGGGATTTCAACCGGAAGTCGCTGTCCCTCGAACTGCGCTGCCCCTCCTGTGGCGCTGTCAACCGGTATGAGGCCAAAGGCGTCATCATGCCTAGGGAGCAACACAAAGACGTTTCTTACCTGATCGACGATGAATTTCCATGCGCATCCTGCGGCCAAGAGGTTGAATTCGAATTCACGGCGATGGCTCAGATGGCGCTGACCGCCGAATTGCTGCTTGCCAAGATAGCCCGCGAGGGCGGACAGCGGCAAGACCCGCGGGTCACCCTTCTAGACTGCAAACTTGACGGACAGACCATGCCCCTTGCGGTTGGGCTAAAAAAACTGCATGACCGTGTTTCCAATACTCCCACCGATGCCCGTGCTTGGTTTCAATTGGGAAACCTGCTTGCTTACACCAATAGGCCCAAGGCGACGATTCAAGCCTATTGGCAGGCAGTGAAGGTGGAACCCAATGCTATAGATGCAAAGTTTATGCTGGCGACGGTGCTTAGAACGAACCAGGCCAACGAAGAGGCATTCAAAATCCTGGCGGAAGCGCTAAATCGATCATCGGATTGGCAATTCCTTGCGCCATACCCAAACTTTGGACAGTCCTTCGCGGATCTTTACAACCAATTGCTGCGAAGCCTGGGTAGAAAAGATTTGCCAGTACTCCATCCTTCTTCGGTGGCAGCACCGAAAAAGGTGAGCCGCAACGACCCTTGTCCCTGTGGCAGCGGGAAGAAATATAAGAAGTGCTGCGGTTTTTAGCTTGCAGCCTTTGATGCCTCAAGCGGGTTCAACTCAAGAATTATTCCATATTTGTATGAATGGTATGCAGCCAAAGTTTCGAGGCTTCGCAAATGGCACACAATTCGCGTGTCCAGATCACAGCATTGAATGCCGATTCTCCGTCACATATCCGCCCATTGTAAAATACAGGCCAAGGGCGGCAAAGGGTCGCAAAATCAAGTTTCCACATCCATTGGCATTTCCACTAAAATGAATTCAATGCGATCCGCTGAGAGAGCGACCAACGTGGCAAGATCGAAACGAACTGTGGAGGGTTAGTATGACGAAATCCATTGGCATTCTCACGTCGGGCGGCGATTGCCCCGCTCTCAATGCCGCCATTCGCGCCGTAGGAAAGACGGCGGTTCACAAGTACGGCTGGAGCGTGGTCGGGTTCCTGAACGGTTTTCGAGGCTTGATGGAGAACCGTACCATCGCCCTCAATGGGGATTCGTTGTCGGGCATACTTACCATCGGCGGAACCATACTGGGCACCAGTCGCGATAAG
>CAIWDB010000373.1 GCA_903911305.1 uncultured Methylococcaceae bacterium | reverse complement strand
TAGCCTCATTGTTCTGATCGAACACGTTGGCATAAGTGCAAGCTGCATCGTCTTGACCTTGGGGAGCTTCCGCCCAGAACCGTGGGGTTTTCGTACCGGCGCGGGTGGCATATTCCCATTCCGCCTCCGACGGCAACCGATACTGCAAGCTGGTGCGCTGGGACAGCCATTGCGTGTAGGCCAAGGCATCATCCCAACTGATATTGATGACCGGGCGGTTTCCTCGTCCCCAACCTTGGTCATTGGGCCGTTCGCGCCCGGTGGCGGCGGCAAATAGGTCGTACTCGTCGAAGCTAACTTCGTACTGGCCCATTTCGAAAGCTTTGGCAAAAACTACGGTATGCACGGGTTTCTCATCCTTTTCTCCCTCTCCGGTCAGATCGCCCATTTGGAATGAACCCGCAGGAATTTCGACCATCTTCGGTTCATCCAACGGCCACAGGTGCAATTGAACCATCAGCGCCTTGGTTGCCAGCGCGGGCGGATAGGCGGAGCGGCTGACATGCGCATAAACCCCGATCAACAGTAGCAGACCAAGGCCCGAGACCGCATAAGCCCAGTGCATCCGGCGCTGTTGGGTTTGACAGGCTTTCAGGTAGGCATTGGCGGTTGCCGAACGGGGTTCTGCTGCGGTCAAATAACCCTTGAGCAGATTCCCGGTGCGCAAGCCTGCCTTTGGCCTGTTTGCCTTGCCCCATTCACCAGCGACCAATTCCAAATCCCTCCGTAAACGCAACGATTTGGCAAAGTCCAAAATCCACAACCTCAAGCGGTCCCAACCGTTCAACACGGTTTCATGCGCCACTTCCAGCGTGGCTTGGTTTTGTTCGCCTTGCCCTGAAACCAGCAGCCGCGCATCAACCAAGGCGGCGGTCAAGGGGTTCAAGTCTTCCTTGAAGTCTTTTTGCAAGGCGCGGCGGCGGGTGGCGACTTCCTGCTCATTGACTTCGACCAAATGCGCGAATAGTTTGGGCAGGATTATGTCCAGATCAAGTCGTTTGTCGAATCCGGCCAAGGCGGTGTTGGCCCGTTGTTGGATGGCACCGTTCACGCCGCCCAATCTTTCATAAGCGGTTATCGTCAAATGGCGTGAATGCTGCCCCTGCTCGTACAACTGATTTAAGGTATAGGCAATCAGCGCCATTGCGCCGGGTCCACGACCAGCTTCGTCCAGCAGTTTGCTTGCCAAACCGTCTTCAAGCTCCACCCCCGCCGCCTCGGCAGGACGGGTAATCATTTGATGAATCGCGCCAGTCCCCGGCAAATCCAGCGGGAACGTGCCGCGATCTTGGCGCAATAAATTGGCTAAGATGGGCTGCGCAATGGCGGTGGCGTAAAAATCGGCACGTAGCGTCACCACGGCCCGGATGCGCGGCAGCGACACCAGATGTTCCAATAGCTTGAGGAAATCTGCCGTTTCACTGGGCTGGCATTGGGTGAACAGTTCCTCAAACTGGTCGATGACCAAGAGTAACTCTTTCGCTTGTGGATATTTTGCCAGTAAGGTATTCAGGTGGCTTTGCGCCTGCGATACTGTTGAATTAAGCGTTGGTTGTAGGCCGGAATAAGGTCGTGCAACGACCGTTTCCGGCACTTGGTCAGTCATTTTGCCGGAAACGCCCGCTGGGGCGGACTTATTCCGGCCTACTTCTGCCGCTAATTCAACAACGTTGCCTCTCAACCTCCCCCCGCTGGGGGTATAAGTTAATTCAACCGCATTGCTTCGTTCAAGCCGACAGTCGGCTTGTAAAGACCGGGCCAGTTCGGCTTCGGTTTGTCCAGTGAGTTTCAGTTCGGTTTTGAGGATAAAGGCCAATGCGAGAAAAGGATTGTCCCCCCGCTCGCCGGGTTTGAAAATCAGGTCGATCCACGGGGCGTTATCAATCATGCCGGTGCGCAAGCGCGGCAACAGGCCAGCTTTGACCAGTGATGACTTGCCGGACCCGGACACGCCGACGACGGCGACAAACCGAACCTTAGTGTCGCCAAACTGACTCAGCAATTGATCGACTTCGCGCCCACGGCCAAAATAAATTGGGGCTTGTTCCGGGGTGAAAGCCTCCAAACCGGGATAGGGGGATTCGGTCCAGAGCGGTTTTACTTCGGTTTGACTTGGAATTCCGGTAGTGTTTGAAGATGGCAAGGTTTCCAGCAATTTATCCAAGCGGTCACGCAGAAAGCGCTCGAACTTTTGCTTAAATTCGTCTGGTGATTCGTAGTGATTGATGCCGCCTTTCAGGGAGTTGTCGGGATTGGTGAAGCTTGAGAAAAATTGCTTCAGTCTTGCCCACTGCTCGACGATGCTGGCATAGTGCGGGTCTTCAAGGTCAGGTTGCGGATTTCCCTTGCGCCGGAACACCCAAATATTACCCGGTTGGTTGTTTGCTCTAAACCCTTTCAGTGCATTCAGGTATTCCCATTCCGTACCAGACAAATAAGGTGTGCCGTCTGGTTTTAATTCAAAATCGGCAGGAAGCGGCGTACCGATGCGCGACCACAGAATGACCACCACCAAATCACAGTCATCGGGCTTTGGCAGACCTTGGGCAATGGCCTGTT
>CAIWDB010000372.1 GCA_903911305.1 uncultured Methylococcaceae bacterium | reverse complement strand
GATTTTTTTAAAACTCATTCAGTGTGGCCCTTAGCCTCTTTACAATCGTATTACAACTAATCTTTTTGGATGATAAATGATATTTAATTTGTTGTATGTACAAGATCGTTTACAAATAGGACTTATTTCAATATGAATTTTATGAGTTGTGTCACTTCTGGCCGATAGTTTCATTAGTCATTTTGCCACAAGCCAATATCAATAAGGGGTTTGACATGATTTTGAATTCCGGCGATTTGAAATCACCGTCCGCTTTCGGGGCATTAATTTTTAGGCTGTATCGTTGCCATTTTTTCCGGCAGGCGAGGCAGTCAAATGAATCATGGCAGAACCGTATTCGCGCAGTTGTTGGAATTTATTCCCTTTGGCCATTTCGAACACCTGGTCGATCGTTTCGCGGCGAATCGCGGTGTCAGCGAGTTCACGGCATGGAGCCATCTTCTGTGCATGACCTATGCTCAACTGACCCGGCGAGAGGGTTTGCGCGATCTGGTTGCTTGCCTCAACTCCCAGCGTTCCAAGCTCTACCACATCGGCATTCGCGCTCGCGTTTCCAAATCAACGCTGGCCGACGCCAACGAACGTCGCGACTGGCGTTTGTTCGAAGCGCTCGGGCAGCGGTTGATTACCATTGCACTCGAACTCTATCGGGACGAAGACATCGGCTTGGGACTCAAGGCACCGCTCTACGCGATGGACTCGACCACCATCGACCTGTGCCTTTCCTTGTTCCCGTGGGCCGATTTCCGTTCCACCAAAGCAGCTGTCAAAGCGCACACCATTATCGATCTGCGCGGCGCGATTCCTGTCTTCATATCCATTACCACCGGCAAAGTACACGACATCAATCTGCTCGATGCGGTGATGTTGCCAGCCGGAAGCATCGTGGTCGTCGACCGGGGTTACCTGGACTTCGCCAGGCTCTTTGCGCTGACGCAGCGGCAAGGCAGCTTCGTCGTGCGTGCCAAGGACAACCTACGCTATACCTGGATCGCTTCGCGCGAGGTCGGCCGCTCGACCGGCCTGTGCGCCGACCAGACCATCCTGCTGGTCACCCCGAAGTCCAAGCAAGGCTATCCGCAACGGCTGCGCCGCGTTTCTTTCCGCGATCCGGAATCCGGTTTGCATCTGGTTTTCCTTACCAACCGTTTCGATCTTCCTGCGCTCACCGTCGCCGCCATCTACAAGCAGCGGTGGCAGATCGAATTGTTCTTCAAGTGGCTCAAACAAAACCTGACGATCAAGCATTTCTTCGGCAACTCGGAGAACGCCGTCAAGGCGCAAATATGGACCGTCATCTGCACTTATCTGCTTGTCCTCATCGCCAAAAAACGCCTCAATTTGGCCGCTTCCCCGCAGATTTTACTGAATCTTATCGAGGTCAATATGTTTGAGAAAATATCAATCAATCAAATGGTTACAGATGCGCTACTGAATTTCGAAGACTACTATCCAGATAACCAGTTGAATTTATTCTAAAATCGACCGGACACTAGTGATGGTCCATCAATAATTTCACTGTGATATTTTGCTCAATGTCGGAGAATTGGTTTTTTCCAACTCACCGACAATATCATGAAAGACACTGCTCTGTACGAACACCTTCTTGGACTGCAATCGCCTTGGTCGGTGAAGTCTGTTGACCTCTCTCTGACGGAGCGGCGCGTGGTGGTTGAAGTTATTCTCAAGCGAAGACAAGTGTGGGCGGACCCTACGGATAACACCAAGCGAGCTCACATCAACGGCTGGAGCGAACGTCAGTGGAGGCATCTGGATACCTGCCAGTTTGAGACGATCATTAAAGCGCACGTACCCCAACTCAAATACAGCGACGGCACAGTCGAAGAACTCGCTGTGCCGTGGGCGGAACGCTACAGCCGCGTCACTCTTCTGATGGAAGCCTTTGTGGTCAAACTGCTGCAAGTGTGTCCCACCACCAAAGGGGTTTGCGAGCTCACGCAACTTGCCTGGAGCACCGTCAACGGTATTATGGTGAGTGCTGTGGAACGAGGTATGTTGCGTCGCAGTGAGGAAGCCGCACCCTATCTCGGGATTGATGAAAAGAGTTCTGAGCGAGGTCACACTTACGTCAGCATACTGACTGACATTACCCACTCGCGAGTGCTTGATCTGGTGCCTGAGCGGAAGCTGAAAGCGGCCAAGAGCCTGCTGGAAACGCTCAGCCCGACTCAACGCACCTCGGTCAAAGCGGTCGCCATGGATATGTGGCCTGCTTTTATGAGCGCGACACAAGCGATCATCCCTCACGCCGACATCGTCCATGACCGGTTTCACGTTGCCAAATACCTCGGAAAAGCTGTCGATACGGTGCGCAAACAAGAACACAGCCGTCTGTCTCAAGCGGGCGCGTCGCCACTGACGGGGAGCAAGTATGCGTGGCTCAAAACCTATGCAGATGGGCGCAGCGCCGAGGCGGTTTCGTTTCGAGCTTTGAATCAGCTCAACCTCAAGACCAGCCGGGCATGGCGTATTAAAGAAACGTTCTCTCAGTTTTGGAGCTATTACTACAGGGGGTCTGCCAAACGCTTCTTTGACGCATGGTCCAGTAACGCCATGCGCAGTCGTTTGGAGCCGATTAAGAAAGTAGTTAAGATGCTCAGACGCCATGAGGCTGGTTTGCTCAACTACAGTCGGCACAGAATAAGCAACGCATGCGCCGAAGGATTTAATAGCGCCATTCAACTCATCAAAGCAAATGCACGAGGATTTCGCAACTTCGCCAACTATCGAGCGAGAATCCTGTTTCATTGTGGCAAGCTAGACATGAGCTTAGGCTAATAAAAAATCACAGCTAATACGACGATGAACCAAAACTGTAAAGATACTAGCCCAGAAGTAATAGATCTAGATTTTGAAGGTCTAAGGGAGACGATGAGCATTGCATCTCCTCGGGGAAACCTTTCATTAAGGCAGTATCTGGATTTAGATAAAAATGATAAAAGTCAGAAAGAAGCTCGGGCTGCGGAAAAGGATGGTCCATATTTTATCCCTGTTCGATTCGGGAAGAAAAATACAAGACGAGCAGATGATGTAATTGCCATAAGCTGCTTTGTGATCGACATTGATACGGGTAAAGTCACACGAGAAGAAATCAAAAAGTACCTTCATGGTTATAAATATTTCGTGTATAGCAGCTTTAGCCACACACCAGAAATTCCGAGGTGGAGAGTCGTTATTCCTTATAAAAATGAGATCCTCCCGCAAGAGCATGTGGCTGTCTATGAACACTTTCAGGGCATTTTCACTGGAAACATCGATCTACGTTGCAAAACGGTAAATCAATTATGGTATTTGCCAGCATGTCCTTGTGATGCGTTAAATATTTTTGAGTCATTTGTTGGTGAAGGCGAGTATTTCAATAATAAGCTATTGAACAACAATATGACCGATACAACAAAAGGGAAAAATGGTTTAAGTCGAATGCCCTCTATTTCACAAATTAACACTGATATGCAAAAAGTAAAATTGGCTCTAGACAGTTTAAGTTCCGACGAATACTCACAATGGATTAATTTCGGGTTGGCTCTGTTTAACTCCTTTGGTGTCCCAGGATTTTCTATCTGGGACAACTGGTCTAAACAATCTAAAAAATACGATCGAGAAGTTGTGGAAACGACATGGAATGGCTTTCGTAATAATTCAAATAAAAAAATTCTAATTGGCTCAATACTCCATGCTGCAAATCTAGCAGAATCGAATTGTGCAGATGTCTCAGATATCTTGATACTGAATGAAGAATTTTTTGTTGCCCCAGAGGGCAGCGATACGTTCGTTTACAGAATGGGAATTGACAACAATGGGTATCCAACCATTGTCCCGATAAAAGTTACTGCCTTTAGAAATCTTTATAAACATTTGAGAAAAGAAACTCATTCGGTTGCCGATTTGTGGCTAAAGCATCCTGAGAGGAGTACTTATAAGGGCATAGTTTTCAATCCTTCGGGAGCAGAAAACCCTGATTATTTCAATACCTGGCATGGTTTCCCATTCAAGGGAGTGCAGGGGAGTTGGGCAAAGTTACAGCAACATTTACTTGATAATATCTGTGATGGTGACACAGCATCCTTCGAATATTTACTAAGCTGGATGGCTTTTGCCATTCAGCATCCAGACGTTCCGGCTGGAGTAGCGGTTGTGTTGAAGGGCGACAGAGGCACGGGTAAGGGAACTCTCATTTCGACGTTTATGAAGTTGTTTGGACCTCATGCAATACAAATTTCAAATACGACTCATTTAGTTGGAAATTTTAATGCTCATCTTCAAAACCGAATCTTTCTGTTTGTGGATGAAGCGTTTTTTGCCGGTGATAAAAATGGGGAGGGGGTACTTAAAACGTTAGTTACAGAAAAGTCCTTTGTTGTAGAACGTAAAGGTATTGATGCTGGCATTTCGCAAAACTATCTGCATATCATGATGGCCTCAAATAATGAATGGGTCGTGCCGGCCGGAAATCATGAAAGACGCTTTTGCATACTTAATGTTAATAAAAATAAGATGCAGGACAGTAATTATTTTTCTGCCATAAACAAGGAAATGGGCAAGGTCGGATTGGAAAGCATGATGTTTGACTTGTTAAATCGGGATATTTCAAATTTCGATATTTTTAAAATTCCAAAGAATAAGGCTTTTGATGAGCAAATAATTCGAAGTCTGCCACGAGATCTACAATGGTTCCATGACCGTCTTGATATGGAGTATTCTAAAGAAGAATGGAGATATCAATCTAGGGAATTCTTACAGAAAAGTTATTCTGATTTTGTAAGTACATCCCATGACAAAGGCAGTGCAGTCAAACTTGGAATGTTTTTGGCAAAAATTTTGCCATATGGCAGTCCTAAAAGGACTTGTGGTAAAAACGCCAACAGTTCCTATGATGAGGTTTATGAATTCCCGCTCCAAAAAGAGTGTCGAGATCATTTTTGTAAACACATAGGTGTTTCTTCATTGTGGGATGACGAAACATTAGAGGATGGTCGCCCTATCACAGTCAATCAGACCAACGCAGCATTTGATGCATGCTGCGTGATGTAGGGGGTTGGAAAAGATTGCCTAAGGGGGGTCGCTAAAGTGTCAGCGATAATGAGCGGGGAACCAATCGACTAATTCAGGATGTTATTGGATTCCCTGCCTTCATTTTTGAAATAGATGCAACTCAGGATCGACTAAAGTCTGAGCCTAAAATCTTTCAATTCATTGTCGCTGTCGGAGAGTCAAAGAAGTGACGGCCGTGAGAGGTCTATTAGAAATACATAATCATCTGGTCTGATGTATCGCTCTATCATTAACCACGCATCACCTTCCGCAATACACAACATTTCCTGGGTTGCACAGCAAGTGGCATGGTTGCTGTAGAGAATCCGCCAGTCCTAGATACTGAATAGTGTGCTTTTTCTATGGTTTGATGGAGGTGAATGTGCGCTAGGTATTGCTGTGGATGTTAGTGATAGAAACGTTCTACAGAGGTGACTATTCATCTGCTAGATCAACATCAAGAAACAATGTTCATATTCTGACTATGCCCAGATCGACCTGATCACCCTGACGCAGTATGGGGGAGCAGGTTGCCTGCTGTATTTGCTTGTTTTTAAAGTAAAAAATCATCTTCTCCATCTTTATCATCTTTTTAGAGTTAAGTAGAAATTAATAAAAAAAATAGCAAAACAATAATTAATACTGGTTAAAAGTGCAAAAAAGATGGAAAAGATGGAAAAGGTGAAGTTGACCCATAACCCCCAGATCGACCTGATCACCCTGACGCAGTATG
>CAIWDB010000371.1 GCA_903911305.1 uncultured Methylococcaceae bacterium | reverse complement strand
GCAAATCAATGACTGTGACATTCGCGGCAATCACCAGCACGAACACGGGCAATCGAACTTCATGGCTGACGAGATTGCGCATCGACGACACCATGACATTGGACAAAACCAACGCCACTGTTGTCGCCAACCCCAAGCCTAAACTGTTGACGACTGAATTACTGACCGCCAATAAAGGACAAAGCCCAAGTAGCGCAACCAAGGCTTGGTTGTTTTTCCAAAGGCCGTTGTAGGCAATTTCTTTCAAGGATTCTTGGCGCACAAATACATGGGCTATTCGTTCGAGGTCGATTTTGGTTTGCTGCGTCTGCCTGTCAAAAATACGACAGCCAAACCTGTGAGTGCCAAGCTAGCAATTGTCCCTCCCGCCCAATCATGACCATTGAGCGCGACGTAAGAACCTGAAACTATACCCGCCATTCCAATCAAAAAGGCAAAAATCTGCCCGACGAGTCGTTCTACAAAAATAAAACCATTGACCCGGCTATTTTCGGATTTTCGATGTTCACCATTAGATTGGGTTTGCTGCACAACCCAATCAACTAAATCTGGACGGAACTCATGGAGACGTTCAAGTTGAGCAACGGGGATAATTGGAGAATCAGAGTCGTGCTGCTGAACCGTAAGTTCTCTTCCAGGTTCATTCAGTTTCGCTGTCGTTTGCCTGCCCATGTTTCTGCTCTTTCAATGCTTTGCGCATATCTTTGGCGACCTGCCCCATATCTGATCGCAAATAGTTATAGTCGCTGAAACAATCGCCAAGATGGGGACGCACATAATCCTCGTCTGACCACAAAACCAGGACATTGCTTACACCATCTAGAAAATTTTTCAAATGATTAATCATGGTTTAATTTATACGAGAATTTTTCTTCCGTGTAAAGTAAATAAACTGACTTTATTATTCGACTCACCTCTCATAGCCAAATTCAACTATTTTTTGCTTTGTTTGAATAACATTTCCCGATTAGACTTAAAAAAAATCAACGTATTCCTAACCGCCTTCACCACCGCCCTAGGCGTGATAGTCGCCCCGGTAAACTGGTCGAACGCACCACCATCGCGTTTTACCTTCCATAATTTTTCAGGGGGATTGCCCAGCGATAAGCCATCAAACCCATATATCCATCGCGATTTATTCTCGTCGATGGGATCACCCAAACCCGGCGTTTCCTTATGTTCCAAAACCCGCACACCGGCAAGGCTCCCGTCACGCTTGACCGCGACTAGCAAGTGTATATCACCCCCATAACCATCCGGGGCAATCGTCGAAAACACGGCGGCAACCGGGTTGCCTAGTTTAATAGCACGATACACAGCCACAGGCTTGGAACCCAACGTTGAATCCTCAATTTCGATAGCATCCGCAAGCATGTCATTGTCGAAAGTTTGGGCGGGAATTAGAGCCTGTAAACTGTTTAACAGCGTCTGGCGCTGATTCTCCGAAATCCGGCTATGAGTGGAATGATGCACCAACGTCACCAAGCCTATGCCAATCAGCGAAAACAAACCCATCATGGCGGCAGCGGAAAACATCTGCTTATAGCTTACATTCATCGCTTATGCCCATACACACGAGGACGGGTATAGTGGTCGATGGTCGGGGCAGCAAAATTCATCAGCAACACAGCGAATGCCACGCCGTCGGGGTAGCCTCCCCAACTTCGGATCACATACACCAGAAGCCCTATCAAAGCGCCATAAATCAAGCGTCCACGCGGTGTAGTCGATGCGGTCACTGGGTCAGTGGCGATGAAAAAAGCCCCTAACATGGCCGCGCCACTGAAGCAATGGAACAAGGGCGAGGGATAGAGGGCGGGTTCGTATAAAAAGAAAAACATGGAGATCAGGTATAAGCCACTCAGAAAGCTTAAGGGTATCCGCCAATCAATAATGCCTAATCGCACTATCCACAGCCCCCCTATCAAATACCAAAAATTGACCCATTGCCAGCCTTTGCCAGATAAACCGCCGAATACCCCAAAAGATTGGATTTCATCCAAATGAGTTTGCATACTCAATTGAGTTTTCAATATATCTAATGGAGTCGCTTGGGATAAGCCATCAAATGCGACAGTGGAATGTTGCTGAAAAATAATCGCCAAAGAATCCGATATACTTAAATTTGTACCCGCCATTTCCAACGGCGGCAACCAAGCAGTCATGTGGCGGGGAAAGGAAATCAGCAGCACTGCATACCCAACCATGGCAGGGTTAAACGGATTATACCCCAGCCCGCCATAAACCTGTTTGCCGATGATAATGGCAAACAAGGCACCAAACATTGTAATCCACCCAGGCACTAATGGTGGAATGGAAATCGCCAGTAGCACAGCAGTCATGGCGGCACTGCCATCCAACAAACTTGGAATAGGATTGCGCTGTCGCAGGATTAACACCACCGCCTCAGCGACTAAAGCCGTCATCAATGCAATGGATATTTGCACCACTACCCCAGGCCCAAATTGCCAAGCTGAACTGGCAATACCTAGAGTCAACGCCGCCAATACTAACAGCATGATACGGCTAATACTATTACTCGGGGCTAGATGGGGAGATGGAATGGTGGAAAAACGCATGATTTAGTTACCATCCCTCATCAGCTTGTTCAACAATTCCTTTTTACGTTTGGCGCTTTCGGCCTTTTCCAGTTGTTCCTGTTGTTTTCTTTGATTTCTCGCCTCAAAACGTAGCCTGGCATGATCGGCCCTTGCCTGTTCCTGTTCTTTAACCACTACTTTACTTTTTGCTGAACGAAAATATTCCACCAACGGAATATAACTGGGGCAAACTACATCACAACATCCACACT
>CAIWDB010000370.1 GCA_903911305.1 uncultured Methylococcaceae bacterium | reverse complement strand
TTGGCAGCGTCTTTGCATTTCCGGGTTTTCCCGCTGAACCGAGGCGAAATCCAAATCTTCCGCACTTTCCCCGGATGCTTGCGAAGAAGCCGCACCGCCACCCAATCCAATCAACATCGCGGGACCGCCCAGTACAATCACGGCCGAACCGGGAGGGATGGTTTCTTTGGCGACGAGTTGCGGGCGAATATTGCCCATGCCGCCGGCAATCATGATGGGTTTGTGATAACCGAGCAGACCTTTGCCCGATGGGGCGACTTGCTCGAAACTACGAAAATAGCCGACGATGTTGGGCCGGCCAAATTCATTGTTAAATGCTGCACCGCCTATTGGCCCTTCCAGCATAATGTCCAATGCGGATGCAATACGACTGGGTTTGCCAAAATCGTCTTCCCAGGGTTGGCGTAGGTTAGGGATTTTCAGATGAGACACGGTAAAGCCGGTCAAACCCGCCTTGGTTTGCGAACCCCGCCCAGTGGCTGCCTCGTCGCGTATCTCCCCTCCCGAACCCGTCGCCGCACCGGGATGGGGGGAAATGGCAGTGGGATGGTTGTGAGTTTCCACCTTCATCAAAATATGGGCGTTTTCTTCCCTGTAGCCATATTCCATGGTGACAGGATCGCGCATGAACACGCTGGCTAGTGGCCCTGCCATCACGGCGGCATTGTCTTTATAAGCGGAAATAATCCCATTCGGGCTAAGACGGCTGGTATTGCGGATCATCCCAAATAAAGTGTCAGCCTGTTCTTCACCATTGATTCGCCAAGACGCATTGAAAATTTTATGACGGCAATGCTCAGAGTTGGCTTGGGCGAACATCATCAATTCCACATCGTTAGGGTTGCGCCCCAAATGGGTGAAGCTTTCCGCCAAATAATCCAATTCATCTTCAGACAAAGCCAAGCCCAAGCGAGTGTTAGACTCAACCAGCGCAGACCGGCCTTGTTCGATCAGCGGGACGGATTCCAACGGTGACGGTTCGTGATGGCTGAAAATCTGCTCGAATTCATCCTTGCCAAGCACCACTTGGGTCATACGATCATGCAAAAGACTTTTGATAGTCAAGCGTTGAGTGGGGGATAATTCTTCAACCCCATTCAAGCCAAATTCAACCCCCCGTTCGATGCGCTTCACCATGCTAAAACCGCAACGCCTTGCAATATCGGTGGCCTTGCTAGACCACGGCGACAGCGTACCCAAACGGGGAACGACCAGAAAATACAGCCCCGCTGTCACTTCCTGTTGACCGCCAGGCTGTTGCGATAAGACTTGTTCCAGCCCTAAGCGCTCTTCATGGGTCAATGGACGTTCCAAATCCACAAAATAAACAAACTGGGCCGACAAACCACTGATGCCAGCGGCCACCGCTTGAAGATCAGCCATCAGTTTTTGTTTTCTAAACGCGGAAAGGGCTTCAGCGCCGGTGATTTTCACTATCATAGGGGAAACTCGTTAAGTCTGGCAGTTCGATGGGACATGGCTTGATTTTACCCAGTTCGGTTTGCTTAGTCTCTTAATTTCTGACTTTATGCAGCCGAGTGCGTCGTATTCGTGGCGGACGCTTTCGCCGCTTTGGGTTTCTTAGGCGACAAGCCCTAGGGCGTTGCAGTGGAAATGCAGTTGGCTGTCGCCGTTGCGGGCCTGATGCAGCCGTCCGAGCGGGTTGTAGGCATATTCGCTGACGCTGCCTTCCGGCAGGGTTTTCTTGAGCAATCGGCCCAGCGGGTCGCGTTCAAAGCGGGTCAGTTGCCATCCCTCGCCGCTGCGTTGGGCGTAGGCATCCAATTGCCACTCCGCGCCGTAATGATAGCGCTACAAACGCCCGTCGAAGCCAGTTTCTTCAATATAGTAGTGATGCCGGAGCGTGGGAACGATCAAATGTCTTGTTCCCTTATGGCGTAACATTAAGGATGCTATGAGTATTACGGCATGGGCAATCAGGTATACTGATGGTAAGGTCAAATACGTAAACAGATGGAGGAATACATGAGGTTAAGATTGCTCTTGATAATGGCTCTCGGTTTGTGGGGAAATCTTGTGCTTTCTGGCAATTACCTGCTGACAATTGATGGCAAACCCTATGAACTGGATATTGGCGAAATGACAACGGCCACGCTTCAAAACGGTCAAAAGATTCAGGTCAAGCTGGAAAAGAAAGTCATTGCAACGTTCAAGACTGAGATGTTTTCTTTCAACCATCCGAGCGGTTTTGCGCCTGCAAAGACCGATCTTGGTGACGGGGTTTACCAGACCATGATGGCAACGCCTTCGGGTACGATGGTGATGATCCAAGAATATACGGGATTGAATCCATGCGGTTTGATCGATATGGTCGTTACGGAATTGACGAAAGAGGAAGTTCATTACGGCTACACTATCACAAAAAGGGACGTTTCCAAGGAACTTGCAGAAGGCCATTCGGTGATGGGAAAGTATGTGGTTTCCAAATATCGGAAAGACGAATATCAGCGTAATGTCCTGTGTTACGGAGCTAAAGATGCTGGCTTGGTCATCGTCACCCAGCTTGATAATGACACTCCCAGCGAAGACATGGCGATGATAGATTTATTCTGGAAGACGTTGAAGATCTTAGTGAAATAACGGTAGATGCAGGTTCAATGTCGTTAGGTAAGGCTGTAAGCTTTTCTCCCACAACCTCAATCGGCAAAAGTTGCTTAATTGTTGCGTGACGGGATCGTCAAAGTTTGCTTTGACTAAAGACTTGAAAGTTGAGGGTTTGCTTATTGTCAAAGCAAGCTTTGACGCTCCATCCGAGGTTAAAGGGATGAAAAGTTCGACAGTCGAACTGTTATTTGGCCGGTTCCCAAGCTCCAGCTTGTTGTGTCTCGGGAAGCTGGAGCTTCCAAGTCCGCGTTCCCAAGCTGGAGCTTGGGGAAGAGCAAAATTAATGAATATTAAGATATGCCATTTACAACTCAAAAGTTTTCTCAGAAATTATCTAATTTACGTCAATCCTTTGGAAATTCATTTAAAGACGTAAGCAATGCAACAGGTATTCCTATACAATCTCTTCAAGGGTTTGAGTCAGGTGGGAAAACACCAAGCGGTGATGATATTTTAATTTTATCTGACTTCTTTAAATGCGAGTTTGCTTGGCTTATTGAAGATGATGAATTAAATCCAGATGAAAATATAATTAGTATGTTGCGGTCAGAAAGCAGACGTCTGGCAACTACTGACCGGCACTCTATCGCTGAATTTCTTCACCTTTGTAAGTCACAAGCATTGCTTGAAGAACTCCTAGAGATTAAACCAAAAACTTCAGGGTTCAGGTTCACTCCCAGAGGAAATTTCTATATAGGTCATGGACAAGAATGTGCTCGCAGTTTCCGAGAATGGCATAAGCTACCAACAAATGCAATAATTCCTGATATATTCCAATGGCTTCGAGATGCTGGTTTCCGTTTGTTTAGGCGGGCTTTGCCAAATTCTAAAATATCCGGCTTGTTTGTTCGTCATCCCTATGCGGGATACTGCATACTCATAAATTTTTCCGAAGATATTTATCGTCAACGTTTTAGCGCTGCTCACGAAATCGGGCATGCATTGATGGATGCTGACATACCATTTAATGTTTCTGACCCTTTAGATGATTCCAGTCATAAGTTTAGGGAAATTCGTGCTAATTCTTTTGCTTCATGTTTTTTAATGCCAAATGAATTACTTACAAAGTTAGGAACCTCAGAGCAGTGGCGGCAACCTGACAAAATTGAGGATGTCGCGCACAAGCTCTCAGTCTCTGTACCGGCTCTTCTTTCTGCTTTGAAGCGTTCTAACCTTCTTGATGAGCAAACTAGATCAAGTCTGCGAAAACTGGAGCTTCGTTTGCCGCAGAAAAATGAACCTGAATTGAGGGGAAACTTGACTAACCGTCAGTTTGAACGCAAACAAGCCTTACTCGCAACTGGATTACATGCCGATTATGTATCAATCGCATTCGAAGCCCACCGTCGAAATCTTATTTCTCTAGCAAAACTTGCCGATATTCTGCTTGTTGACATTAGGGATGTGGTCGAGTTAGCCGATATTTTTGGAACGAGATTCCTAAATGGTTAATCTTCCACGAGATGAATGTTTATTAACATTCCCTGAAATCTCGACCATTGATACCTGTGCAGTGTGGAACATATTGTGTAGTAAAACCTTGACAATTGCCGCAAAATGCCGAAACCGACACTTTATTTTGGCTGAGTATGTTAGGTATGAATGCTTGATAAAACCAAGAAAAAATCCGACAAATATTGACATCGAGCTACAGTCGAAATTACAAAATGAGTTAACTACTAATCTTCATTTCAGCTCATATCCTTTAAATATTGAAGATTTAAGGGAAGTATTGGCAAGTGTTGGGTCAGTGCAGAGGTTTCATCGAGGGGAACTTGCTGCATTGGCTTTGGCGCGTAAACTTAAACATAGTTTCGTAACCGATGATGGTACAGCTAGGAATGTAGCTGAAAGGTTACTAGGAACGTCATGCGTCCGCACCACACCGCATCTTGTTGGATGGTTAGTATATAAGGCACAACTAACTGATGGCGATATTCCAATAATAATCTCTGAAAATAAGGATTTTCGTAAAAACAATGGCTTTTTGGGTGAGTTTATTCAATCATGTTACGAGCATGCCATGGGTTTACGCCTAAGAATGAGGTAGCCAAGGGTGGGCAGACGGCTTTATCGTCTGCCCAAGCGGAATGAAACTGTCCAATTGATCGTTCCCACGCTCCAGCGTGGGAATGCAAACAAGGACGCTCCAGCGTCCAAAACCCTAAACATCAAAATAATCTATGGGTAGAAGCCGATACCTTATCACTGAACCGGATAAACCGCATTTTCTCACTTACACCGTACTAGAATGGTTGCCTGTATTCACTCGCGCCGAAACCGTGGAAATTCTGCTGAATTGCTGGCGCTATCAACGGGAAAATGTCGGGTTAAAGCTTTACGGCTATGTGATTCTGGAAAATCACTTACACTGTGTCCTCCAAGCAAACGACCTTGCTAAATGTGTCCATAGCTTCAAATCTTATACAGCCCGACAATTGATCAATTTTTTAGAAGAACATAACATCGAACAACTCTTATCGAAGTTACGTTTATTCAAAAAACTGCATAAATCGGATAGGGAATATCAATTCTGGCAAGAGGGTTCACATGCCGAGTTGGTCATCAGCGAAACCGTCATGCGGGAAAAATTGGATTATATTTATTGGAATCCAGTCAAGCGGGGTTATATAGACAAACCCGAGCATTGGCGCTATTCCAGTGCACGAAATTATTTAGGAGAAAAGGGATTGATCAAGATTGACCGATGGTTTTAAACGTTATGTTTATCGCCGCAGAGCGGTAAGTTTTGCGCTCCCACGCTGGAGCGTGGGAGCGATCAAATGGAACACAAATAACTGATCTGTATTATGAATTCTACTCGCCAGTTTTCAACCGGTTCAACCAACCTCGCAAGTCTCTAAATGCTTGAACCTCTGAACGTAGCTGGCCTTCCGGCATTACACCATCGACGGCTGCATCGGCAATGGTTTGTTTATTCTGCAAACGGGCCAACCGACCTTCATCCCAACTCCAACGTTCACCTTGATCGAGACCATAGGTCACGGGAGAAATAATAGTCAGACTTTCATGTATTTGTCCTTGCCGGTTGAGTCGTCCTTCCAATTGCTCTAACTCTGCACTAGTCCATGGAGGAATATTAAGAATTAAGCGGTCGCAAACCCTTTGAAACCCATCAATGCCTACTGACATTGCGCTACTAGCAATCAAAACATCAGCCGATCCATTGATAAAAGCGTCGCGCCCACTCTTATCGCCACCTATATGGAATCCTATAGTCCATCCTGCCTTTTCCAGTGCTTCTTGCAGTTGATCAACAATGCCTTCAACATAATGGGAGTAGATGATAGTTTTAGGACGGATTTCCTGAAGAATAACGGGGATTCGTGAGCGAGTCAGAATTTGCTCCATCTTGAGAACCGATGTGCCACTCTCTCGAATTTCATCGACTACATCAGAGCAGTCAATAGGAAGAGTAATGCGGTTAATTCTAATTTTAGGCTTAACTCTGGATCGAATGCCCAAAGTCACAAAGGCTTGATGTATACGCATACAATTGTTGATTGTTGCCCTTTCCCCTAAATCTGAACGTTCTACTCCCGAAACTAATTCCACCAAGCTTTTCCCTTCTTTAAGGTTGTTGATGACTGGAGTTGCACTCATCCCGAGTACATGTAAATCTGGGTTAATTTCCGCAGCATTAGTAATAAGAGCGAGGACTATTTGTCGTCGCTTTGAAGAATCTTCACTGCGTTGTTTACAACGATGGATTTCATCGACGATTATTAAATCAATTTTGAATCTTTCTAATAACCGACGAACATGTGCAGAACTTGAAGGCTGTTGGAACATTTCATGATTGAGTAAAATATAATGGTGACCTGATTCTATGCATTCCCAGTAAGGGTCAAAATTCTTAATAGTGACTTTACTATTGGGGAATGTGTGTTTGATTTCAGCATTCCAATTAGGAATGGTGTCTAGCGGACAAATAATGATAGATAGTCGAGCATCAATAATACGGCTACTCAGTATGCCGCCAATAGTCTTTCCGGTTCCCGTCAAAGATAGATTCAACACCCGCTTTTGATTGCGCAGTCGCACCGCTGATAGTTTCTGCATTAGATTAGGCGCAGTAATTTTACCGTTGATTCGAAACGCCCAACCAGTGGGAATGGTCATATCCCTCGCCTGATAATATTCATCAAGAAATTTGTCACGGACTTGTCGGCCATATCCTTCGTCTGTATAGCTCTCCACTGCTTCAACGGCAGATTCATCCATAAACACCTCCGCCCAAATACGATTTAGACGTGATGCGACGAAATAGTCGATAGCTTCGTGATCTGCCGAAGCAACGATCTGGCTACTTAAGAATTCAAGGCTATTTCTAACTTTTATTGTTGGAAGTTCTTCGGAAGCATTAGTTGTTCCCGTATATTCAACACGTTGTTCAATAATATTTGATATTTCGCGCTTTGAGTTGGTATCAAGAAAGCTAAGTTCCTCGGATTCTGTTGATTGTTGAGTGGTATCCTGTTCAGATTCGATTGTTTTGATTTCAATCCCTCGTGTATACTCATTTAACTTTTGCCCCGAAAGTTTTCCCTTTATGATGCTTTTGATAATAGAAACGCTTTCTGAGGCTTTTGAATTTAATACCCCCGCTTGTTCAAATATTTTATATCGTTCAGCCTGCGTAAGATTGGGAATATGTTTTTCCATGCTTGCTACAAATTGACGAATAGCTTCTGTTGTCCATCCATTGCCACATCGACTACATCCACTTGTTCCTCTGCTCCAAGAATATCGAACTATTTCACTAGGATTATTTTGCCAAGAATAACCATCAATCGGACATTTAAACCATATATAAATAAGTGTGTCGCTCACTTGTACTTGGTCTGGTCTAATATCTTCATTCTTTTCATAATCCCAAAGTTCATTCACTCGCTCTGGATAGAGTTTTGCAATACTATTTTCTGCTAATTTTATTTGCTTTAGTTTTTCACGTTCTATTTCTTCTACTACTTTAAAATATAAAGTATCATTATATGATTTAAAAAATCGACAGGTTGAACCAACCTTCGATTTCTTTGAAAATTTATTTTTTCCTTTTGATTCAGTAACAGGCGCAATGTTATCTTGATTATTTTGGTAGGTAATATTATTTATTAGGCTAATAAATTCGTTAGCTGTTATTTTTCCAATATTTGGTATTTTCAATAATAATTGTTTAGATTTATGTCCATGATATACAATATCTTTAATTGTGTAATATGGTAACTTTTTATTTTCTACTGCATTATTGATAGCGTTTTTTAATCTAACCGATACATTTGAAGTATTGACTAACTCTTGTACGGATAAAGAAAGAACTTCTGGTAAAACAAAATCTTCAATTCTTATTGGTTTATCTAAATAATCGGGTGATTGCGAATTAATATATGCATGGCTTTGACTATTAAATAAATTATTTACCAAACTGATAAACTCATCAACTGTTCTTTCACCAAGATTATTCAATTTTAGTAATAATGCTTTGGCTTCTTGTCCACTGCTAATGAAATCAGCTACCGTTTGAAAAGGGAGGTATCCATCTGCTGCTGCGCTGTTTATGGAGTTTCTTAATCTTACAGAAACATTTGCATTATTGATTAATTCAATAATCGTCAGTGAAAGAATTTCTGGTTTAATGTTTTGAATGTCTGTCTGCGAGAATGACATAAAAAAAAATCCCTCTAGAATTCAAATAAAAATATATTTATTAGATAGTTACCAAGCAATGGAAAAGAAATTTTTAATGCCTAATTTTATCGGGGAAGGCTAGACATTCAACCAAGGTCGGGCGAGTATCTTTGCGTTGCGCCCGACGTTTCCATGCTTGGCAACAAATAGAAATTGCCCAAACCACAAGGCAATCATGAAAAATCTTACAAGCCCACAAATACTTCTGCTTTCAATGCATCAATATCTTTGCCCGTGTCAAAAAAATTAAGCAACCGTTCACTCACATGATTATCGCCATAAATATTCGTCAATTCGTGCGTCTCAATGATTCGTCTGTCGGTTTCTAAAGACAAGTTTTGCTTAATAATATTTCCTTGCGTAGAACCTATATTCACATCTTCACCAATATCTATTAGATCGCCTCCCTTAAAAAGTGGGCCACCATCATAGTTAAGATGCGCACTAATCCAGTGCTT
>CAIWDB010000369.1 GCA_903911305.1 uncultured Methylococcaceae bacterium | reverse complement strand
TTGGAAACTAGGCAAAACCCAAGAGAGACTCTCATAGTCACAAGCCTGATAAAGAAGGGGAATGATCTTATTTTCAAACCGATTTTGTTGCAGGGCGAAGATCAATTCTCTTTTTACCCACATGGATTCTACAGAGTTTGGCGATAATACAACCATAAACCAGTCACAACGCCTAAGAGCATCACCGATTTCGTCATGCCATTGTTGAGCGCCCAAAATATTAGATTGACAATACCAAAATGGCATCCCGTGCCTAGCCATTTCGACTGTCAATTTTTGTGTAAAGTCTTTATCCAGATTTGAATGGGATACGAATACTTCAGAAGGTATCATAAAATATGCTTAGCAAAGTTATGCGGCTTCTTTAAGCATCTGGGTTATCTTTTTAAAACCTTCTTCATCTTTTTCCAAGTCTGGCAAATAGACCATATTAAGCCTTCTCAATACCCAAGGTATAGCTTCATTAGGCATCGTTCCACGGGGTGCGACAATGACAGGAATAAGACGCCCTTTATAGTTTTGGTCTCCCAAAGCATACCCGGTCTCAAAGTTAAGATTGGGAGAATTCACCGAATTAGGTGTTAGTAACACCACCATGGCATCGGATTCTTGTAGAGCCTCGCCAAGTTTAACCCCCCAGTTATCACCGGGGAGTATCTGCGTGTCATCCCAAACCTCCATGCCTGATTCACGTAGAGTTTTTGCCAGTCGATTTGCTAATTGAGCATCACTGTTGGCATGACTAATAAAAACTTGCATTTTAATATCCTCATTTTGTAAGCAAAGGATTATTTTCCATTGAGAACGACTGATTCAACCCTCCCTCAT
Organism: uncultured Methylococcaceae bacterium; assembly: GCA_903911305.1. GTDB lineage: Bacteria > Pseudomonadota > Gammaproteobacteria > Methylococcales > Methylococcaceae > Methylumidiphilus. Next base: position 9,558 of record CAIWDB010000369.1, on the reverse strand, counting down.
CTCCCTTTTAAACCGATGAATCAACCGTCGGTCTTTCTTGTCAGGCCGCTCGTCGGGTTGCCCGCCCATTTCGTGTATGAGCTTTCGGCGCTCCACTTCGGCTTGGCGTTTGGCATGGCTTTCGGGGGTTTCTTGGTAGAGTAATGCGGCTTCGGAGGCGGGGCGGCGTTGGGCTTTCAGGGCGGTGACGGTAATGTCCCAAGTGTATTGGTCTTTGCTAATTTCCAGTTTTGCGCCAATGCCGATTTCCTTGCCGGATTTGGCTCGCTGGCCGTTGAGATGAACCTTGCCACCGTTGATGGCTTCGGTGGCAAGTGCGCGGGTTTTGAAGAAACGTGCGGCCCAAAGCCATTTGTCCAGCCGCATGCTGTCCTTGCCATCAGTTTCCTGTTCGTCGTGGGAATGACGAGACATGCTTGCTACGCTGCCGGGGTGACCACTTCCCCACCGGCTTGTTGCCAACCGTTAAAACCGCCAGCCAAACTGACTGTCTTGCTCCACCCGAGCTTCTGCAAAACTTCGACCGCCAAAGCAGATCGTCCGCCAGTCAAGCAATATACTAAAATTTCTTCATCCTGTTTGCCTTGGAATGCCGGATGGCTGTCAATTTTGAATTCCAAAAGCCCACGCGGGATATTGAAAGCACCGGGTAATGAGCCAGCGGCAAATTCGCCGGGTTCACGTACATCCAGCACTAGGGATTTAGTTAATACGTTTTTGGCTTGGGCTGCATCGACCTCAGTTATTTGCTGTTTGGCTGCGGCAACCAAGTCCATTGCTGTTAATGGCATAATCAATCCTCGTTTTATATTTTGTTAAACATCATTAACCAACTGATGTTATGAAGGGATATAGGGTTGGAGCGTCAAAGCCTGCTTTGACAGGCGAAGTAATCTTCGCATTTGTAATTTCAAGTCAAAGCAAGCTTTGACGCTCCAAGATATGACGTTATTTTGCCCTTAATTCCTTCGGCAGCGAGAACACGACTTTTTCTTCAATGCCGGCATTTTCCGTCACCATTTTGCCACCCCAAGATTTAAGCTGTGAAATGACTTTCTTGACGAGGATTTCAGGCGCGGATGCACCGGCTGTCACACCCACTTTTTTAGCCCCCTCGACCCATTCCCGCTTTAATTCATTCGCATCGTCGATTAGGTAAGAGCCTTTGCCCAACTTCTCAGCGATTTCACGTAGACGGTTGGAGTTGGAACTATTGGGCGAACCGACTACCAGTATCACGTCGCAATCGGCAGCCAAAGTTTTTACAGCATCTTGGCGGTTTTGAGTGGCGTAACAGATGTCGTCTTTCTTTGGCCCAATAATTTTGGGGAAGCGTTCTCGCAAGGCAACAACGACGGCTTGAGTGTCATCTATGGAAAGCGTTGTTTGGGTCACATAGGCTAGGTTCTCGGGGTTTTTCACCTCTAGTTTGCCCACATCGGCGGGGGATTCCACCAAATAAATCCCACCATTCGGGTTGGCATATTGGCCCATGGTTCCTTCAACCTCCGGGTGTCCGGCATGGCCGATGAAAACAATTTCACGCCCTTCGTTGGCATGGGCATGCACTTCGATATGCACTTTAGTCACTAAGGGGCAGGTGGCATCGAACACCTTTAAACCACGTTCCTTGGATTCCAGTTGGATTTGCTTGGAAACCCCATGGGCACTAAAAATAACGGTGGAATTGTCAGGAATTTCGGATAGTTCCTCCACAAAAACAGCCCCGCGTTCGCGCAGTCCATCGACTACATAGCGGTTATGCACCACCTCATGGCGAACATAGATAGGTGCGCCAAACTCTTCAATGGCGCGTTCGACGATTTCGATGGCACGGTCAACGCCGGCACAAAAACCTCTAGGATTGGCAAGTATGATTTCCATTGGATAGTTCTGTTTTATTTGAAAAATGAATAGACTGGCATTGTGTCACTTCAGCGCATTGGACGCAACGAAAGAAGGCCGACTCGGTTTTTAAAACCGAGTCGGCCTTGAATTATTTTTGCCCACCACCACGCCACAGCACTTCCCCGCCATCAGCGCGCGCAATGACGCGGGCAGCCACAAACAGGAAGTCGGACAGGCGATTAATGAAGGCAAGGGCCGATGGTTCGACGGTTTCCTGCCGAGCCAATGCCACCATCAAACGTTCCGCGCGGCGGCAGACGGTGCGGCTTATATGGCAAACGGCGGCAGGGGCGTTACCCCCCGGCAAGATGAATTCTTTCAGGGCGGGTAGTTCGTCATTGAGTTTGTCTAATTCCTGCTCCAGCCAAGTCACATGCTCAGGCTTGATGAAAACATAACCTGGCATACAAAGCTCACCGCCTAAATCGAACAATAAATGCTGAATTTCGCAAAACGTCTCACGCAAATTAGTTGGCAATTCGTAAGTAAGTGCCATCCCTAGATGACTATTGAGTTCATCCACCGTGCCGTAAGACTCGACGCGCAAACAGTCTTTACCCACTCGGCTACCATCACCAAGGCCGGTCGTGCCGTCGTCGCCTGTCCGGGTGTAAATCTTTGAAAGTCGATTACCCATGTATCACCTTAAATCAATTTATCTTCGGCCACCACAATGCCATCTTCGTCAGCGTAAAGATAACTCCCAGTGCGGAAATTGACCCCTGCGAAGGTAATCAAACAGTCTTTGTCGCCTCCGCCACGTTTATGGCTTTTCATCGGGTGGGTGTGCAAAGCGCGGACACCAATGGGCAATTGGGCAATCTCCAAGGAGTCGCGTATGCAGCCATAAACTATGATGCCTTTCCAGCCATTGTCACAGGCTAGTTTCGTCAAGTTTCCGCCGAACAACGCACAACGGTGCGATCCACCGCCATCAATTACGAGAACCTTATCCTCAACCTTTTCTTCCAACACTTGGCGCAAAAGCGCGTTGTCCTCGAAAGTTTTGAGAGTGGCTATTCGTCCACAAAAGGAATGGACACCGCCAAAAGATTTGAATACGGGATCGGCAATTTGTAGATGACGGTTGTTGTCGGCGAATTGGTCGCAAAGATCGGGTGTTCTGAAGCTCATGCTTGGGGTTCCATTTAGTATTGTAAGCGAGTTGTTGCGTTTGTGCAGAGTTTGGTACAACAAAAAGCGCGAAGGGTTCTAAGCATAATCTGTATTCAAAATTGAGACAAGCCGGATAGATATTAACAGTTGCCCATTGATACGAAGCTTGGAAAACAATCCATGTCCGCAAAAGTGCTGTCGTCTGTTATGATTAAGCAATGACTGATGACATTTCCAAGGCTACATCCAAGCCGTATTTTATCGAAATCGACGCGGATAGCGCAGGCCAGCGCATTGACAACTTTCTCTTCACCCGACTGAAGGGTGTCCCTAAAAGCCATGTTTATCGAATCTTGCGCAAAGGCGAGGTCAGGGTCAATGGCGGACGATGTCAGGCACAGCGAAGACTGGAGGCTGGCGACAAGCTACGCATCCCGCCTATCCGTGTTGCTGAGCGGGAGGAGATTGCCATACCTGAACCCTTGGTTCAGCAGCGTTTGGAGGGGAGAATAGTACACGAGGATGACGATTTCTTAGTCATCAACAAACCGGCAGGGATGGCGGTGCATGGCGGGAGTGGGCTGAGTTATGGTGTCATTGAAGGCTTGCGGGCGATTAGGCCAAATGCTAAATTCCTTGAACTTGTGCATAGGCTGGATCGTGAAACCTCTGGATGTTTGTTAATCGCCAAAAAACGCAGTGCATTGCGCCATCTCCATGAAATGTTTCGTGAAGACCATCAAGTGAAAAAGGTCTACACGGCTTTGCTGATTGGGGCTTGGGCAAGAAAAAGCCTGATGGTCGATGCGCCGCTGAAAAAAAATATTCTGCAAAGTGGCGAAAGAATGGTCAAAGTGGCAAGGGATGGCAAACCCGCCCGAACTGAATTCCGCCGCACACGCAAATTTGCCAATGCAACACTGGTGGAGGCGAATTTGTTGACAGGCCGTACCCATCAGATTCGTGTCCACGCATTATCCATTGGACATCCTATCGCCTGCGACGAGCGTTATGGTGATGAATCATTGAATGCGGAATTCCGCCGATTGGGTTTAAAAAGGTTATTTCTTCATGCCTCGGAAGTTTCCTTCGCCCATCCTCGCGACAATCGGCCTTTCCACATCAAAATACCCTTGGAACCCGATTTAGAGGATTTTCTTGAACGTCTGACACCATGAATAAGCGATTTGACTTAATTATTTTCGATTGGGATGGAACCTTGATTGATTCTGTCCACTGGATCACCGAATGTTTGCAACAGGCTGCTCGCGATTGCGACTTGGCGGTTCCCGACGCAAGACTAGCCCGCTCGGTGATTGGCCTTAGCTTGGAGCGGGCCATGTCCACACTCTTTCCACACGCCTCGTCTGCGGACATCCCTCCGTTGATGACGGCCTATCGTCGCTATTACGATGAGAAAAACTTAGGGCGGGAAGATTTGTTTGACGGTGTGCCTGAGTTGTTGGGCGACCTTCGCGAACAAGGCTACCAATTGGCCGTGGCAACTGGCAAATCACGGAATGCCTTGAATCAAGCTTTATCCTCAACCGGGTATACGGATTGGTTCCAAGCAACCCGTGCCGCCAGCGAAACGGCTTCCAAGCCTAACCCTCTGATGTTATTGCAACTGATGGAAGAATTGGACTGCCCACCTGAGCGGACATTGATGGTGGGGGATTCCCTGCACGATCTTGAAATGGCGAGAAATGCCAAAATTGATGCGATTGGCGTGGTCACAGGCGCGAATGATAGGGATGAGCTATTGGCTTTAAATCCCGTGCTGGTTTTAAATCAAACCGCTGATCTGCGTGAATTGTTAATGTGATTTATGGAGTTACTCGGTCTAAATGCCGAGTGGGTCTCGGACTATGAATATTTGAGGTAATCATGAGCGAAGAAAGTCAAATTCCATCCCAAACCTCTACGCAAGGTGAAGCCAAGCCGCTACCGGCTTGGGAGCGTGAGACCTTGGAAAAGGTTTTATTGGCTTCGGTTCACGAACAGAGGCGAGCCAGGCTTTGGGGGGCGTTTTTTAAAATTGGTTTGTTGCTCTATCTTATAGTTGTCGCTGTCCTTGCATTTCGGCCCACTGACGGTTTCTTCAGCCAAGCGACTTCAAAACAACACACTGCGGTGATTGATGTGGCCGGTGCAATCATGGAAGGCAATCCAACCGATGCGGACAATTTGATTGAGGGTTTGCGCGATGTGGTTAAAGACAAAAACACCAAAGGCATTGTGCTGCGCATGAACAGCCCCGGCGGCAGTCCAGTGCAGGCAGCTTATGTCTACGAAGAGATACGCCGCATTAAAAAGGAAAATGGCAAAATGCCGATATACGCCGTTGTCTCTGACATTTGCGCATCCGGTTGTTACTACATTGCAGCGGCAGCGGACAAAATTTATGTCCATCCGGCAAGCGTAGTCGGGTCTATTGGCGTCATCATGAACGGGTTTGGTTTTGTCGATTCGATGCAGCGATTGGGTATCGAGCGCAGACTCATGATCGCAGGTGATCATAAAGCCTTAATGGACCCTTTTTCTCCCAGTAATGAATTCGAAAAACACCATATGCAAGAGGTGATCGACACGGTACACCATCAATTCATCGACGCGGTGAAGCAGGGCAGGGGGGATCGGCTGAAGGATAATCCAGACCTTTTTAGCGGATTGGTGTGGACAGGGCAAGATTCGATAAAACTGGGGCTTGCCGATGAAGTGGGCAATGCCCGTGAAGTGGCCGAGACCGTGATTGGGGCGAAAGAAACCGTCAATTTCACTCCCAAGGAGCGGTTATTTGATCGAATTTCTCGTCGTTTAGGCACAAGTTTTGGATCGGCATTGCAAAGTGCCATCGGTTCTTATCTCGAGCTGCGTTGAGCGGGGAAGGGCAATGAGCGGTTCGATCAAATCTTTTGAAGTGAGTGAAGAAACTTTGGTATACGAAGGTTTCTTCAAAATGAGCCGACTCCATTTGAGGCATACCTTGTTTAGTGGAGGATGGAGTAAAGACCTTATCCGTGAATTATTCCACCGGGGTTCCTGCGTCGCGGTATTACTATACGATCCGGTTATGGATGCGGTTGTGTTGATCGAACAATTCAGAGTCGGTGCCCTTAACTTTAAAGCGGTTCCTTGGCTGCTGGAAATTGTCGCGGGTGCGGTGGAGCAGGGGGAAAGCCCTCAGCAAGTGGCCCATCGCGAAGCCTTGGAAGAGGCCGGTTGTCAAATCACACATCTGCTTAAGATTTCCGAATTTTTCACCACACCCGGTGCATTCGGGGAAAAAATCACGCTATTTTGTGGCATTGTCGATGCATCAAGGGCAGGGGGGGTTCATGGTCTTGAGGAGGAGGATGAAGATATCCGCGTCGAAGTCGTTAGCTACGATCAAGCATGGGGTATGCTGGAAAATGGCTCTATTGACTCGGCTATTCCAATCATCGCTTTGCAATGGCTGGCGATGAACCGTGAGCGCCTTCAGGCTGAATTCAATGACGAGTAGATTTAGATCAAGATACTAGTTTTTCAAGGCATCAAATATGTCGGACATAATACAAAAATTAAAAGCAAAGGCTTGGTTTCTTGGGTCTAGGATCGAATTGCGGGAATTGTCAAAAGGTAGCACTGTCGCATTAGGCCCATTAACCATGTTAATAGGTCAGCATGGATACAGTATGATTTTTCGCTTTGGGGCGGTGGTGATGTTTGGTTTGTCTGAAGCAGAAGAAAAGGAAATCATTGAGGGGCTAAAAGACTCCATTCATAACCGTTATGACCATCCCGAATGCGAATCGGCAATCGTCTCCATAGATCCCAATGCGTCTGAGCGACTAGACTCTGATGGATGTATCACGCTGCGCGATGCCTCCGTCGGGCGTTTACAAGTGGTGGCCCATGTGCTGGCAAAAAGCTGCGTGTTGTCATACTACGAAAAAAGTGTGGCGGAAGTCTTTGACCGCATTGAACAATTGGCCGAACGTCTGTGTAGGGGTCAAAGTCCGGCAGGGGGTAAAAACGAAATACTCGGTGAAATTGGCAATGCGCTGCTGATACAGGCACGAACGGTCGGGCGTGTGGAAATTACCGAGAAGCCAGAAATTGTCTGGGAAGAGGTGGAATTGGATCGCCTGTACGAGCGCCTCGCCACCGAATACGAGTTGCGCGACCGTGACGTGGCACTGGCTAGAAAGCTGGATTTGATTTCACGCACTGCTGAAACTTATCTTGATTTGGTGAACCATCGACAAGCCTTGAGGGTGGAATGGTATATTGTCATTTTGATTGTGGCGGAAATTGTGCTGTCACTTTGGCAGATTTTAATTCACTGATATTCTTCCAAATACCGTTTCAGAAAGGGGATGGTCAATTTCCGTTTTGCCGCCAAACTTGCTTGGTCTAATTGTTCCAACAGTGCCATCAAACCCGGCAGGTCGCGGCGGTAATTACTCAACAAAAACCGACCAACCGCCAAAGGCAATTCTAAACCTAGCAGTTTTGCCCGTAAGGATAGAGCAGCTAGTTTGTCGGTATCCGAAAACTCGCGCAAGCATAAAGTCAGCCCCCAACTAAACCGTGTCTTCAGGTCTGGCAGAAGGACAGGCAATTCCACTGGGGGTATGCGTGAGGAAATGATGAAGCCGTTCCCGGCATCGCGCAAGCGGTTAAAAAGATCGAACAGCGCTTGTTCCCATGCCTCATCCCCGGCAATCGCGTCAAGGTCGTCAAGGCAGACTAAGTCTTGATCTTCAAGCCCATCCAGCACTTCCGCGCCAAATCCCTTTAACGCTAGCAATGGGACGAATGACACCGTTAGACCGGCACGGTGAGCCTCCCGGCAACAAGCATGAAGCAGATGGGTCTTTCCAAGCCCCGGCACACCCCACAGATAGATGAAATGCTCGCCTTTGCCTCTTGCCGTCTGACGCAAATGGCCCACTACCTCCGCATTTCCTCCGGGATGGTATTCTTCAAAATCATGTTCAGGATTAAAGGCAAGCGGTAGGGGGATTTGCCGGATCACTTAAGGATTTTCCCGCATTCGCAAACGCACCAAAGCCCCTCCAAACAGACACAGGCTAAACACAATTTCCAAACCCGCTAGTGTGCGTTGACTGGCATCCGTGGCTGCGCCCACGCCGTGGATGAAATACACTAAGCTAATCAAGCCTAACCAAATGAAACTTCCTCGCCGGTCATACAGAAAACCGCGCAGAGCTATCAGCAAGGGTAGGGCGGCTATACCTAAAATGATACTCGCTGGTGCATGGCGAGCGGGGGCGAAAACCGTAGCCCAAGCAATCCACAAACCTAGCAGACCAAGATAACCGACCCATGCGGCAATACGGGACAGATTCATTTATCGTCGATATTTTTCAATGCCAAGGCCACGGTTGCCAACCGGGAACCTAGCACCCGGCAGAGTTTTTTCTCTTCCGCGCTCATTTCCCTGTCTTTGCCAGTATGGTAACTCGGTCCGTAAGGCGTACCGCCAGAGGTCGTTTCCATCAATGCCCGTTCCTTGCTCGGTATGCCGACCAACACCATGCCATGATGCAGCAACGGCAGCAGCATGGTCACTAACGTAGTTTCGTGCCCCCCATGCATGGACGAAGTGGAGGTGAACACACCGGCCGGCTTGCCGGTCAATGCGCCGGAAAACCAAAGCCCACTGGTACTGTCTAGGAAATATTTCAACGGCGCCGCCATATTGCCGAAATGTGTGGGGCTGCCCAAGGCCAAGCCGTCACAGTTTTGCAAATCGTCAAGCGTCGCGTAAACATGCCCGGATTCGGGAATGGAATCCGCCGTTGCCTCGCAAACTGGGGACACTTCCGGCACCGTGCGCAATTTGGCGGTGGCGCCGGGAATTTCCTCGACACCTCGGGCAATCATATTCGCCATTTCGGTGGTTGAACCGTAGCGGCTGTAATAAAGAATCAGGATTTCTACCATGGATAATATGCTCTTTGAGAAAAACACCGACCCTGCACAGGCAGCTTGGAAAAATATCCTCAAACGGGCAGGGCGGTAAGGTGGCTTATTTTACCGCGCTTGAAGGGGGGAAGGTGGAAATTTATTGGTAAGTTTGGAAATCAAAAGCTTGTTGACCCAAAATAGATCACGCCACATAATGCTTGAATGGTCATTAAGGAATAAGATTCATGGCTTCAACGATAAATACCAATAATACACTGACCGGTGCCGGTTATCTAAAACCATTTCGGATTTTTCTGGCTTCACCCGGCGATGTGCCGCTGGAGCGGAAACTGGCCCGTGAAGCCATCATCCATATCAATGGCGAACGGCGGTTTCGCGGTCGTATTGACATTGAAATCATCGCGTGGGACCAACCCGGTGCGGCGGTGGCAATGGAAGCCGGGCTGACACCGCAACAGGCCATTGCCCAAGGTCTGCCAAAGCCCGATGACTGTGATTTGGTGGTGGTCATTCTGTGGTCGCGCATCGGTACGCCGCTTCCTGCCGATTTTGAATTAAAACCAGACGGCACACCTTATTTGTCTGGTACGGAAT
>CAIWDB010000368.1 GCA_903911305.1 uncultured Methylococcaceae bacterium | reverse complement strand
GTCACGGCGGGTCCTGAGACGGCGTAGCCTAGGAAAAACAAAAACAATGCCAGAGCAGGGTTCATGAAGACTAGTGCAAAAGCCAGCATGATCGTGATGGCTTTGATAAATGGCACTCGACCCCTCAAGTCAACATCTTTAAAGCTGTAGTAGCGGAAATTACTGACCATCAACAACCCTGTGGCGATTGCCAACCAGAGGGTGGTGTAGGCCACCACCAAGTTGTCTCCCGTGAAATCATATTGGGCACATAACCAAACGAAGCCGGCTAGAATCGCCGCGGCGGAAGGGCTGGGAAGCCCTTGGAAGAAGCGTTTGTCCGCAGTGCCAATTTGAGTGTTAAATCGGGCAAGTCGCAGTGCGGCACCGGCACAATGCACGAAAGCGGCAATCCAGCCTATTTTGCCCAAGCCATTCAAGGTCCAGATGTATAGTACCAACGCAGGGGCAGCACCGAAGGAAATCATGTCAGCCATGCTGTCGTATTCGGCACCAAACGCACTTTGCGTGTTGGTCATCCTAGCCACGCGACCGTCCATGCCGTCCAATACCATCGCCACGAAAATGGCAATGGCAGCCCATTCAAAGTGATGGTTTAAAGCGGCAGTGATGGCATAAAAGCCAGCGAACAATGCAGCCGTGGTGAATAGATTGGGTAGGAGGTAAATCCCGCGCCTAGGTTTGATGGTGGGTTTCGGTTCTTCGCTCATGGTGTGTACTTTTGGCTGGAGGAAAAAAGAGTTGGGCCACTCATCATCCCCCCTCCCCGCAAGGGGGAGGGGGGATGGCGTCACTTAGTTTTTGGATTTATCGACAATTTTGTTGGCTTTGATCCAAGGCATCATATCCCGCAATTTTGCGCCCACTTGTTCAATCTGATGCTCGCGACCCAGACGGCGCTTGGCTTTCAAAGTGGCTGCGCCGCCTTGGTTCTCCAAAATGAATTCGCGGGCGAATTCGCCATTTTGGATTTCCTTCAGTATCTTCTTCATCTCCTTTTTCGTCTCTTCGGTGACGATGCGCGGTCCTCGCGTCAGGTCGCCGTATTCCGCCGTGTTGGAAATGGAATAGCGCATATTGGCGATACCGCCTTCGTACATCAAATCGACGATCAGCTTGAGTTCGTGCAAACACTCGAAGTAGGCCATCTCAGGAGCATAACCGGCTTCAACCAAGGTTTCAAAACCTGCTTGCACCAGTGCGGTCGCACCGCCACACAGCACCGCTTGTTCACCAAACAGGTCGGTTTCGGTTTCTTCACGGAAGCTGGTTTCGATGACACCGGCGCGTCCACCACCATTGGCTGAAGCATAGGACAGGGCAATTTCCTTGGCACGTCCAGAAGCATTCTGGAACACCGCTATCAAACTCGGCACACCACCGCCTTGGGTATAGGTCGAGCGCACCAAATGCCCCGGACCTTTGGGTGCAATCATGATGACATCCAGATCGGCACGGGGTTGGATTTGCTCAAAATGAATGTTGAAGCCATGGGCGAAAGCCAAGGACGCACCTTGCTTAATGTTTGGCTCGATTTGTTCGGCATACAGCTTGGCTTGGTGTTCGTCAGGAGCCAGCACCATTAGCACATCCGCTTGTTTAACTGCATCAGGGATGGGTAGCACTGTCAGTCCGGCATTTTCGGCCTTGGCCGCAGAAGCCGAACCCGGACGCAGACCCACGATGACCTGTACACCCGATTCCTTCAAGTTGAGCGCGTGGGCATGGCCTTGCGAACCATAACCGATGATGGCAACCTTTTTGCTTTGGATGATTGAAAGGTCAGCGTCTTTGTCGTAATAAACCTGCATGTGAATCCTCTTTATTTATATCAAACTAAATTAAACGAAAATTGTGACAGTGATGAGCATTTTACACTGTCATGGCACATCCGCGTTCCAAATTTACAGCTTAGTCCGCCTTTCTTTGCCGTAGACGGGCTACATACGAAATTGAGCCAAATCCAGAGCAATAAAAAAAACGCCCCGAAGGGCGTTTAATTCATGTCGGTGAATCTGATCACCGCAAACCGTGCTTCTGCATCCGGTACAACAAAGTGTCGCGGGAGATGCCAAGCAAGCGCGCCGAACGGCTGCGGTTACCCTTGGTGCGATCCAAAGCTTGCATAATCAACTCGACCTCAAGCTTTTCCAAATCAATTCCCCCTTCGGGAAGTGCAAATCCATTCCGAATGTTTCCCTTTTGCGCATCAGTACGGTTGACGATTTCATGCGGGAGGTTGCTCTCCTCAATGACTCGACCCGCCAACAAAATGCATAAACGCTCACACACATTGCGCAATTCACGGACATTGCCAGGCCAGGGATAATCCAACAACCGGCTGAGCGCCCCTTTGGAAAGAGTCGATGCCGGTAGCTTGTGCGACGCGGCAAAATAATCCATGTAATGACTCAACAGCACCGGAATGTCCGCCTTGCGTTCACGCAAGGCTGGAATTTTCAGCGGGACAACGTTCAGCCGGTAATACAAGTCTTTGCGAAACTCCCCTCGGCTGATTTTATCTTCCAGTTGGGTGTTGGTGGCTGCGATGACTCGAACATTCACATGCATGGGTTGAGTGTCGCCAACAGGCTGAATTTCCCCAGTTTCCAAAAAGCGCAATAGCTTGGCCTGAACCGGCAACGGCAAAGAATCAACTTCGTCCATGAACAATGTGCCGCCGTCAGCCGCCAGCAAGCGGCCCGTTTGGTTCGCTACCGCCCCCGTGAACGAACCCTTGCGATGCCCGAACAATTCGGACTCCACCAAAGCTTCAGGTAGGGCCGCGCAATTCAAGGTAATATAAGGTTGCTTAGCCAGTGGGCTATGGTTTTGCAGGGCGTTCGCAAGCAATTCTTTGCCGGTTCCTGTCTCACCGGTAATGAGTACGGTCACATTAGTCCCCGCCACCATTTTCGCGCTTCTAAGCATCGCTTCAAAATTGGGCGACTGCCCAATCAAGGCTTTAAACATAGGCTACCTCCAAAAAAAAACGGCATTTCTGCCGTGAAGACTGCCCGGATAGAATCGCGGGAACTACTTTGCCAGTCCGGCCATACCGTCCCTGCTGCAGAGACGGTATCACTTTTCAATTAAACCGGACAATTATCCTAGGATTATACACTGTTTATAAAGGCTATTGAAAAATTATTTAGCTAAATCCTTGGGTTTGTCCTGGGAAGGCACTTTTGCGTTCCCTTGATCGGAATTGGTATCGTCCAATGACTCAAATTCACCTCTATGCATCCCCATTCCACAACTCCACAAGATGATGCCGGCATGGTCAGGGGTGAACTCAATTGTCTGTTCGCCCAAGTGCAGTTCGAATTCTAGGTCTAATTTAGGAACAACGATTGTGCGATTGCATTCGGTCAGTTCTTTTACATCAATGACCCACCGCACCGGTTTGCCCCGTCTGATTACAAACCTTGAAGGGTGATAACCGTCTTGGGTTACATCCATATGCAAGGTAATAGAATTTCCTTCATCTGTAATTTTGGACAGGCGGCTGTCTTCCAAGTTCTCAAGCTTGTGGCTAATCAGCATTGAAACCGACTGAAAATCGTAACCTGTCCCCGTCAGGATCATGCCTCGGTTGAACATGATAAGCCCCAAAGTGACAACAATTAAACCTGATACTTTCAGGATTCGATCACTGGCATGATGGGATATAAGCGATGTTAAGAAGCCGAAGCCCAGTAATAACGGCAGTGTACCCAAGCCAAAGATCAGCAAAATCCTTGCCCCCTCCCATGGGCTGCCCGTGCCGGCCGCCATCACATACATAGCTTGCAAAGGGCCGCAGGCAATCATCAAGCCATTTAACATGCCGATAATCAACGGGTGCTTGTGCTTGCGGAACCCGCTGTGGACAAACCGGCTTAGCCAGCGTGGCATGGGTATCCCAAACAAGCGAAGATGGGGCAATAAATGCAGCATATTCAAACCAAATACCACCAAAAAAATGCCAGCGGCAATGGCTGCCCCGCCTTTCATGCTGGGTGTGAAGCTGATGAGCGACCCGGCAAATCCGAAAACCGCGCCTATCGCGGTGTAGGAAATCGTTTTGCCAAATCCGTAAGCGATATGAGCCAGCGCATAAGAATATTTGCCTCCCATGGCATCGCGGGCAGTGTATCCAACGATGAATCCCCCACACATGCCGACACAATGGAAGCTGGTCAGCAAACCAACGATGAACAACAATCCAACACTGGCTTGCTGCCCCAAGCCAGGCGAGGACTCTGTCGTCGGGATTTTAGAGCCGGCATAAAAAATGGCGATGATGCCAAGAAGTCCAAAAATTATCCGCGAAAGTTTAACCATGCCATCCCGCCATGGGCGAGGCTTAGGCAGGGTTGAGCACTTGTAGCCTTTAAGCTTGAGTGCCTCGGAGAATTGGTATTCGTTGCAACGTAGTTCGTCATAAGTGACCACTACGGTTTCGCTGCCATAGTCGGCTTTGGCCTTGCGAACGCCACGCAAACGTTTTAGCGCCCGCTCCACATTATTTTCACAGGTTCCGCAATGCATCCCTGTCACGCGCAGGGTTTGGGTGATGATGCCCATAAATTTAGGTGTGGAAGCGATTAAAACTTAATCAGTGAGTAATGCAATAACAGGGGTGGCTGACGAGGTTTCCGACCGGGATGGTCACTCCCGGCCAGATGGCTTAAGCGCTCAGCGAATCAACGCTTGGCTATTCGTATTTTGTCAGAACTTTTTCTATCTTCCTGCTTAGATGCGTTTAGTTTTGACTTGCCATTCTGGCTCATTTTGACAGGTGTGGTTTGGCTAGATTTCGCAGAAGCCATTCCTTTAACCGATGATTTAGGTGCAATCGTTGCCGGAGAAGTCTTGGTGGCAAGCTTGGATTCAGCCGGATGGGCAAACTTTGTGGCTTTTTTCGTCTCGCTGGATATTTCTTTGGCTTTGCTTCCCTTGCTCCCGTCAGTGGACACCAACGCCTTGGAAGCTTTTTTGGAATCAACCGGGGGTTTAACCCAAGCGGGTTTCTTCGGTTCGTTGATAGTAGCGTCCCCCGGTGCCATCTTCGATTCAACTGGCACGGCTTGCTTTCCGGTTTTCTTAGGGAACGTGGCGGCAGCAACTTTGGTTGATTTTGCCGCTTTGGCCCTTCTGGGTGAGGCTTCTTCCGAATCAAGCTCTTCAGCCTCAGACGACTCCCTATCGGTGGATTCTGCCACTACAACCTCAGTCGGTGCGGCAGGAGTGGGTTCCGGTTGATAAATCGCCTCGACAGGGGTTGGAATGGTGGCTATAGGCTCAGGCGAACTAACGGTTTGGGCTGGTGCTGGTTTATTCAATCGAACGGGTTGAATGTCAACAGGTTTTGGTTCTTCTTGGGCTATGACGGTGGGTTCTGGCAGTGAAGGCGTGGAGGATTCCTCCAATGCTTGTATCGTTTCTGGCGATTCAATGACCGGGGCGGACATTTCCCTAGTCCTGCTAACAGGCCGAATGTTTGACATGGCCGCATAATGCTCGGTGTCTGATGAGTCAGATATATAGCGGCTTGGATCGCTGACGATATCCCTAGCGGCTAGAAATTCTGCATAGTAGTTTCGGGACGCGAATCCAAACGCCGAGCCATTGTAATGCTTGACGATGCTCACGAAGTCATGACCGTGAGCATTTTTTGCCCTTTGCATTCCGCCGATTCCATGATTGTAAGAGGTCACCGCCAAAGGCCAACTGCCCAATTTGTCATAAGCGTAAGCCAAATAACGCGCCGCGCCATGGGTTGAGTTGATTGGGTCCAAACGTGCGGCGGCGCTTGAATCGCCGTTCATGAACATTTTTGCCGCGCCGGATGTAAATTGCCAAATCCCCAACGCACCGGCCGATGAGTGGGCATTGTATTGGAATGAAGATTCCACATGGGGCAGCAAGGCTAAATCTTCGGGTAAGCCCGCGTTGCGGAAGATGCGCCTAAACTGGGCATCGTAACGCTGGCCAATTTCCACTCCCCGCATAAACCTCTCCTTCATTCCGCGCTGCTGTCTCAAGCGTTCGCTGGACCCTTGGATAGCATTTTTGCGGCCCGTTTTCTGCGCAATGAACTCGACAAGTTCCTTTTCATCGCCATCCAAGCTTGCGCCAGAAGCCACTTTATCTTCCAAGATACTCAAGCGCGCCCTCCAATCGGCCATGCGCTGTTGAATATAATCCTTCTGGTCAAATGTCATGATGTCGGAACTTCCCCCCGGCAGATCAAACACATCGTAAATGATGTCCATGTGGACTTTGTCATGGATTGCGACTTGCGAACGCCCCCATTTCGAGTAAACCTTGCGCCAGAAAGCCACCTGCGGTTCGATTTCCGGTGGCCTTGGGAATTCTTGCGAGTAGGACCGCCGGGAGCGGCCTGAGTCCACGTCGTCGTCCGTGTACAGTGGGTAATGCCGGTGTTGGTTTGAACTCTGCGAAGGCGTCCAACCGTTCTTGGGAATATTTGAGCGCGGTGGTTTCGACGAGCAAGCTGACAACATAATAATGGTCAGCAAAGGAATGGTGGCTAGTTTAAAACGGTTTATCATGGTGGTATCTCTTATACTGCATGTCTTGATGGCAAAGCTTATTAAGTCGTATATCGCCAAACGGCTGAGAATACTAAGACTGGCTGTGTGTCAAGACGATCAAAAAATTTTTGCCGCGCTGAATCATCACGCTCCGTTAGACCTACTCTGCGGGTTCTGACTCGATGGGTTAAGCTGGTGAAAGCTTCCTCACTCGCAAATCCGTTTTCATTAGGTGGCTATTGCTTATTACAGATTTATGTGTGTCTGTCAACCAGTTTGTTGCTTTGCTTTTGTTTTTCAGCGAATCCGATGCTGCTGCGTAACTTCAATAAATAGTGAAGTGATTGATCTCTATGAGTAATGACGAGTTTCTAGCTGCTTGAATGCTAGTGTGAGCATGGTCTAAGCCTCGCCAGTTTCCCGCATCGCTTCAGTGATGGCAACCGTTTCGACGCTGACTTGGCAGACTTGGGCCAGTAAACGAATCACGGCTTCCTTATGGTCAGCGAAGCGATAGAGGTTGAATTTCTCGCGGATGGTCGGGTCTTTCGGGGTTTTCTCGCGGTATTCCTCCAACACCCATTCCAGCGCCGAGCGGTTGCCGAGCCGGTATTGCCAAGCGTCAGCCGGAATACCGTCCAAGCGGGTCACTGCGTCAATTTCAATCGCCCCCGCGCC
Organism: uncultured Methylococcaceae bacterium; assembly: GCA_903911305.1. Classification (GTDB taxonomy): domain Bacteria; phylum Pseudomonadota; class Gammaproteobacteria; order Methylococcales; family Methylococcaceae; genus Methylumidiphilus. Next base: position 169 of record CAIWDB010000368.1, on the reverse strand, counting down.
GGGGTGGGCTTTCAGTTTGCATTTGGGGGCTTGTTCATACAAGGGCAAAGGCTCTTGGGTTCCGCTGTCCGGGTCCATGCCTACCAACGTGGTTTGTTTGGGTGTTTTATTCGGCAAGGCGTCGGTGCGGGTCAGCGGCGTTCCCGGCAAGTCGGCATAGCCGGTGTGT
>CAIWDB010000367.1 GCA_903911305.1 uncultured Methylococcaceae bacterium | reverse complement strand
CTTCCCCCACCTCTGACACCTATCTTTTGAATGTGACAGCAGTTCATTGCCTTTGTTTAGGATGGTTTATGATAGCATGTGATCCACATGTTTTGATTGAAGAAGGAAGCAACCCATGAACATAACCGAACCGTTAATTTCCCATCTTGACGATGCGGATATGCAAGCCGCCCCTGCCGCCTTGCTCCGTGCGGCCCTTCGCGCCCGTGAACTGGCCCGGCAAACCGGTACACCATTGGTCATCGTGCGCGATGGTAAATTGGTTGAAGCACCATTGACAGAGGAAGCTACTGTCTCCAACCGCGAATTGAAGGATAGTCACTCATGAACCCGCCCCGCTTTTGTCTGCAACGCATTGAGCTATTCAATTACCGTTGCTTCAAACATTTGACTGTGGATTTTGACGAGCGATTGACGGTGTTGATTGCGCGGAATGGCTTGGGGAAGACGGCGGTATTGGATGCTATTAGCGTGGCGTATGGCCCGTTTGTCGGTAGCTTTCATACTGGCAAGAGTACTGGCATCGCCCTTTCCGATGTGCGTTTAGTGCTGACTAATCCAGAGTTGCGCGAAATGGAGCCGCAATATCCCTCAACTATCATAGTGTGGGCTGAAATTGAAATCAAAGGAACATCAGAATCAGACGAAATATTCGACACCACCCCCTCGATACGGCGTCTCAACTCGTCGAAATCAAAAACCACTTTCAAAAAAGCGTTATTGGCTATAATTGGTTGGTTAATGCAAGATCAAGTAACAAAAAATGAACCTATCATACTTCCATTAATAGCCTATTACGGTACGGGTCGCTTATGGAAGCAAAAGAAGAAAACAGAGAAGAAAGCCTTAAATAATGAATTTTTTTCCCGTACTTCGGGCTATCAGGATTGCCTAGACCCAGCATCTAGCTATCAATATGTTGAGGATTGGATTAAACATGCTACGCTTGCAGATACCCAAGGTCGAGAAAGACGCAGCAAAAAGGAGCAGCTTGATTTTACCGAGGCAGAAACTGCCTACACGCCGCTGCTGCTTGCTGTTCAAGAAGCTGTCGATGAATGCCTGAAACCCACAGGTTGGCATGGTCTGCACTATAGCTTTGACTTTGAAGCCTTGGTGGTTGAACACACTCAACATGGTTTCCTAGCTGTTTCTCAACTCTCCGACGGGGTGCGAAATATGATTGGCTTAGTGGCCGATATTGCCTATAGAGCCGTGCGCTTGAATTCTCGATTTGGACAGGAAGCCCCCAAGCAAACCCCCGGCTTGGTGTTGATCGACGAAGTGGATATGCATCTGCACCCGGAATGGCAGCAGATCGTTTTAACGAGCCTCACCAAGGCTTTCCCCGCTTTGCAATTCATCGTCACCACCCATAGCCCGCAAGTGTTGACTACTGTTCCAGCGAAAAGTATCCGCATTCTCGATACGGAGTGGGATGAAGAAACAGGCTGTAACAATATTGTGGTCAGACGAGAAAGCCAAGAGACTTTAGGCATGGCGAGTTCAGATGTGATGGCAGAAACGATGGGGACTGATCCCGTGCCGGATGTTGAACAAGCCCGTCAACTGAGCCGATATAAAGCTTTGATTCAGCAAAACTTACATGATAAAGATCAAGGTCGAGAATTGCGGTTACAGCTTGATCAACATTTTGGTCATCAACATCCTTTGATGCTGGAATGTGACCGGCTGATTCGGTTGCAGGAATTCAAAAGGCAGTTGCCGAAGCGGGGGTAATCGAATGCACAAACTGCAACGCGGTAATGCGCCGGAATGTCTTGATAAGTATCGTCATGGACTGCATAACTGGAAGCATGTAACGGCAGAGGATAAAACCGAAATAAGGCAAGGATTGGATACAATGCAGGGGCAGCGTTGCGCCTATTGCGAAGACGATATGAGTAATGGGAAGAATCATATCGAGCATTTTCTTCAAAGAGACCGTCATCCCACTAGAACTTTTGATTGGCAGAATTTGTTTGGCTCTTGTAATCGGGAAACCAGTTGCGGCAAGCATAAAGACCGCCAGCCATTTTATAACCCCAACGATTTGATTAAGCCTGATGAAGAAGACCCGGAACATTTCTTTCTGTTTGTCAGTGATGGCACGATTGCTATTCGAGAGCAACTGAGCGCGAATGAAAAACATCGTGCTGAGGCAACGCTGCGGATTTTCAACTTGGATGCGCAACATGGCCCACTTCGGCGTATGCGACAGAAAGCAGTGCAAGGCTATAAACAACAGGCTGAGGAATTCCAATTAATGGCTGCTGAATTCCCAGATTTATTGCCTATCTTGCTAGATGAAATAAAGAATCTGATTGCGGACACAGCACATTTACCCTTTGCCACTGCCATCAAGCATACCCTTAGCTTATGATGGCTTGAATGATGAGCCTGAAAGCAAAAAAACTGAGAGACAAAGCGTTTTAAGTCACTAAAACCCGCTCACCGGGAGGAGCCATGGCATTCACCGACATCAACAGCGAAGACCGGCTGGTTCAGCAAACCTTCGCCGACCATCTGCACGAAGCTTTAGGCTGGGATACGGTCTATGCCTGGAATCAGGAGACTTTCGGGCCGGACGGGACGCTAGGCCGGGCCGACACTCGCGAGGTGGTGCTGAAACGGGATTTGCGGGCGGCTTTGGTCCGGCTGAACCCCGATTTGCCGGATAAGGCCATCGACGAGGCGATGGACACGCTAACCCGCCATAACTTTTCCCGTTCGCTGATCCAGCATAACGAAGATTTTCATAAGCTCATCCGCGATGGTGTCACCGTTACCGTGCGGGATGCAAACGGTCACACACGGCAGCCCAAGGCGAGGGTGATCGACTTCCGCAACCCTGCCAATAACCGCTTTCTGGCGGTGCGGGAATTGAAAATCACCGGGTTGCGCTCACCCGGCTACAATCGTCGGGCCGATTTGGTGCTGTTCGTCAACGGACTTCCTTTGGTGTTCATCGAGTTGAAGGCGGTGTACAAGAACATCCGCGCCGGTTTCGATAATAATCTGCGCGATTACTTGGACGAGCATGTTATCAGTCACGCCTTCCATCACAATGCCTTCCTGATTGTCAGCAACGGCCATCGCGCCCGTTATGGTTCCATCACCAGTGGTTGGGAACATTTTGCAGAATGGAAACGGCAGGACGAAACGGAAAAAGGCGATTTGGATGCCAAGGTGTTGTTAAACGGGATGCTGGATAAACACAACTTGCTCGACCTTGTTGAGCATTTCATTTTGTTCGATGCCAGCAAATCCGGGCCGGTGCGCAAGATCATTGCGCGGAACCATCAATTCTTGGGCGTGAACCAAGCTGTGGCTTCGGTGGAGCGGCAAGAAAAACTTAAACAATCCATCCCACCCGAGCAGCGATTAACCTACAAAATCATCGAACTGCCCGCAGAACAAACGACGGACGGCAAGGCGCTAGTGCCGTCGAAACCATTCCGCGCCTTGGCACTACCGGAGCCGGCCCATCCCGACTTGGGCAAGCTGGGGGTGATGTGGCACACCCAAGGCAGCGGCAAATCCTATTCCATGGCCTTCTTTGCCGAGAAGGTGCGGCGACAGGTGGAGGGCAATTTCACGTTTCTGCTGATGACTGACCGGGAGGATTTGGACAGCCAGATTTACCGCACATTTGTCGGTTGCGGCTTGGCCGATGACCGGACACCAAGGGCATCGAGTGGCGCGGCGTTGGAACAGTTGTTAAAGGAAAACCATCGCTTTGTGTTCAGCCTGATCCACAAATTCAATCAAGACTTGAAGCCGGGTCAGCCTTATAGCTTGCGCGACGACATCATTGTGATTTCCGACGAGGCGCACCGCACCCAAGCGGGCAAACTGGCGAGGAACATGCGGCTGGCCCTGCCCAATGCGGCGTTCATCGGTTTCACCGGCATCCCGCTGTTCAGCGACGACCATCTGACCCGGCGGATTTTCGGCGACTATGTGTCACGCTACGACTTCAAACGTTCCGAGGAAGACGGCTCCACCGTCAAACTAGTCTATGAGAATCGAGGCGAGCGATTGGGCATTGCCCGCCCCGACTTGAACGACCGAATTAACAAAGCCATAGACAAGGCAGAATTGAAACCGGAACAGTCGGCTTTGCTGGAAAGATTGATGGGCAAGGATTATGAAATCATCACCGCCGATGACCGGCTGGACACCTTGGCGGCGGATTTTGTCGAACATTGCACGACCCGTTGGGAGTCGGGCAAGTCCATGCTGGTATGCATCGACAAAATAACCTGCGCCCGGATGTACCAGCGCATTATTCCACTGTGGGATAAGAAGCTTGCCGCTGTGAGGGCGGACATTGAGCTAAAATCCGCTTCTTTGGCAAACCTTAGCGAGGAAGAAACCCGGCAGCAGCTTTACGCCCAACGCGACCGCTTAAAGGAACAAGCCCGCTGGCTGGAAGAGACGCGCATCGCCATTGTAATTAGTGAGGCCCAGAACGAGGTCGCGGATTTCAAGCGATGGGATTTCGACATCGTGCCGCACCGGGCTTTGCTCAAGCAGGGTTTTGAAACCGCCGACGGTAAACGGGTGGAAGTAGAGCAGGCTTTCAAGAATCCCGAGCATCCTTTCCGCGTTGCCATCGTCTGCGCCATGTGGCTAACGGGCTTCGATGTGGAATGCCTTTCGACCTTGTATCTGGATAAGCCCATGCGGGCGCACACGCTGATGCAAGCCATCGCCCGTGCTAATCGGTGCTATCCCGGCAAGGATTTCGGCTTGATCGTGGACTATAACGGGATGCTGAAAAGCTTGCGTGAGGCGTTGGCGAAGTATGCACTGGGCGATACCGGCAACGAGGAGGATGAGGTTGTCGCGCCCATCGAAGAGCGGGTAAGAGCGTTAGTTCAAGTGATCGAAGCCACCGAAGCCTATTTGCTGGAGTTAGGTTTTGATGTGGGGCGTTTACATGGCGCGAAAGGCTTTGATCGCGTTGAAGCCTTGGCAGATGGGGTGGAAGCGATTCTTGACCCCGGCAAGAAAGCGAAATCGGAAGTGAAAAACAGCGGGCCGGACGAGACTCGCCGGCGGTTTGAGATACTGGCGCGAGTGGTGCTGATCCGCTTCAAGGCGTTGCTGATGGAACCGGCGGCTTTCCTATATGCGGAACGCCACGACAACATCGAGGCGATTTACAAGAAGCTGTCCGAACGTCGCGACACTGCCGATGTGACCGAACTGTTGAAGGAATTGCACCGGATCGTCAACTTGGCAATCCGAACCCAACCCCTAGACAACATAGCCGAACCCTTGGCACCGCGCTATTTCGATTTGAGCCAAATTGATTTGGAAAGATTGAAGGATGAATTCGCTAAAAAAGTGAAACGGAAGGCGACGGCATTGCAGGACATCCGCGAAATACTGGAAGCCGAGTTGGCTAAAATGCTGGCCCAGAACCCCGCAAGGATGGATTATCACAAACGCTATGAGCAAATCATTGCGGAATACAACCGCGACAAGGATCAAGCCAGCATAGAGCTAACCTTCGCACAATTGCTTGATCTTGAAAAAAGCCTGGACGAGGAACAACGTCGAGCGGCAAGGGAGAACTTGAGCGAAGAGGAACTGGCCTTGTTCGACTTGCTGCACAAGGCAAACCTCAGCAAGGCGAATCGGGAAAAGGTCAAAAATGCGAGTATCGGTTTGTTGGCTAACTTGCAGAATCTTATCGCCGGCATTGACCATTTCACCGAGAAAACGCAGACCCAAGCCGAAGTCAAAACGTCAATTCGCGATTTTCTACACTTGGAATTGCCCGATTCGGCTTTTTCCATGCAGGACAAGGAAGATCGGGTGGGCAAGGTTTACGGCTTTGTTTGGCAGCAGAGCGTAAGTGGGCTGTTTGCCCAAGGTGGGATACACTAACTTCGTTGCGCTTTAATCACTCGGAATAAAAGTTAGAAAATCGGCGGATAAAAAGTTTAGTGGGTTTTGAAAATACGATGTTCATAAACAAGAACACCAAGCAGACCGCCAATACCCAATACCCAATACCCAAGACACTAAGCCACCAATTGTTTGTACTGGTCAATTCAAACTGAGAATTTTATTAGGCAGAATTGCTGTAATGATCCCGTTTAAATCCAGCAGTGTTTTTGCACCCCACTATGGCTATTCCATGACCCTGACCCTCAATAACCGTCAATAATGTAAAAATCCGACGAATTGCCAAACGCCCCTGCCTGCTTATCAATACGCACGCAAAGCCTATTCGGCTTGCCGGGGCTAGTGCACTGGGTCAAAACAGCTTTGCCACCCTTTTTGTCCAAACCAGCGACGACCGTCTGCTCGGCATCAATCTGGGTTTGAAGGCGATCCAGTTTCAATTCGTACCAGTTGATGGATAAGAATGATGTGATCCACACCGATGCCAAGATGGCCAGGGAAGCCGCGCTTAGCTTGGCCGTCCACCGCCACGACAGTGCTTCCGCCGCTTGACATAGCTCATTCGCGGCGTTGCCCAGGCAGGCTTCGGTTTTTCTGGACGTCTCCTCCAAACGGACGTGGCGATCCGCCAAGCTTCGCATCGCAGCCATCGTTGCAGCGTCGGCGAATTGAGTGCTCGCATGCCGGTGGGCTTCGGCAGCCTTGACCAGCTTGTCAGCCTCCCTGCGCAGCATCAAGGCCGCTGTAGTGTCCGCCCGTATTGCCTCGATACGGTCGAGGATGGCCTTGATTTCAAGCATCATGCTGAAGGTGGGGTGTACGGAGCATAGTCCTCCAAAACCCAAAAATTTCCCCTTCTTTTTGCTGTCGCAAAATCATTGATATGGTGCGTATGGTTCAACACCATGTGACTCAAATTTTTTCCGCTTGCTTGCCTAGGATCGGCCATCGCCAATAATGAGCGGATTTGCGGGGAGTCCAGCCACCCGCTGCTATCGGCATTCGTGTGTGCAGCGTCCATTTCGGCAACAAACGAATCCACACAATCGTTCAAGCTTAGAGTCGCGCCATTGAACCGCAAAGATGCCTTGCCTAATTCAATGCGAACCTGCCCGTAACCCAAGGGCTTACCCATGCCCAAGCTATGCACCAATCCGGGTTTGCGCCCCCAAGTTAATGCCCAGACCAAGCCACCGAGCTCCTGCGGCTTGAGGTTGTGGAATCTGAGCTTGCCGGTGAAGCAAACATTTTGTTGCAGCGGATACAACGTAGCTGTCACTTTGTTGGGGGCAATACTAGTCGGTTGTTGGAAAGGCTTGGTCGGGTAGCGCTTCCAGCCACGCAATTCGGCACCGTTGTCCATCAATGTGGCATAACCTCTGGCATCGGTAGCCAAGCGCATCCCGCTGCCGTCGGTTTGTTGGCGGATATAGTTTGGGAAGTAACTGGGTTTCGGAGCGCCTAATATGACCGTCACCGAATGAGCCAGCGGCGGATTGTCCTGAGTACAGAAGGCGTGGCTAAAGGATACGCGCCCGCGAAGGCCCGGCTTGCTTTCGTCGTCGTTGGCGAAGCCAAACAAAGTCTCGGCGAAATCCGGGGTATCGCTGCCGTGATGCGGAGAGGAATTATCCCTTGCCGTATGGAGAGAGTATTTGTACGGCAGCTTGTACATCTGAGCAAGACCTAGGGAAGCGATTTTG
>CAIWDB010000366.1 GCA_903911305.1 uncultured Methylococcaceae bacterium | reverse complement strand
GCCACCGGCGTCTATATGAAATTCCCGTCCATCGAAAATGCCGCACTGGAAGCCCAGTATGGCTTCACCAAAGACGTGGGCCGTTTTGAAGTCACCAAGAACGATGCCGACAAGCATTTTTTCAAAGTACCCACTTTGCGCAATATTGCTTTGACTGCACCGTATTTCCACAATGGCAAGGTCAAAACCCTGACCGAAGCCGTCACCATCATGGCGAAAACGCAGCTAGGCAAGGATTTGACTGAGCAACAAGCGACTGACATTGCCGCCTTCCTCGATAGCCTGACTGGCGAATTCCCCAAACAGGCCATGCCACAATTGCCCGGTTATACTGGCAAGACCTTCGACTACGAGTAAGCATTGTAGGGGCGGGTTTTGAACCGGCCCAACCAATAAAAATTGAAGTGTCAAATTAAACCGGCTCTTGCAAAGAGCCGGTTTTTTTTATGGGTAAAATGTATGGCTTGGTGAAAACATTGACCACAGAAGCTTTGGACTGTAAAGCTTGCTGAGGGGCATCTGTCACCGGCACATCGTCTGGCTTTTAGTTTGTTCGTCAGAGTACAGGCTTTGAGTGAATCCTCGTCGAATACCTGTTCAATAACTGCATACTTACGCAGCTTGGCTAAATGTTTGGTTTGAACGTTTACTGATATAGAGCATTTCAACACCTAGCACATTCCCGTTAACGTCATAATCCAAAATAAGCCCCGGCTTAATTTCTTCAGTTTTGTCTATCTCCCCCAAAGCGAGTTCGATATATAATGCATCTGCTTCTTGGTCAAATTCTATTTTCATACTATCACCATTATTCAAAATACGCAGTTATGATTATCCAAGGATGCTTTGTTTCATTATAGACTACTCTTAGCCGCTTAAAACCTTTCTCTGGAATCAGTTTTAACGCATGCAATAATATAGGGTCGTCAGCATCGTTCTCAATATTATCTGGATTATCGAGTGCTGCAGCAATCCATTCTAATTTTATTTTTCGCTGTCGGATTCGTTTTTCAGCATGATCACTTAATTTGAATTCCATTATTGACCTCTAAGTTTTTGGTTCCCAATCTCAAGTTTGGAAAAACGGATTTTGAAGCTCAAGTTTCCTAATAAACTGTCAAGCCGGAGCTTGGGAATCAGCAAAATTTAATTGGCTCCTTATGCAGCTTTTACGTGCATTTGATGTTTAGGCAGTGGCATCTGTAGACCTGGTTTTAGCAAACTTTCAAGATGAACATCCAACGCCTCGCAAGCATTGGCAAAAGCCTGCGGCAATGTGTCGCCGCTGGTAATGATTTCGGGAATATCGAGGAAATCAACCATATAAGCAGGGTTATCCGCTTGATAGGCAATGACGAAGATATAATCTCGGTAAGAATGATAGGTTGTTAGCATAGTCCAAGTATCGTCAAAAGTTTTTCACGTTGGGTCATGGGTTATTGCCCCACCCAGAATTTGCCGGTTTCTTGCTTAAAAAGGATCATGCTCACTCATAGGCTTCAATCAAATCTCCCACTACGGAAACCAGCGAATACGAGGGGTGGCTGGCATCATCACGAACGATGTCGAGCAAACAATTCAATAAAGCCGTAGCCCTTCATAATCGGCATCCGATTCGATTAACTTCATATTATATCTCCTATTTATAAGGCAATTGTTCTTGCTGCAATTCCGGCAAATTTACAAACTCAGGGTCTTTGTGTACCAGAATAGCACCCAACTCCAAAGCGGTTGCGGCAATCCAAGCATCGGCCAATGAAAGTGGATGAGTAGCTTTAACCCTTGCGGCGCGTTCCAACAGTGTCGGCGATTCATGAACCCATTCGATGGGAAGGCCAAGGCATTTTGAGTAAGCTGAGAATCCAGCAGCTTTGCCCTCGATTTTCCACACACGGTAAAGCACTTCCATGAGAGACATAAAGCACCCATGGCATATTAATTTGCCCAATGCCGCCTCCTGTAGTATTTCTTCAACCCTGTGAGCGCCGGGTTCGTCCCCGCGCAAACTTAAAACCGCCGATGTGTCCAACACGGAGAGGATCATGATTCGCGTAGCCGGTCAGCTTGCCGGTCATCCAATAACGCTTGAGTTGCCCCTTTAGGTCCGCTGCCACGAAATGAAGTTATAGTCTGCAAAGCTTGCTCAGTGGAATCGTTTAAAGGCTGAGACGATGGAATATTCTCTCGCCAATAATGAATGAAATTGAAAGCCTCTGGCAATCGTGATTCCGGTATCTGTCGAATTTCTTGGAAGATGCGTTCCTGTAATTCAAGATGGGACATATTATTCTCCAATTTGAAATAAGTTGTTTTGTTCTCTAGTAGAAAAGCATGTAAACTGTAAACCGAGTTTTTGCAAATTTTCAAGCCGAACAGTACAAACTTTTAGGAGTCTAGTGGAGTTATCAACTCAATCCGTACCGATTTACCGAGAACAGCCGCCGCATTCGCTAAAGTCGTCAAAGTCAGGCTAGTGTCTTCTTCATCTAATAAGCGACTTAGGGCTGCGCGGTCAGTATGCATTTTATCCGCCATATCAGCCTCGGATAAATTTTGTTGCTTCATTCCCTCTGCAATCTGCCAAGCTAATACACGCTTGATGGCGGTTGCGGTGGATTCTTCGAGTATAGCGCATTCATCGAGAAAATTATCGAAGCGACTACCGATATATTTTTCGTTCATCAGAGGCTCCTTATTTGCTTAAGCCGTTTTACTGCCAATTCAAGATCATCCTGCGGTGTGTTTTGTGACTTTTTAACGAATCCGTGTAATAAGATCATCTTACCATCATGGACGGTAAACATAACCCGTGCGATACGTCCAATGAGGTGAATTCTCACTTCCCATAAATCTTTTGCCATCTTTCGCACTAAAGGCATCCCTAGAGGCCAACCAAATTGTACAGTCTTGATGTCCGCGCCTATAGCTTTACGATCATGATTATCCAAACCCTTAAGCCACTCTCGCACTGGCTCAATTCCATGGTCAGTTTTGAAAAACAATACATCAAGAATGGGTGTGTTCATCTTATTGATTCATACACATAACAAAGCTATAGGTTATGTCGATGAAAGTGGCTTATCGATCCAATCAAGATAATGATGCGCTGAGTGGCATAGCGCATCCTATGGTTCTACGCAGCTTTAACATGAATGTGATGTTTAGGCATTGGCAACTGTAAACCGAGTATTTGCAAACTTTCAAGATGCACATCCAACGCCTCGCAAGCATTGGCAAAAGCCTTCGGCAAAGTGTCGCCGCTGGTGATGATTTCCGGAATATCGAGGAAATCGACTGTATAAGCCGGGTTATCCGCTTGATAGGCAATGACGAAGATGTAATCTTGGTAAGAATGATTGGTTGTTAGCATATTGCGCAATTTTTCAAGAAGCTTTTCACGTTGGGTCATGGTTGTATGACTATTTGTCAGCCGCTTTTTCTTCCAGTAATTTAATGATTTTCTGCTGGTTGATTAATTCTTTGCCAAGATGCTCAATTTGCAATTGGGCTTTTTCCAATTCGTGTTGCAAAGCGAATACTTCTACCGACACGCCGTTATATTCATTATATAGATTATTATTGGATTGGGAATTGCTCGTTCCAGCAACATAAAATACAGCTTTGTTTTTTGAACCGACTAACTCTTCTATTTCCACTTCAAAGAAATTGGCTATCTGCACTAATCGAGATAAGTGTATATCGGTTTTACCCCGTTCTATTTCCCCATAAGCATTTCTATCCAAATGCAAACCCTCGGCCACCTGTTCCTGCGTCATCTCATTCACCACACGTAGCCTTTTGATTTCTTTGCCGATTTTGAGTTGTAGTTCGTGAAGCTGCATAAAGATTTGTCCAAGGTGGCAAATTGAGTGGTTAAAAATGGTTCTCATAAAAGATAAACCATGTAAGGATAAATGGCAAGAAAAATGACAACAGGTTGGTTGTGGTAAGCAGTAATTAAGTTTATATCATCGGCTAATCAAGCAGTTTT
>CAIWDB010000365.1 GCA_903911305.1 uncultured Methylococcaceae bacterium | reverse complement strand
TAGCAGTGACACCGATCAAGCTCACGAGTTTCGCATCAAGCTTGAAGACAAAGACACGACCACTAATGTTTACATTATGGATCAAGAAGGCAAAGCCATCTCCGACGGCCTTGGGTTGGAACTGTTGAAAAAATTACACAAAAAGCTGACAACCTTGGATCAACCAGACACGCCTAGTAAAACTGATTCCGAAGATGCAGAAAAGCCAACGGATAGTGAGGAAAAGCCATAGGCTATCTGATATTTGGAAAATCTGAGAGGCATATCTGGCGCGGATTCAGTTTGTGAACACCAAAACTCGCATATTCGTGAGTGTGCCAGATAACTGTCATTTAAATGCCCGGTCGCTTGAAAAAAAACATTAAAGGAAGGCTGTGATCGACATGCAAGCCTATCCCCAACATTGAACTGCCTAAAAAACGCATTGCGGGATGGCGGCAACGGCAGTGCCGAATGGCCAGTTCCGCCTTCGCTGGACCGACCCATCCCGCCCGCCGTCGCCCCCGGCATCATCCCAAAGACAATCGCCTTGGTGTCAATGGGTCAAAACCCTGAAAAGCTACAAGCCCGCCATCGGGCAGGATTTAAGGAATATCGGTACATCCCATACTGTCGATCCGAGTTCATGAAAGCTCTTGTTAAACGTCCAAATCAGAGCGGGGCATCCAGTGATTTTATGGACAAAAGGCAAAGCCAGCGCGATAGATAGTGGGTAGACCGAAACGACGGTAACGGCTTTGTCTTCCTCATCATCAATACCGAGCCGAACACGACAGATCCCACCCCGCTACCCGCCCCCGGCACGAGTGCGGTATGGAATTACAAGGCCATCTATCGTTTCCATGATGAGCAAGTCGGGCAGTGGAGTGATGTGGTGAGTGTGATGGTGAGGGGATAGGCACTTTCTGAGATATACCTGCCTAATAACTTGGCATATTATAGTGCATGATAAGATTCATTAGGCGGGTAACCATAAATTACTATTCTGCCCTTTCGAGCATGATACGATGTGACCCACCCTTTTGCATTCGTCAAGCTGTAAATGGGATGAAAGAAGCGAAACCTTGCAATTTTCTTGTTCAACAAATAGGAGCAGCTATGAATTCCGCCCGGAGTATTCTTTTCGTTGCTTTGCTGTTGACAACCACGCTGGCTCACGCCAATGTCAGCATTCGGTGCATAAAAGACAATGGGACAACAGTCTTCAGCATGAATTGCGAAGCCAACGGAGGACATTGGGTTGTTTGGAATAGGGAAGTATTAACTCCAGATGACATAAGGGAATCCGAGGATCGCATCGCCGAAATTAAGGATCGACCAAGACTTGAGGCAGAAAAGCGTTTTAGAGCCGAAAAAGATAGGGCCGATAAAGATGCTGCCGAACAAGCCAGATTGCGGGAAGAGTTGGCGGCAGAGCGTGAAAAAGCGGTGGCCAAGATAGCTGCCCAAAAAGCTCTAAACGAACGGCGCGATTGGGTACGCGGGATGCGTACAAAAGACCCGAACATCGAAAAGCTTATAGCTTTAAAGGATCGATGGGATGAGAGCGTTTTACTAGCGTCTTCGACGCCACGTATAGCTTTGGCGGGGCCGGTTAGCCGTCTGCAAGATTTGAAGGATCAAGCAGCAACACTGGTGGTAGCAGTGTGCTATGAGAAGGCGCGAGGAAAGCTTATTATGCTCATGAAGTCCGAGATTTTCAAATTCCTTGCTTTTATGCAGGAAGACAAGAAATCGGCTTCTACCATAGGCAATCTTTTAATCGACTTAGAATATGATTTTTACGCGGCAATTCCGGATCAGTGCTAGAACATTTTAAGGTCGTAAGGCGGAACCATGGACGGATTCCGCCGAATGGGAACATGGATGAATTTCGTCAAGCAGGGCAGATGCGCCTACTTTTCGGCGGATCACATCCCTGTATCCGCCCTAC
>CAIWDB010000364.1 GCA_903911305.1 uncultured Methylococcaceae bacterium | reverse complement strand
ATGCATAAGTGATGTCCAAACCAAGAGTATTTGTTGCCATTTTACCCGGCAGTTTCGGTAAACTATACCCCATGAAAAACGCGATTAGTTTGTTTTACTCCTATTCCCATCAAGATGAGGCTTATCGGAACAAGCTGGAAATCTGCTTGAGTACGCTCAAACGGGAACAGGTGATAGCAGAATGGCATGACCGCAAGATCATACCGGGCCAACAATGGGTCGTTCAAATCGACCAACACCTAGAAACTGCTGACATCATCCTGTTGTTGATCAGCCCGGACTTCATTGCATCCAAATATTGTTACGAGAATGAGATGAACCGCGCCTTGGAGCGTCAACGCTTAGGGCTTGCCAAAGTGGTCACGGTCATCGTCAGACCCACCGACTGGCAACACTTACCCTTTGCCAAGCTCCAAGTTTTGCCCAAGAATGGCAAGCCGGTGACGACATGGGTAAACGAAGACGAAGCCTACCTTGACATTGCATTGGGCATACGCGAAACCATCGAAGCGATGCAAGCCAGTCCCACTAATAGCCCAAATACTGATGGTCTCGGCGAAATAGTCCCCTCCCCCAACGGGGGAGGGTTAGGGTGGGGGCGAGTAAAATCAGTAGCTTCGCCGCCTTCTGATTGCCCCTTTCCTTATCATCCCCTACGCACCGAATATCTGCTCCGCATGGCCTCGGAATGGCGGGATTTGCCATTACGAGCCTTAGCCTCAAGGGCTTCCGACCCCTCCGGCAACACCCCTCCGATGGACTTGGAACAGGTTTATACCGAACTGGATACCACTAGCACATGGCACAAGGAACCACTCACCGCCACCGAGGCTTTAGCCGAAGCCAAGGGAGGACGCATGGTTTTGCTCGGCCAACCCGGTTCCGGCAAAAGCACCTTTGGTCGTTATCTGGCGTTGAAACTGGCAGAGCATTTGCGTGACCCTGTAACCAAGCCCTTGCAGCAAAGCTTGCCGACTTGGACGGCGGATCCACTAATGCCGGTGTTTGTATCCTTGCGCCGATTGAGTGCATACGATGCCGGTCCGAATGCCGAAAGCCGTGGTACGGGGTTGGCCTTGGCTGGATTCATCCAAACTGAGGTCGATGGTAAAGATGGGCTGCAAGGTTTTGGTCCTTCACTGCTGGCAGAACTGGAACAACTAGGCGGACTGGTAATCTTCGACGGGCTAGACGAAGTCGCCGCCATCCATCGGGAATGGGTCAAGCAAGCCTTGGCAGATTTTGTACAGCGTTATCCTCACTGCCGTGTGTTGGTGACTTGCCGGGTGCATAGCTATAAGCTGGACTCGACGTGGCAACTGGGTTGGGAGACCCATGAACTGGCTGATTTCTCCACAGGTAGGATCAACGGATTCATTAACGCATGGTTCACTGCCTTGAGCCGGATCAACCCGACTGAAGCAGCGGATTGTGAGCGCAAAGCACAAACCCTAATAGACGCACTAGGACCCAACGACCCGCGTGGACTGCGGGAGTTGGCAGGCAAACCGTTGTTACTAACGGTGATGGCCATCGTGCATAACCACAAGGCACTACCCGGTAGCCGGGTGGGGGTGTATCGGGAATGCGTGGATATCCTGTTGCAACGCTGGGAGGCCAACAAGCCCGGTGCATTGGGCAGCAACCCCTTGCTGGCACTGGCGGATGACGGCCTGAGTATCGCGAACATCCATGATGCACTTCACGAAATTGCTTTTAAAGCTCAATAGGCCAGTACACAAGGTGGGCAAGGTCAACAGGCCGTTGTGGCGGGTAGCCTGATTCATAGCGTCATCGCCGAGTACCTCCGCGAGGCCAAAGGGGTGGAACGCTTCATGGAGCATTGCCGTCATGCCAATGGCTTGTTATTGCTGGATGCCGTTGAAGTCAAGAGAAACAAAATCCTTGAGACCTACCGCTTCCCGCACTTGACTTTTCAAGAATATCTCGCCGCCTTGCACTTCAACACCCGCGATGACGCTATTGACGGCATTGAGGACGCGGTGGAAAAGGCCGGAGACCCAAGCTGGTGGGAAGTGGTGCGATTTTATGGCGAATACCTGTGCTATGACGAAACCTGTAATGCCCGTCCGAAGGACATTACTGATTTATTGCAAGGGCTATGCTCGGAGGATGCCAACTCTGACGATGCCCATTGGCGGCGGGTGTGGCTGGCGGGGCTGTTGGTTCCGGGCTGGGAGTCGCGGGTCAAGGAGAAGAGTCGACCCAAGGATTTGAAACAGCGCATTATCCAAAGCCTAGTTGAACTGGTTGAAAGCCCCACGGCATTGCACACCGAACCGGCAGCACGAGCAGCAGCAGGCCGGGTGTTGGGCCAGTTAGGCGATCCCCGGCCCGGTGTCGGCGTGAAAGATGGTTTGCCAGACATACTCTGGGTTCGCATCCCCGGAACCGGGCCGCAAGGCTGTAAGCTAGGCACGGGAGCCAAGCCCGATAATAATGCCCGTTCAAATGAAGAATGGCCCAAGGACAAACCTCCATTCGTCATCGAGAGTTTTGCACTGGCGGCTTATCCCGTCACCGTGGCGCAATATGAATGCTTTGTACTGGCAGGGGGATACGACAATCCCCGCTATTGGAGAGAAACTGGTTGGGAACGAATCGGCAAGCGCAGCCGATCCCCTGACTATTGGCTAGATCAGAAGTGGCATCAACCCAATCATCCAGTAGTGGGAGTAAGTGCGTGGGAGGCAGAGGCATTTTGTTGTTGGCTGTCTGAGCAATGCGGACAGGAGGTTCGCCTACCGACGGAAGCGGAATGGGAATGGGCGGCACGGGGAGCGGAAGGGCGGATTTATCCTTGGGGTGATAGATGGGATGCTTCAAAGGCTAACACTTCTGAAACTGAACTAATACGCACCACGGCGGTGGGCTTGTACCCAACGGGTGCAGCGGATTGGTGGCAACCATCAGGAAGCGAGGGCAATGTATATGATCTAGCTGGCAATGTCTGGGAATGGACAGCTACGGCCTACTTTGAGGAGTATGAACTAGCGCATGAAACTGCCAAAGTAGGTAACACCGACTGGGTTTTACGCGGAGGGTCTTGGCTCCTCAATTTTGACCTCTCCAGATCTGCCACCCGGAACTTGCACGATCCTAGTGATCGCTTATATTTTTTGGGTTTCCGGGTATTGTCTATGACCTCCATTGACGCTGTCTGCTGATTCCCTGTCCGCTGTTCTTTGCTTTTGCTCGTTCCCAAGCTCCAGCTTGGGAACGCGGTCTTTGAAGCTCTGCTTCTCTCCATAGCAAGCTAAAGCCTGACAAGCAAAGGTTCCCAAGCGGGAACT
>CAIWDB010000363.1 GCA_903911305.1 uncultured Methylococcaceae bacterium | reverse complement strand
AGAAAATGGCCTTGAATGCTTCGCGCTCTAATAATTGAGTGATGAACACCGGATAACCCGCTTCCTTAAAGTTTTGTTCAATGCTTGCAAGCGTTCGTCCACGGATGGCCGGGCTTGTCCTGGTAAATAGAATCGCAAAAGGAATCTTCCTTTCAAAAGCCTCTTCCTGATTACGAACCAGCCTTACGGCCTTTGCCGCTTCGACAGCATCAAGATGCGAACCCTGAACAGGAATCACAACCAAATTGGCCCTACTGATGGCATAGCTGACCGTCACCGAAGCCACGCCCTCAAGATCGACAATGACAAACTCGCTGTTAGCTGCCGATTCCCGGATTTCGGCCAATATGGTGCTTTCATCCTTGTTGGTGATGACCGTGAGATTTTCGGGAAGCTTGGCATGGCTGGCCCATCGGGTTAGCGGTTTATTGGGGTCGGCATCGATCACCGTCACTTTCGCCCCGGTGTTAGCAAGGGCGTTGGCGAGTAGACAGGCGGACGTGGATTTTCCTGCCCCTCCTTTTGAACTGGCAAACACAATGATTGGCATATCACCCTCTTGGTTTGTTATCGTGGCAAAATGATGAAAACAGAATGTGTTCAGTCTGCAAACAATACACAGTAAGCGGACAGAAATCAGAACGCATACAGCATACAGGATGCTAACAGAAAACAAAAATCACACAGAACCCTGAAAGCATTCAGAATACTTTATGTGTACAGTATGCACACAGATTACAGATCGTAATATCAATAGGTTGAATCGTCGTATAGGTGTTTTTAAACTCAGCTTAAACTGAAAATAATGGCATTTCTCTCGTTAGTTTTCGCTTAAGCGAAAATCCGGGGGGTTGACCAATTTTTATCCATTGCCCGGTAAGCGTTGTAAGAAGTGGATTTCATCCTGTTTGATGACAAACTTATTAACAGATTTTGTGGATAACTTGGAAATTAGCCCCACTTATGGCATAAGTCCAAGTGTTAGACTATGCGGCAAAGATACGCTCATGCTTATCCGCAACGATGCCAACATCCCAACAAGGAACACCCAGATTGACCGTAGACAACATCACCCTTAACCAGCTTGAATCTCATTTGTGGGAAGCCGCAAATATTCTACGCGGGCCGGTCGATGCGGCAGACTTTAAAACCTACGTTTTCCCGCTGCTGTTCTTCAAGCGATTGTCCGATGTGCATGATGAAGAACATCAAGCCGCATTGGCAGAATCGGACGGTGACGAGGAATATGCGCTTTTCCCGCAGAATTATAGTTTCCAAGTGCCAGAGGATTGCCATTGGCGAGATGTCCGTGCCATAACGAGCAATATCGGACTAGCCCTGCAAAAAGCCATGCGTGGCATTGAGAAGGCCAACCCGGAAACGCTCTACAGCATTTTCGGCGATGCCGGGTGGACGAACAAAGAGCGGCTTCCCGATTCACTGCTACGTGATTTGATCGAACATTTCTCACGCATCAATCTCGGCAACCAAGCGGCCAAAGCCGATATTCTTGGCCAGTCTTACGAATACCTGATTAAAAAATTCGCCGATGCAACCAACAAGAAAGCGGGCGAGTTCTACACCCCGCGCTCGGTCGTCAGGCTCATGGTCAACATCCTTGACCCGAAAGAAGGCGAGTCCATTTATGATCCGGCTTGCGGCACAGGCGGCATGTTGCTGGAAGCCATCCATCATGTAAAAGAGAACCACGGCGACGACCGTACCCTGTGGGGAAAGCTGTTCGGTCAGGAGAAGAACCTCACCACATCTGCCATCGCCCGGATGAATTTGTTCTTGCACGGCGCGGCGGATTTTCAAATTGTGCGCGGCGACACCTTGCGCAATCCAGCCTTTTTCACCGGCGACAGCCTCGCCAGTTTTGATTGCGTAATCGCCAATCCACCTTTCTCTCTGGAAAAATGGGGCGATGAGGTCTGGGCCAGTGATCCTTATGGACGAAACTTTGCCGGGATGCCACCAGCCAAGACTGGCGACTATGCTTGGGTTCAGCACATGATTAAATCCATGGCCCCCAAGTCGGGTCGCATGGCAGTGGTGTTGCCGCATGGCGCACTGTTCCGCATGGGGAAAGAAGGGGCCATCCGTCAAAAAATCCTCAACATGGACTTGCTCGATGCCGTGATTGGACTCGGCCCGAATTTGTTCTACGGAACCGGCCTGGCTGCTTGCATCTTGGTTTTCCGCCAACGCAAAGAACCAACACTCAAAAACCAAGTGCTTATCATCGATGCATCGAAAGAGTTCAAAACCGGTCGCGCCCAAAACGAACTGCTGCCCGAGCATGTCGAGCGCATCCACCGCTGGTATGGGGATTACGTCAACATCAAAGGCATTTCCCGCGTGGTCACGCTGGAAGAAATCGCCGCCAACGATTACAACCTCAATATTCCGCGTTACGTCGAGCCAGCGGTTGACCAGCAGGAGGTGACAGTGGAAGAAGCTATGAACCGGCTAAGACAAAGCGCAGAGGCTGCGTTTGCGGCGGAAGAAAAGTTACTGGCCATTCTCACCCGCGAAGGCATTTTGCAATGAGTCAGATTCCCGCTTTATCGCCACGCTGTATTATCATCGCTGGCCCTAACGGTGCGGGAAAAACGACTTTTGCTCGCGAGTTCCTTCCGCAAGATGCAGGGATTATTCATTTTGTGAACGCAGACCTTATTGCTGGCGGTTTGTCCCCACTTCGTCCAGAATTGGCAGCAGTGGCAGCAGGACGTTTGTTTTTTGCTGAGATAGACCGACTAGCAGCAACTGGCATAGACTTTTCGTTTGAAACAACCCTCAGCGGGCTTAGTTATCGCAAACGACTGGAACATTGGAAAGCAGCGGGTTACTGTATCGAAATTGTTTTTCTGAAATTGGCCTCACCTAAGTTGGCACTGCGTCGTGTTGCCGGACGAGTCAAACAAGGTGGACATAACGTTCCCCGCGACGATGTGCTTCGCCGCTTCGTCAGGGGTTGGGACAATTTCCAAACCACCTACCGCCCGCTTGCTGATGCCTGGGCGGTTTACGACAACTCCGGGGCTATGCCCCGTTTATTGGAAGAAGGACCATGAAAACAAAAAAAGTAACCGATAAACCTGAAACATTTGCGGTGCTTGTCGGCCACGCTTTGCGTCGGGCTGGAAAAAAGGCCCGCCAAACAGCCAAAGCCCACGGCACACCCGTTTATATATGGAAAGACGGCAAAGTTGTTGCCGAAAAACCCTGATTATGTCTGATAGCGTATTGGAGCGTGAAGCACTGTTGGCAATGGCGGTGAAGCTTTTTGAGACTGGAAAACTGACTTCGGGCCAAGCCGCACGGTTAGCCACAATGCCACGGGTCGATTTTCTTTATGAGCTAGGCCGGTTCGTCGTGTCTCCGATACAAATGGAACCCGACGAATTGGAAGAAGATGTCAAACATGCAATGAATGCCTATGATTCGAATCTAAAGGAAAAAACCGACTCGGTTTTCAAAACCGAGTCGGTTTATGTGAATTCATGAAAATAACCCAACAACAACTCGAATCTTACCTCTGGGGTGCGGCGGTACTGCTACGCGGCACCATCGACGCGGGCGACTACAAGCAATTCATCTTTCCATTGCTGTTCTACAAACGCCTGTGCGATGTGTTTGATGAGGAAACCCAAGCAGCCTTGGCCGAGTCAGGCGGTGATGCTGACTATGCCGCCTACCCAGAAAACCACCGCTTCCAAATTCCACAAGAAGCCCATTGGCGCGAAGTGCGCCAAGCTGCGTCAAATGTCGGTCGGGCCTTGCAAACGGCATTACGCGCCATCGAAACCGCCAACCCCGACAAGCTCTATGGCATCTTCGGCGATGCCCAATGGACCAACAAAGACCGCCTACCTGATGCGATGCTGCGTGATTTGGTCGAGCATTTCAGCAAGCTTGAACTATCCATCGCCAATCTGCCCGAGGACGAGCTAGGGCAGGGTTACGAATACCTCATTAAGAAATTTGCTGACGATTCCGGCCACACCGCCGCAGAGTTTTACACCAACCGCACCGTCGTCCACCTGATGACCGAAATGCTCCAACCGCAACCCGGCGAGAGCATTTACGACCCCACTTGCGGCTCCGGCGGCATGTTGCTCTCCGCCATTGCCCATTTGCGCCGACAGGGCAAGGAATGGCGAAATGTCCGTTTGTACGGACAGGAGCGCAATTTGATGACTTCCTCCATTGCCCGGATGAACTGTTTCCTGCACGGTATCGAAGACTTCCGCATTGAACGCGGCGACACCTTGGCCGAACCAAAATTCGTGCAAGGCGACCGGTTGATGCAATTTGACGTGGTACTCGCCAATCCGCCATATTCCATCAAGCAATGGAACCGCACCGCCTTCGCCGCCGACCCGTGGGGCCGCAACTGCTTCGGCACCCCGCCGCAAGGCCGCGCCGACTATGCCTTTTGGCAGCATATCTTAAGCAGCTTATCTCCCCCCTCGCCCGTTGCCGGGAGAGGGGCTGGGGGTGAGGGTAAAACAGGCCGCTGCGCCATCCTGTTCCCGCATGGCGTGTTATTCCGCCAAGAAGAAGCCGACATGCGCCGCAAATTGATTGAGACGGATTTGATCGAATGTGTGCTGGGCCTAGGCCCGAATCTGTTCTACAACTCGCCGATGGAAGCCTGTGTCGTCATCTGCCGCACCGCCAAGCCAAGAGCGCGGCGGAACAAAATCCTATTCATCAATGCCGTGGGCGAGGTCACCCGCGAACGCGCCCAAAGCTTCCTGACCGACGACCACATCCAGCGCATTGTCCAAGTCTACGAACAGTTCGCCAACGAACCCGGCTTCACCTGTGTTGCCACCTTGGAGGAGATTCGCGCCAAAGGCGGTAGCTTGAATATCCCGCTGTATATCGCCGCGCCAACCCCGTCCGGGGCGCTGGCTACGCATGAAGGGCAGGCGGATTACCACGCGGACAGCCTAGCGCAAGCGCTTGACGCTTGGCTTGTCTCGCGCAAGGCCGTGGCGGAGTCCTTAAGTGCCATATTGCCAGATCTTAAGCTGCCAACTTTGGATGAAACCTTGAACGGCGTTGCAAATGTCAGCCTGTTTGACCGAAAAGGATGGAAGAGATTGCCGTTTGGAGCTTTTGCGCACAACGTAACGACACGCGCCGAGCCAGCGGAGGCGGCGGATGAGATTTACGTCGGGCTGGAACATTTAGACCCGCAAAGCTTGCATCTGCGCCGTTGGGGTAAGGGTAGCGATGTCATCGGCACCAAGCTACGTTTCAGCAAGGGCGACATCATCTTTGGCCGTCGCCGCGCCTACCAGCGCAAACTGGTCGTGGCGGAGTTTGGCGGCATCTGTTCGGCCCACTCAATGGTAATACGAGCCAAGCCGGATGTGATACTGCCCGAATTCCTGCCGTTTTTGATGATGAGCGACAAGTTCATGAACCGGGCCATGGAGATTTCTGTCGGTTCGCTCTCGCCCACTATTAGTTGGACGACGCTCAAAAATGAGGAATACGAGATTCCGCCCATTGAACAGCAACGACGGATTTCGGAGGTGCTTTGGGGGGTGGATGTGGATTCCGAGGCGCATTTGTCAATGCTTTTGTCCCATCAAATCTATACAAATGCTCTTAGCCAAATACTTTTCACGCGAGGCATTAAAAAAACCGATAGTTTTGTGGATTTTTCAAAAGAAGACAGCAAACCCACGGAAATGGGGCTGATACCGAAGACTTGGAAAATTGTACCGTTGGTCAGTTTTGCAAGTGAAAAAGGGATCGTTAATGGTCCATTTGGAAGTGACCTTTTGACATCAGAACTCCAGCCAGAGGGTATTCCAGTTATCTATGTAAGGGACATTAAACCGGGAAGATACATTCGAATTTCTACTGTATGTGTAACTCCAGAGAAGGCGCAAGCCTTAAACTTCTGCAATGTAATATATGGCGATGTTTTGGTTGCGAAAGTTGGTGAACCACCTTGCGATGCTTCCCCATATCTGCTGAGAGAAATGTCCATCGTAACGCAGGATGTGATTCGAATTAGACCAAACGAGGATACAGATTTTCACTTCCTTGCAGGCTTATTGAACTCAGCTTTCGGACGCAATGCAATAAGCCGCATCATCATTTCCGGTGGAAGAATGCGTGTTTCACTTACTGAGTTTAAGTCGCTTCGTTTCCCGAAACCGCCGCTTGAGGAACAACATCGTATTGGTGCGATATTGAAATCTCTTGAGGAACTAAAACGAACAGGAGAATGCCACCTGAGCTACCTTTCAAAACTACAGGCCGAGCTTGTAGAGATACTGATAGGAGGTCAGACATGAGCTTCACCAGATCCAATATCAAATCCCAGATCGCCCTAGGCGAAGACAGCCGCCGCCAGTTCAAGCAGGACGTGACCAACGCCGATGCGCTGGCGGCTGAGATGGCGGCGTTTGCCAATTCCGAGGGCGGGGTGATTTTGTTGGGAGTGGCGGATGACGGCTCCGCGCCGGGTTTGTCGTATAGCATATGCGGCATGGATTAAGTGATGTCATAATGTCATCACTATGACGCGAGGTAAATAAAAGATGGCAACCATGACACTACGAGACGTACCTGATGAATTGCATCGCTGGCTGAAACAACAGGCGGAAGCACATCATCGTTCCGTCAACAAAGAGGCGATTGCCGTACTGGAAAGTTTGCGCAAGCAAAACGCCGCACCACTAGCCAAACCATCGGTTGAGGAAATCATGGCGATTGCGCATCGGTTTTCCTCACTTCCTGTGCTTGATGAGCGTAGCGATGAGGAGATTATCGGCTATGATGAAAATGGAATTCCTGCCTAATGGCCGGGCCTTTGGTGGTTGATACCTCGGCTTTAATGGCAATCTTGCTGGAGGAACCCGATGCGCCGCTGTTCGCCCATGCGTTACATGATGCTGACGAATTGCGCATGTCTGCACCTTCCTGGCTGGAAGCCGCACAGGTGGTTACCGGTCGCCGGGGTATGCAGGGTTACGGGCTATTCCACGAATTGGTCACCCGCTTAGGGGTTGAAATCGTTCCCTGCGACGAATCCATGGCGAGAGCAGCTTATGAGGCATGGTTACGCTTTGGCAAAGGGCGAAATCCCGCCTCACTGAATTTCGGCGATTGTTTTTCCTACGCACTCGCCAAACTTCGCGACGAGCCTTTGTTATTCAAAGGCGATGACTTTTCGAAAACTGATTTGGTGGCAGCCGCTTTACACGAATGAGCAATACCAAGCGGGTCTGCCAAATTTCTGAGCTTCCGAATATCTTGTTTGCCGGGAAGCAGAGAATATGTCGGCGGAAGGTTCCCAGAAAAGTTCACTGAAAAGTTCCTAGAAAATCATTTCGGGCATTCAAGAAACAAATCGAGAAATTGAAAACGCAAGGCCAAATCCGGCGCATCGGCCCGGACAAAGGTGGGCATTGGGAGGTAGTGGAATGAGCTTCAACGAATCCAACACCGTCGAACAGATGGTTCTGGACGCGGTGTCCAAAATCGGCAATTCAGGCGGCAAGAATCTACGCGAAAACCAACCCTGCTGGGGCGGTTCGCTGGGCGGGGAATTCAAGCCAGTCCATTGGGATTACCTTCCCGCCGCCCAAATACCACGCCAACACGGTGACGTGATGGTGGAAACTTGGGTCCGCGAGGCACTCATCCGGCTCAACCCAGATATTGCCGCCCAACCTGACCGCGCCGACGAGGTAATCTACACGCTTCGCGCCTGTATCCTTTCCGTACAGGCCGATGGCTTGGTGCGGGCCAACGAGAATTTCATGGCTTGGTTGCGGGGCGAGAAGACCATGCCATTCGGTCAACACGGCGAACATGTCACTGTGCGCTTGGTGGATGCCACCGAACCGTCCAACAACCGGCTGACGGTGTGCAACCAGTGGGTTTACCAAGCCGGGGCGGTGGAAAAGCGTTTTGACGTGGTGTTTGTCGTCAACGGTTTACCGCTGGTCATCGGCGAGGCCAAGACACCAACGCGCAGCGCGGTGACCTGGTTCGACGGGGCATTCCAAGTAAACGAGATTTACGAGAAGCAAGCACCGGCCATGTTCGTGCCGAATGTGTTTTCCTTCGCCACCGAGGGCCGCTATTACCGCTATGGCTCCATCCGCATGCCCATCGACATGTGGGGTCCGTGGCGCGACGATGAAAACCAAGAGGAAGGCCAGCTTCACCACGTCAAGGCGGCTGTCGCCAACATGCTCCGGCCCGAGGTTGTGCTCGACATTCTACAAAACTTCACCGTCTTTGCCACCGACAAGAAACACCGCCGCATTAAGCTTATCTGCCGTTACCAGCAATATTTCACGACTAACCAGATCGTGGATCGCGTGGTGAAAGGCTATCCAAAAAAGGGGCTGATCTGGCATTTCCAAGGTAGCGGCAAATCGCTATTGATGGTCTTTGCCGCGTTGAAATTGCGGATGCACCCGAAACTGGGCAACCCCACTGTGTTGATTGTGGTGGACCGCATCGACCTCGACACCCAAATCACCGCCACGTTCAATGCCACCGACGTACCGAACATGGTTGGCGTGACCACGCGCCAAGAACTGCAAACGCTGCTTGGGCAGGATGTGCGCAAGGTGCTCATCACCACCATCCACAAATTCGGCGAGGCGGACGGTAGGCTCAATGAACGCTCAAACATCATCGTGCTGGTGGACGAAGCCCACCGGACGCAGGAAGGCGACCTAGGCCGCAAGATGCGCAACGCCTTGCCAAATGCCTTCCTGTTCGGACTGACTGGCACACCGATCAACCGCGCCGATAAAAACACCTTCTGGGCCTTTGGCGCGGACGAAGACGAAAAAGGCTATCTCAGTCGCTACACTTATCAAGATTCCATCCGCGACAAGGCCACATTGCCGCTGCATTTTGAAGCGCCATCGGTCAAGCTGAGGATAGACAAAGCCGCCATTGACGAGGCGTATGCACAGATCACCGGAAATTTAAGCGAACAAGACCGTGACGATCTCGCCAAACGTGCCGCTAAAATGGCAATCTTGGTGAAAAACCCGGAGCGCATTCGCGCCGTGGTGGGCCATCTTGTTGAACACTTCCGCACAAAAGTTGAGCCGAATGGTTTCAAGGCTCAAGTGGTGGTTTTCGACCGGGAATGCTGCGCACTCTACAAGGCCGTGATGGACGAATTGGTTGGACCCGAAGCCAGCGCCATCGTCATGAGCGCGGCGCAGAATGACGCGCCGGAATGGAAAGAGCATGTCCGCGATAAGGATGCCGAGGAAAAGCTGCTGGACCGCTTCCGCAACACGTCCGACCCGCTAAAGTTTGTCATCGTCACCAGCAAACTGCTGACCGGCTTCGATGCGCCTATCTTGCAGGTAATGTACCTCGACAAACCGATGAAGGATCATAACCTATTGCAAGCCATCTGCCGCACTAATCGCACCTTTGGACAGGAAAAAACCCATGGTTTGATCGTTGATTACATCGGCATCTTTGACGATGTGGCGCGGGCCTTGAATTTCGACGAAAAAGCCGTGCAGCAGGTCGTCAGCAATATTGAAGAACTGCGCAAGGCACTACCGATGCAGATGCAAGCGTGTTTGGCTTTCTTTGTTGGCGTGGATCGTAGCGTTGGCGGTTATGAAGGGCTGATGGCTGCCCAGCAGTGTTTGCCAAACAATGAGGCAAGGGACAAATTTGCGGCGCAGTATTCGGTTTTGGGTACGATCTGGGAGGCGTTGTCACCCGATCCGGTGCTGAGTCCTTACGAGACCGATTACAAGTGGTTGACCCAAGTGTATGAATCGGTCAAACCGCCCAGCGGCAACGGCAGACTGCTTTGGCATGCCCTTGGCGCAAAGACGGTCGAACTCATCAATGATAATGTCCATCTGGAATCTGTGCGCGATGACATTGAAACCTTGGTGTTGGATGCCGGTGTACTGGAGGAAATTCTACAAGACATCGACGCCGGCAAACGCGCCAAGGAAGTTGAAATCAAATTGGTGGCCCGTCTGCGCAAACATATCGGCAACCCCAAGTTCACCGCATTGGGTGAGCGGTTGGAAAAGATCAAAGAACGCCATGAACAAGGCTTACTAACGAGCTTGGAATTTTTGAAGGAAATACTCGAACTGGCAAAAGAAGTCGTCGAAGCCGAAAAGGATGTCGATCCGGTGGAGGAACGCGACCGGGCAAAAGAAGCGTTGACGGAATTGTTCAAAGAAGCCAAAGGTAAAAATACCCACATCATCGTCGAGCGCATCGTGACGGACATTGACGACATTGTGAAGAAAGTGCGCTTTCCTACTTGGCAATACACCACACAAGGAGAACGCCTAGTCCAGAAAGCCTTGCGTGATATCCTCTATTTGAAATACAAGCTGAAAGATCAGGATTTGTTTGACCGGGCTTATGCCTATATTAAGCAATATTATTAGCAGACTGCCGAGAGGGTTTGAGTAGCAAAATGAGGAAACATGAAAGCGACACCGCCCTGTAATGCAAACCAAGCGGAGAAAACCAATGACACCCCAACAGATTCAACAGGCGGAACAGCGACTGATGCAATGGCGAGCCAGCCACAGCGACCCGGACAGCCGGCGGGAAGCCTATCGTCGGGAGATTCTGACGTTCACCCTGAACTCGATGGCGATGGAAAACGAGCCGGTCAACCCGGAACGTCTGGCGCAATTGCTCAAACAACCCAACCCCAAGACGCAACACGAGAACTGAACACGGCAACCGGGCCGTTACCATACAGTGCCGTCGCCGAACGCTTGGCAGTGAACATAGCCCAATGCCTTGATGCTTTGCTTGATTATGCGCCAGAAAGCATCATGATCGACTCGGATTGGATTCGTAGCATCCACCAAAATATTGCCGGTGAGTTGTTCCCCGATTGGGCGGGTAGTTTTCGCCATACAGATGTTCAAGTGGGAACACACATGCCACCACAGGGCTTCAATGTACCCATTCACGTCAGCAATTTTTGCTTGGACTTGGCGGAACGGATGCGCCACGTTTCTGGCTTAGAATCCATTGCCGAGTTGTTGGCCTGGGTAGATTGGCGCTTCCAGTGGATACACCCATTCAAGGATTTCAATGGAAGGGTAGGGCGTATTTTATTAGTCGCCTTGTGCTACAAGTTAGGCTTGCCGCCGATCAATCCAGCGGCAGACGACGAACCCGCCAAAGCAGCCTATTTCAATGCGCTTCGCTCCGCCGATAATGGCGATCTTGCTTCACTTTCCGGGCTTTGGCTTGAACGGCTTACCAAATGAAATAGTATTATTTTCGCGTAGGCGAAAATGAATCAAAAGCAGTTTTTTCAATCATCGGGGACTAGACACTTCGTATCGTTTTGTTTAGTCTGTATTAAAGCTAACATTTGGAGGCTGGTTGAGCGATGGGTTAGTTAACGTCTACGGTTAAACCGTGTTGTTACTTTGTAAGTATTTAGACAACTCGACCGCCTTGGCAACTAGATCGGCGTAGTCTGAGTATTCCTTTTGTACGTCAGCGGCAATCCGAGCTAAAAAACTGTGTTGGCGACTCGATAGCTTTCCACCGCAACTAATGTAGTCCAAGCTTCCATTCATAACAACTCGAAACGCAGTTTTCGTTCGGCCTCTCTCCCATTTCGATTCGATCTGAAACGTCTCATTCATCAGCTTGATGGCATCGGCAAAGTAGGTGTCTATTCCGGCAAACCTATTATGTGCCGCACGGAACAGTAATTGGGCGAGCGTTGTCATTGGGAAAGGGTGTCTCTCAATCGATACGGCATGTCGAGCATAGCGTAGCGCCAGATCAAGATCAGTATGCGCAACATATAGCGCACGCTGCTCCCAGTAGCGACTATTCCACTTCCACAGTTCGTGCGTTTGTTCATAGAACAACTGGCCGACATTTCCGAGTAATTTAATTACTGTATCATCAGCGTCAAATAACCGACCAGCTAGCTTGGACTCGGCTGTGTGTTGCCGAATAGTTGATCGCGTAACGTAGGGTGCAAGTGCATTTCCTAGTCTAGTAAATATATCAAGAAGCAATTGAGCCTTGTCTGTAGCCGCTTGCTCGACGAGCAAGACACTTAATGTATTGCTAGCCGGAACTAAAAACTCTGGGTCATCAGCATGGAAGAATATGCGTAGCGGTAAATCTTGCGCCACAAGTTTATCAAAATCGACATTATCGAATGCTGATGTAAGTATCAGCTTGCGCACCCCAATAGGTGTACAGTAGTTAGCTAACGCTACCGCAAGATAGGGATGTCGAAGAGATTCTGACGAATCATTCCAAAGTGATCGCGCAATTCTAGCCAGAGGACTAAAATCATTCAGTATTCGACAAATCGCCTCCGCAGCGAAATTATTTTCTAGTTGACGAGCGTATCTTTCAGGATTTTTTATTACATCTGCATTTGTTTGACCTACTAGTCCTCTATTTATATAGTTTTCAACTAGTGATCTACGTTCTTCGTATCGCCATTTTTGGCTATCAAAGTAAACAATATTTATTTCATGAATTACGTTTTTTATATTTTGTTTCCGATAAGACCTTTCTGCCGATAAGACCAGAATGCGTTTATGATCACTTAACTTCCTAAGTAATAAATTTATCTCGTCAGAAAATTCAGCAAGACTGTCAACTATGATCAGTATTGGGTCGGTTACGCACCCTAGATATTCGGCTGCGGCATTAATATCTATACCATCTGATGTCTTTAAGTAAAATACTTGAAAGTCGCGCTCCGATATTTCGGCAGCCACACGCTTCAGTGTTGTTGACTTCCCTGCCCCCGCTTGTCCGGTCAGACAGATAATTTCTTGACGGTCTGATGAGCCAAGCCAACGACGACATTCATCTATTAGTTCCAATTGCGCGAAAAGCGGAACGTCCAGATTGCGCCAGATGTCGTCCCATGAAGGCTGACGACCGAATAGAAATGGTGATATGGATGCTTGCTGAGACGGCGTTTGGGTTTGATCTGCATCGATTGGTCGAGTGACAAACGAAAAATCTGTCCAAAACGCAGCCATCGTTAGTTTCGATGGAATCCCGACTATTCTGGGTTTTGATTGAGGACTGAGAAGCTCCGATGGATTTGGGCAAAGACCGAATTTATTAACAATCCACTCAATAAACTCCTCAAGTGTTGATTCAACAAGCACTAGGCCAAAGCGTTCGCAATCTTTCTTGGTTCCCGCATCAGGTGATGGTTCAACCAAAATAGATGGTGCCCGTGACTTTACGTTCGATTGATGTGTACGACTCGCAATAAAATATTCTATGTCTGGCTCAAAAAGCGAAGTTCCCGCGATAATGAATGGCTCTGACAGAATAAGATTTGAAAGGAGATGTATCCAAGGATTTATACTTCGCTGAACTCTTGCGTATTCCTGCATTGAGAATACATATTTTTCGTGCGGCTCTCGGACAAAGCCATGTACGTGGATGATAGGGACTTGTTGCGGATTTCGGAATAACTCGAACTCTTTCGAGTAGTTTACCGGAACACACGTTTGCAAGCGATTGCTGTTATGTTCGAATGCGTTCTCAAGCGCATCATCGACATTTAGTGAAAATATATATTTCCAAATTAGAGAAGTTATGGATTTGGCGGTCAGGCCAGCTTTGCAACCTAAATAAGGGGTAGTAATATATTGCTCAGTCTGCTCGTCGCTAAGATATCCAGCTACGCGCCACAGAGGTGAATTTGACCTAGCTTCTGTGACCTGGCATAACTGAACCCGAAGATCTTCAGGTGAGGCCAATTTATGCCCGCGTTGGTTTGTCGAGTTCAAAGAAATTCCAGCGCCAACTAGCAGATGGAATTTTTGCATGTACACCGCGTCTTTGACTCGCTTCGCTGTCTCTAAATCAAGCATTACAGTGAAACCTTTGATGTTGCTACCTAGGCGCGCAAGGGTAGCTTGAAAACATTAGACAGATGAGTTGAACTATCTATGTTGTAAAACCCATTGTTTTTCGCGGCTTACAGCCCATTATACACCCCAACAATGGACACAACGATGAAAACTACAAAATATACATCAGTTGTTTAATCTGCTAGATTGCGCTCATCTAGGGGTACATTTAAACGACACTATATGTAACCAGCTTAACGTATATTTTCGTTGCATCGGACTTCAAACCAACAAACGACAATAACATTTTCGCCTAAGCGAAAATAACCCATAGCCAACGGACACCCGATACACGCTATGAAAACAAGGATTTAGTGATGTTTAAAAATCCCATAAACCAAACCAGCGGTAAACATTGACGTAAGCAAGGCAGTCAAGGCATGTTCAAACAATCTTGACCACCTAGCCTGTTTGATTTCCTTGGCAGCATGGCCCAAGGCAACGCCCAGGCTTGCCGCCTTGTCCGATGCCTCCGACCGAAACGCCAGTCGCGCCGATTCCTGCATTGCGGCCCGTTGTTCCTCGACGGTTTTTGCCGCGATCTGGCTGGCCTTGCGTTCAAGGTATTCCGTCAAATCCCGCTTGGCTTCCTCGTTGAAGGCCGTGACCGCCATCCGGTACTGGTCGCTTGCACCGGCCAGCGCCTCGACCGTAACCGCCATCCGCCGCTCGGCACTGCCGACTTTATCCGGCAACGCCTCGACACGGGCGAGAAGGCCGTCAAGCTCGCCTAAGACTTCGGCAATCAGAATCTCGCGGGTCGTGTTCGGTCGGGGCGCATTCATTGAAAATCCTTAAACTTGCCAGCATGAACAGATCAATCGTTGCCTAATTGAAAATGGCACTGAACGCCGCATCCAGATTCTTATTAGCCGTAACCCCCAAACGCTTCAACGCCACCATGCGGACACAATGATCCTTCTCGTCATCGTCCTTCGCCTCTCGCAGCTTCGCCCGGTAATCGGTCTCGTCGGCGGTAATGTCACCCAGAGACTTGCCAACCTCCTTCATCCGTTCAAACACCTCGTTGACATGAATCACCGCCTTGGGGTTTGCGAGAAATGACTTTTCTTGGTTGGCGTACCCTAGGATGGACTGGAATTCCTCCTCGATCTCGTCATCGACTTCCGCCTTGTTAAATACCACCCTGATTTTGTTCTTCGCGATGCCAAGCCTTTTCAAGGCTTGAATCGTATTGATCGTGTCCGCTTGCTGCTTCTTCTCCTTCACCACCGGAATCACAAAATAATCGAACTCCTCATGCGAACTGTCGTACTGCTGCATCAACTTGATGAACTCCTCCACATTCGACGCGCCCACATCCACAATTGCATCATCCAGCTTCATCAACTCCTGCACCAAATTCCCATACTTCTTGCCCTTCATCTTCTCCACATCCAGCCCGTCCGCAGACGCATCCACGTTGATCGACTCGACCGAAAAGATCGGCGCATTCCCCATCCTGGGCTTCAACAAATGACCGGCGACCGTGGTTTTACCCACATTACCGGAGAAATTCATCACCACTACTTTCATGCTTTTTTATTCCTTTT
>CAIWDB010000362.1 GCA_903911305.1 uncultured Methylococcaceae bacterium | reverse complement strand
GTTTCACTATCCACGCTGATCCTATTTAGCAGTTGGGCATCGGATTGCATTGCTTCTCCTTCCAAAAAAGTTTCAATTATTCCAAACATTCATCATGTGATGACTCCCATGCACCGGCACGGGAATCCAGCCTCGGATGCTCCGAGTAACGTAGGAGCGGTTAAACATACAATATCGCATTGAGGAAATGCACCAGCAGATTGTGATTTTCCACCAAGCCTAGCAATGCCTTGAATACGCAATCTATCTTGGGGTCTATGCGGTGTTTCATTGAAGATTTGCGAGATTCAATTTAATGGATGCAAGCCATAGCATTAAACTCATGCCGCTCGCAACTCATCGCCCATTTCGATAGGTAACAGCCCTGCCTTTTTCGCATCTAGGATAACAATTTCACCGATGCCTTGTGCTGTCATGCCGACATTGACATTCCAGTTCAGGGAAATATCGCGGACTATATTTTCTTTGTTAAATTCAATAACAAGGATATCGTCCTCGGGGTCGTAGCTCATTTTCATGGGTTATCCTCCTCTAATCGCCAATCTACCATAACAGTTTTAACAATAACCGCTTGGGTCAATAATATCGCAGAGCAAAACCAAATTATCCGCTCTATCGCTGTAATGTTTGAATATCCAAAAATCAGAAGCGGTAGCATGGCTTAATTCTCCTGTTTCGATCAAGTCAATTTACATCGCCTCAAATACCCCTCGTTTTTTCATTCGGTCGCGCACATGATGCGTGAGTCGGATGTTTCGTTCGAAGCGTTGGCTGTATGGAATAATTTGGCTCATACACAAACCTTATCATTAAGGCAGAAACATTTTAAGGATTTTGTCGTACCACTTCGTATAGGTTGTCTTGCTTACACTTCGATGGTAAGTGCTGTCAAATCGTCAACCAATACCGCTTTGAGGAAATGCACCTGTAGAATGCTGTTTCCCACCGAGCCGAGCAATGCCTTGAATACGCAATCTATCTTAGGGTCTATGCGGTGTTTCATGATGGTTTCTGATTAGCGAAATAATCTAAAATGGAATTCAAATGTTATGCCTTATTCATCGCCTCAATACCAGAAATAATCTCATCTAGTGTCATGGTATCGACCATCTTTCTTCGCTCTTCCGTATAATTTCCATGTCCTGTGGTAAACTGATTAATAAACCGGATGGTATCGACTACACCCATTTCTTTAATTAAAATATTCGTGGCATTTTCATTGATTAAGGCTATAGGTTTGATTACGGCATTCATGTAGTCACCTCAACTATTAATTCAAGTGGAGATACAAATTTAGTATTATCTCTAAAATCTAAAGATCGTAGTTTTTTAAGCAATTTGTCATCACAAGTGCAGAAAAATCGAACATTGTTTTCAATGGCAACCGCTGCATTTAAAGCATCAAATGGCTTAACGCCAATGGTTATAATTTGCTCACTCAGTGCTTTGGTACTTGGTTTTACAGGCGCATTTTTTGACGAAAGCTTCAAGAGTGCTTTGGCTTCTGATTGACGATTGATACTTGGAATTTTAGATATTTCATACCCAAGTACATCTGAAGACAGCAATTCAAGTTCTTTAGCTTCCACTAATTGTAAGACAGCCAAAATAGCTTCTGCTTCCAAATAAATTCTCGGCTGTGACTTGTCATCCAAAAGACGCTGTATGCTGCATGTATCCAGATAAATAACAGGGATGTTCATTAGAATAATACGTTATCCGAGTTTCATAATGCATGATACAACATGTAGAACTCGATACGAAAAAGCCGTATTGCACGACATCGGTAGAATCAACATACGGCGCAATACGCCAAAACGCTAATGCACCCTACCATTGCGCCTTACCGCGTTAACCAAAATCATACTGATGGCCTAGTGATT
>CAIWDB010000361.1 GCA_903911305.1 uncultured Methylococcaceae bacterium | reverse complement strand
GAACGTAGTGCTTGCCCGTGTCATCGGTTCGCTTCCCGAATTCAAGCAAACCATAGGGCGCGGTACGCGGCTCAATGTCGATTACGGCAAAGAATTCTTTAACATCATCGACTACACCGGCACGGCAACCCGTCATTTCGCCGACGAGGATTTCGACGGCGAACCGGAAACCATCGACGAAACGGTGATCGACGAAGACGGCGAAACGGTTTCGGTGACTGTTGAAAAACCGGAAGCGGAAGATGAAGACACAGATTCGGAGGATGCCGACCCACCAGAGGCTGAGCCAGAACCGGGCGAAACGCCTGATCCGCCGGATATTCCCCCAGAACCCCCACTTCCACCTGACCCACCACCCCAGCCGCCGCGCAAATATTATGTGGATGGCGGCGAAGTCGAGATTATCGGCCATCTGGTGTATGACTTGGACACCGACGGCAAAAAGCTGCAAGTGGTTAAATATACCGACTATTCCGGGCGGATGATGCGCTCCATGTATCCGTCGCCGGAAGAATTCCGCACGGCTTGGTCAAGCACGGACACCCGCGTTGAGGCACTGCGCGAACTGGCAAAACGTGGCATTGACTTTGATGAACTCGCCGCCGCCAGTGGAGAAGCAGATGCCGACCCGTTCGACCTGATTTGCCATCTGGCTTGGAATACCCCACTGCTGACCCGGCGCGAACGGGCAGCCAGGGCCAAGCGGAAACATCCTGATTTGTTCACCACCCACAGCGACACCGCCAAGGAAATTCTGGCACTGCTGTTGGACAAATACATCGAGCGTGGCGTGATCCAATTCAATGACCTGTCCGGTCTAATCAAATCGCCGCCTTTCGACCGTTTTGGGCTACCCGGCGAAATCGCCAACCGTCATTTTGGCGGCATAGAGTCCATGCGGCAAACCATAGGCCAATTCCAAGCGGCACTCTATCAATAACGCCAAACCAATCGAATGACTCAAGCACCCAAACCCAAGCCAAGCCGTAAAGCCAAGCCGCAACAGACCACAGCCCAACAACTGTCTTCCCTCATCAAGTCGGCCCGTGACACGTTGCGCAAAGACAAGGGGTTGAACGGTGATGCTGACCGCCTCCCGCTGCTCACTTGGGTGATGTTCCTCAAGTTCCTCGATGACTTGGAAACCCGCCACGAAGAGGATGCAGCCTTGGACGGGCGGAAATACCAGCCCATCATCGAAGCACCTTACCGCTGGCGCGATTGGGCTGCGGCATCCAACGGCATCAGCGGCGATGACTTGCTGGAATTCATCAACCAAGACGCGGCGACGTTTTCCCATGCTGACGGTTTATCTGTCAACAAACCGGGTTTGTTCAAATACCTACGCGGACTTGCCGAGCAAGGCGAAAAAGACACCCGCCGTGATGTGATTGCGAATGTCTTCAAAGGTGTCCAAAACCGCATGGCAAGCGGTAGCCTTCTGCGCGACATTATCAACAAAATTAACGGCATCCACTTTAATTCCAGCGAGGAAATTCATACCCTCTCGCACCTGTACGAATCCATGTTGCGGGAAATGCGCGATGCGTCTGGGGATTCCGGCGAGTTTTACACCCCAAGGCCCGTGGTGCGCTTCATGGTCGCTGTGGTTGATCCCAAGCTAGGGGAAACCTTGCTTGACCCGGCTTGTGGAACCGGCGGTTTCCTTGTCGAGGCGTATGAGCATCTAAGTCAACAAGTGCAGAACACAGAAGACCGTAACCGGCTGCAAAACCAAACCCTGTTTGGACAGGAAGCCAAACCTTTGCCATATATGCTGGTGCAAATGAACTTGCTGTTGCACGGTCTGGAAGCCCCGCAAATCGACTATGGCAATACTTTGGCCGGGAAGAAAATCACCGCGATAGGCGACCGCGAGCGGGTGGACGTGATACTCACCAACCCGCCGTTCGGCGGGGAAGAGGAAACCGGCATCAAAGCCAACTTTCCGCCCGACAAGCAAACGGCAGAAACCGCGTTGCTGTTTCTCCAATACATCATGCGCAAACTCAAACGCCCCGGTCATGGCAGCGTTTACGGCGGACGCGCCGCCGTGGTCGTGCCTAACGGCACCTTGTTTGGCGATGGCATTAGCGCACGAATCAAGGAAGAACTATTGCGCGAGTTCAATTTGCATACCATTGTCCGCTTGCCTCAAGGCGTGTTCGCGCCCTATACCGACATCCCCGCGAACCTGATTTTCTTCGACCGGCAAGGCCCAACGCGGGACATCTGGTACTACGAACTGCCCCCGCCGGAAGGCCGCAAAAAGTACAGCAAAACCGCCCCTATCCACTATGAAGAATTTGCCGACTGCCTAGCCTGGTGGAACAATCGGGAGGAAAACGCCCAAGCCTGGCGCATCGACTTTGCCAAACTGCATAGCGAAGCCAAGACTAAGGCGGAACCGTTTTGGAAGAAAGCAGAATTTGAACGT
>CAIWDB010000360.1 GCA_903911305.1 uncultured Methylococcaceae bacterium | reverse complement strand
GCTGCACTATGGCTTCGTGATCTTCGGCTGGTTGGCCTTGGCGATCATGGGCGTTCTGCTGCAAGTATTCGCCAGCTTCTCCAATCTGATTGGCAAGGAACTGTGCGAAGCTGTTGACGCTGGCGTCATCAGCAAGTAAGTGAAAAAATCTGGGTGATCGGACTACTCCGCTCACCTAGTACAAATCACATGCGTCTGTTACCGATTGCCCAAGACGGGAATACTGTCTTGGGCAATTTAGTTTAGAATGGTCGGCAATAATTTTAATATGGCCTTTGAGCCACACTATTGGAGGTTTTAATTATGGCTGCAACGACAATTGGCAATGTAAGTGTCAAAGAGGAACCGCTCTTAAATGTGAAGTGGTTGGCTTTTGCTTTTACGATTTACACCGTGTTCTATGCATGGGTTCGCTGGTATGAGGGCGTCTATGGCTGGTCTGCTGGACTCGACTCCTTTGCGCCGGAATTCGAAACTTATTGGATGAACTTCCTCTATATCGAAATCGTGTTGGAAATTGTCACCGCATCAATACTATGGGGTTACATTTGGAAAACTCGTGACCGTAACTTGTCCGCATTGACACCACGCGAAGAATTGCGCCGCAATTTGACGCATATGGTTTGGTTATTCGCTTATGCGTGGGCCATTTACTGGGGCGCTTCTTATTTCACCGAGCAAGATGGCACTTGGCATCAAACCATCGTGCGCGACACTGACTTCACCCCGTCGCACATTATTGAGTTCTACCTGAGTTACCCGATCTACATCATCACGGGCGGCGCTTCATTCCTTTATGCGAAAACCCGCTTACCTTATTGGAGTGATGGATTGTCGTTGCCTTACCTAATTGCTGTGACTGGCCCGTTTATGATCCTGCCTAATGTCGGTTTGAACGAGTGGGGTCACACCTTCTGGTTCATGGAAGAATTGTTTGTCGCCCCACTGCACTATGGTTTCGTGATTTTTGGCTGGTTGGCGTTGGCCATCATGGGTGTGTTGCTGCAAGTTTTTGCCAGCTTTTCAAACCTTATCGGTAAACAACTCTGCCCGGACCTTTAAATCGAAGAGTTCAATACCCGCTTGGGTCAGATGACTGCGTGTAATGATGGGATGGAAGCAACAGGCTTCCATCCTTTTTTTGATGATTTATCAGGTTAAATCGTAGGAGCGGTCCATGACCGCGATAATTGCAGGAATTCATGTCAACCAGACATCGCGGCCATGGGACGCTCTTACCTATGCAATCAATTCGACCCATCTCCCTTTTTTTCATCATACTTGGTCAAAAGCCTTTATTTTTTGCGATTGGATTGCTTTAAATTGACCTAGTGACATGGTAAGATAAACTCAATATTGCACGGTTAATACCCGTCTGAACTATTCAAATACGAAGGTCGCAAAGGATAAGCGCTTATCTTTGATTGTCCTTCGGCGATAAGCCTTGATAGTTTGTTGAAGGGCGGCTCTTGAAATTCTTCGCGAGGCAACTTTTCAACGATGATGAAGCCACCGTTTAGTTACTCCACCGGTTCGCCGATACCCCTAGGCGTTTATACGCAAGAAGGTGGTGTCAATTTTACTTTGTTCAGTCGCAACGCGGATCGCGTATCGCTTTTACTATATAACAAACCAGACGACTCTCAAGCTTCGCAAATCATAGAGCTAGATCCCCAACTCAATCGTACCGGGGACATTTGGCATATTTTTGTGAAAAGTGCGGGACGCGGTCAAACCTATGCATTCATGGTAGATGGGCCTTACGCACCGGAGCAAGGCCACTTGTTCTGCCCTCATGCCATATTGCTAGACCCTTATAGCAGCGCCATCACGAGTCCGCAACCTTGGAGTTTCATTCATTGCTGCGTTGCGCAAGCGCAAGATTCCACTTTCCTCCATACAGCGGATCAGAGTATTGCCAAGAGCCTAGTTATCCACAATGGTTTTGCATGGGGAGATGACCGTCGCCTCAAGCGGCATTGGCCTGAACTAGTTATTTATGAAGCCCATGTCAAGGGATTAACCATCCATCCTTCTTCAGGTGTTGCTTCCCCCGGCACTTTTTTGGGTCTCATCGAAAAAATCCCTTATCTCAAAGAACTTGGCGTCAATGCCATCGAATTAATGCCCTTGCAGGAATTCAATCCGAATGAAATAACGGCAGTCAATCCATTTACCAAGGAGAGGCTGGTCAACTTTTGGGGCTATAACACCGTAGGTTTCTTCGCACCGCATGAAGGCTATGGAACACGCCGTTATCCCGGTTGCCAAGTGGACGAATTCAAGACTATGGTTAAGGCTTTGCACAAGGCCGGGATTGAGGTGTTGTTGGATGTGGTGTTCAACCACACGGCCGAAGGTGACGAAACCGGCCCGACCTTAAGTTTCCGTGGCTTGGACAATAGCATTTACTATATTCTTGAAGAAGATAAAACCCGTTACAAAAACTATTCTGGTTGCGGCAACACACTCAATTGCAACCATCCAGTCGTTCGAAATTTCATCCTCGATTGCTTGCGTTATTGGGTGGTGGAGATGCATGTTGACGGCTTCCGCTTTGATCTTGCTTCCATTTTGGGGAGAGACAGGAGTGGACACCTTACCCCCAACCCTCCTTTGTTGGAGCAAATCGCCGAAGACCCGATCCTGCGAGAAGTCAAATTAATCGCTGAGGCTTGGGATGCCGGCGGGGCATATCTGGTTGGCCGCTTCCCCGGCGAGCGCTGGTCGGAATGGAACGGGCATTACCGCGATGACGTGCGTCGCTTCTGGCGGGGCGACCAAGGCATGACTGGAATAATGGCTCATCGTCTGTGCGGCAGTGCAGACCTTTACGACCACAGCGGCAAAGCGCCGATTAACAGCATCAACTTCATCACCTGCCATGATGGGTTCACGCTGAATGATCTTGTCAGTTACAACCATAAGCATAATCTTGCCAATGGCGAGGAAAATCGTGACGGCTGCGATGGCAATTTTAGCTATAACTACGGTATAGAGGGTCTGACCGACGATTATGGTCTCAGCCGTCTCAGGCTTAAACAATGTAAAAACATGTTGGCAACCCTGTTTTTGTCTCGCGGGATACCCATGCTGTTGGGTGGGGATGAGTTTGGGCGCACTCAGCACGGGAATAATAATGCCTATTGCCAAGACAATGAAATTTCATGGTTCGACTGGTCATTACTGCACGAAAACCAAGAATTGTTTAAGTT
The DNA here is from genome assembly GCA_903911305.1 of uncultured Methylococcaceae bacterium. GTDB lineage: Bacteria > Pseudomonadota > Gammaproteobacteria > Methylococcales > Methylococcaceae > Methylumidiphilus. Next base: position 4,863 of record CAIWDB010000360.1, on the reverse strand, counting down.
TGTGCAAGGCATGATTGCATTCCGTAGACGCAATCGTTTGTTATCCTTAGAGCGTTTTTACCAACCAGATGAAATCAGTTGGTTCAACTGTCAAGGCATTCCTCCCAACTGGGAAACAGATAGCTGTTTAGGCTGCCATATCCATGCGGTGAAAGAGGGTGAGCCAGGACTATGCATTTTGTTTAATCCCACCCCACATAGTGCAGACTTTGTTTTACCCAATATCGCACAGGATCAACTTTGGCTTAAGGCCATTGACACCCATGCTAATAGTGGTCAAGACATATGCCCCGAGGGCAATGAAATGTCTTTATTGGGCCACTCATCATTGCAAGTCATTGAGCGCTCTCTGGTGGTCTTGGTTTTGGGTAAGCGTTGATCACTTTGATAATACTTATAGCCAGATACTGCCAACCATTTTGGCAAAGAACCATCGGATTGAAGTTTGTCATCAGCAGGTTCCATGTGTACCACGTGACAAGCTTTCGACGCGGTGGAACCAATCTTACCCGTTTGAGACACCCAGATAAATATTATCTTCCTGATGAACCATTATACAGGTCAATAAGCATTGCCTATTGCGTCCTGTTCCAGCCGATATTTATCGTTCGACAATCCCCACCGTAGCCTTAACTAAATAAGGCGGCCTCGCTTTTATTTCTTCATATATTTTGGCAATATATTCGCCAATAATGCCTAGGCTAATCATGATAAAACTGCCGATTAGCAGTAATGTAATAATGATGGTGGCAAAGCCGGAAACCGCTTGGCCGTGATACCAAGACCATAGCGCCTCGCTGGCGACGGCAAACCCTAGAATCAAGGTCATTAGACCGAGAAATGTAACGATGCGCAAGGGTACACTGGTGAAGGATGTCAAGGCTGTGATGGATAATTCCACCAAGGACCAGAATGACCATTTACTTTCATTCTCAATCCGTTCTGATACATCAAACTCGATATATTCTTCACTAAATCCTATCCAACTGGAAAGCCCACGGAAAAACCGCTCCCGTTCAGGTAATTGATACACCAATATATCGACGATTTCCCGGTCTAGTAGTTTGTAATCGGAGGAGTTGTGAATATTAATGCCGCCCATCCTAGAAATGATTTGATTGATGGCAAACGCGGCGAAGCGCTTTGCCATGCTATCAGTTTTTCGGCTACGTTTGACGGCGTGGACAATTTTTGCCCCTTCCCGCCATTTGGCGACCATCTCAGGGATTAATTCGGGTGGATGCTGCAAATCAGCGTCAATGGCGATGACGGCCTTGCCTTGTGAATATTTCAAACCTGCCAATAATGCCGCTTCTTTACCGAAATTCCGACTAAACGACACCCCTTTGACCCTGGGTTCGGTTTGTGAATACAAGCAAATTCGCTTATAGGTATTATCTTTGCTGCCATCGTCAACCACGATGATTTCCCAGTTACTGTCGATAGTGTCAAGTATGCTGGCTATCGTGTTTAATGCTCGTTCCATCCCTTCCCCTTCGTTATAGGCAGGGATTAATACGCTGATTTCGGGTTTCTGGAGAGAAGCAGTATTCATTGAGTTATGCAGGTAGACTTATATTATAGGTCAGTATGGGAGCTAGATTTAGCAGTTACTTTGATTTTATAATGCACGATAATTGACCAAGCGGATATTATAGTCATCTAGCAATGTGATGAATTCATCACTGGTCAGTAACTTCAACTCAGACTCCCATGCATGATAGGCCAATAGCCGAGAATCGGTAATTTCTACAGGGTCAAATTGTCCGGGATGGCACATTAATTCATAACTCAAACCCGGTTTTAACGAGGATAATCGCTTTTTTAGATAAGTTAAGTTTAATTTTCCACTGCAATTTAAGCCAATGAAATGGGGCGTGTTGGCAAGCTTGGACTTCACATTCATCCATTCCATCATTTGCAAAGGCGTGTTCCTTAATAAGGACGCAAAGCTTAACGGCGACATCCATTCGGCACGGGTCAAACGTATATGAGGAATCTGATATTCATCGGCAAGTTCCATTGCCAATTTATATAGGCTAGGCAGCATGTGAATATGTTCATGAGAGTTGATGAACTGGAGTTGCAATCCCAAGCCTAGCAGAGTTTCAACTTGGGCGCTCCATTCCATAAAGACTCTGTCCAAACCTATCCGCCCCGAAAGGATTTCACCCGCCATTGCATAAGCACTGGGAAATTGCCCTTCCCATTGGTTCAGCTTTTCTTCCATTTTAAAACTTAATGGACGGCGGCTGGTTAAGTTAAGGTGTATGCCCACATCTAGGTCTTTATGTCCCGCCAGCCGTTCGATTTGTTCGTTCAAATTCGGTGCATTGGCGATAATACCCGTGGCTGTGACCCTGCCTTGAGTCACTGCTTGCCGTATTCCGCGGCTTACACAGGGATAATAGCCGTAGTCATCGGCATTCACGATCAGATTGATGGGTAAATTCGTCACTGTCCCTCGGGTCGGTTAAAGCGCAAGAGCAGTAAGTATCCATTATGTACCCCCATTGGTTGTAAATGCGATTTGATGGCTTCCGGCAAATCAGCCCAACTTCGTTTAGGGCAAGCATAAAAAAGCTGCTTTGGATTATCCATTGCGTTTTGAAATTCCTCAACATTAGCCAACTCGCCCACCGTGCCATGGGTGTAAAACTGTGCCGAAAAGGGTTTTTCCCAGAGATAAACCAATCTGTCACCGCTCCCTTTGCGAAGTTCCATATACTGATCGACCAAGGTTTTTTGGGTTCGGACAAATTGAATCGGTTTGATTTGCCAGATTACAACGGCAATCAAAAACAGTGTGGGAAGCAGAATGCCAAAGGCAAATCCAATTTTTCCATTGCCCAGCCAACCCAACCAACGATCTTGCCGCCATTCGGCGAGCAATAATGCACAACCCGGTAGGCCCGGAAGTGCGTAAGTCCATATGATATTAGCCGAAAGCGAAAAAAACAGCAGCGGCGAAAGCATCCACAGCAGACAAAACAAGCGCCATCCATCAATGCCGGTCAAAAGCTTGTTCGCTTGTTTGCGCCAAAAAGCTACGCTGATAATACTCAGGAAAATAGGTGACCAAGGCAAGGCTGCGCCTAACCAAAACAGCCAAATTGTTCCCAGTGGATGGGCGCGACCACTGCCGTATAAATCACCCTGCCAGCCTTTTTCAGTGAATCGCTTCCAATGTTCGCCGATAAAAAAGTATTCCAGAAACCCCGGTGTACGCTTTTCAGCAATCAAAAACCAAGGCACACTGATGGCTAGCATCAACAAAGTGCCACTGATCCAAGGCACACGCTGCCAAATGAGTGTCCATTCACTGCGTATCAGTGTCCATAAACCAACGGGAATGCCGACTAGTATGACCGCGATGGGTCCTTTTGCCAGGATGCCAATGGACAACCCCACAAAAAAAAGATACCCATACAATCGCCCCTCTGTCCGCAAGGCTTGCCAGAATGCGACCAAAGCCAAGGTAATGCCAAAGGTGAGGCATTGATCCATTGCCACACTACCAGCCATCACGAATGGCAAGGTCATGCTGGCGAAAATCACCGGAGCGGAAAATGGCTGATCTTGGTCATTCCGCGTCCTGTAAAGATGATAAACCAACCAAACAGTGCCAGCACCAAGCAATAGGGCAGATAGCCGTGCGGCAAACTCATTGATGCCAAAAACCCCTATATTGATTGCATTAAGCCAAACGGCTAACGGTGGCTTACCCCAAAATGGCACTCCATAGGCGATTTGTGGAGTGACCCAATTGCCTGTTTCCACCATTTTGCGGGCCATTTCCGCATAACGGCTTTCGGTGGGATCAATCAGTGGATAAAAGAAGAGCGTAATCAGTCGGATTAAAAGGATCAATGCCAACAATGCCGGTCCCAATCTAAGCAAGGGACCCAAGCGCTGCAAACCACTGCGTAGTCCAAGTAAAAAAGATGAACCCAATGGTTGTTTACCGAGAGTCTTCAAGTTTGGAGTTTTATTTAGGTGGGCAATCATTGAGGTTGGCGACATTCAGATTGGGTCCGTTTATGAGCCAAGAGTAGCAGGGAAGCCCAAATGAGCAAACTGGCCCAACACAGTAAGCGATAATATTCCATTTGTTTGTCCAAATTGGCCCATAAAGTGAAAATAAAGCAAATAACCAAGACCCCGGCAGCCAATCTACGCAAGAACATATCGGTTTCAGTCAGCCAAGTGGCGGTCAGCACCGCCAACGGCAAAAGCATCAATCCGAAATAATGGGTTTCCGAAATAGGGGGGATCAACAGGTTCCACATCACAAACGCAGACATAATAAAGATTGCGTTCTTTCCATTGGCTTTTTTTGCCAGCCAAGCCATGATGGCAAGCATCCCCAAAGCGATTATCGCCAGAATGGGTTTAGTCATGGGTGAAGGGGTATGCAGACTCAGCAATAATGCTTCAAGGGATTGATTGCGCGGCTTTTGGCTGTCCAATAATTGAGCATATAGCAAATTGCCCTCCCGCGAATCATTGGCGGAAAGGGCGGGCCCTGCAACAATGTGAAACCACTGGTTCCAGTAATCCAGGGTTTGTTGCCAGCCGTACACCATCGAAGGCAGTATCAAGCCACCCAGTACCAGAAAGACAAAAAATGCTGCGATGAAACGCCATTGCTTCTGCCAGATAAAATAGGCCAATAGCGCTATCGGAAAAGCTTTAATCAACGCCGCTGCCGCCAAACTGACACCGCCTAAGACAGGACGTCCGCGCCAATGCAGATAGATGGCCGCAATCATCAGCCAGACCATATAACCCGAAGCTTGGCAACGCATCACACCCGAAACCAACCAAGGGGATGCCAACAGGAGAGGCACTTCATACAAAGTC
>CAIWDB010000359.1 GCA_903911305.1 uncultured Methylococcaceae bacterium | reverse complement strand
TTCCGCAAAGCGGTCTTCCGAGGGGCGAGTCGTTTGTGCGAGTACCGAGGCGATATGCGCTTGTCGATAGAAACCCGGTGCAATTTCCCAACGCAAGCGGACAAACAGACGCATCATATAGGCGTTGTCGATGTTGAAGGGCTTGGCAAGTTCAATGCTGTCGTTAATCAGCCAACGCAAATAAGGCCGGGGATAAATGCGCAGGATGTCAGGGCGGAATTGGGTAAGATGTTGTTCGATTTCGTGTATAAGTGATTGGCGATTTCTCAGCGCCATGGCATGGATTTGAGATTTGCTGAAGGTAAGCACTGGATTAAAAGTAAAGCAGGAAAAATGGGTTTGAAATTTTTCTGAATTATATACTGATGTAAACCGTCGATGTGATGTTTGCGCCATAAAAAAAGCGGACGGAAGCTGAATCGCTGCAACAATTCTCATTATGAGGCAAAGCGTTGATGTATAACGCGTCATTCCTGCCGGGAAGCAGGAATCCAGTCACAGGGACGTGAAACTAGGATTTGCCAATCATATTTAATCAGACACTTATGAACCGACAAGTCACCATCCATGGCACTGGATTCCGGCAGTCCATGCCGGAATGACGGCGTTTTAGCCAAAATAAGAATTGCTGGAATCGCTGACAAGCCTTAGGGCTAGGCCATTTTTTCAGGTATACTAATAACTTGTATACAGTCCGCCCGCCTATCGGCGCTTTCCTCTTAGGCAGCAAGTTTCCAAATAGTCACTTTGCTGCATTGCCCCTCCCGTCTGGATCGGCTCGGAATTTTGTTTTCCGGCAGACGCGACTCTTATTTTATGACTAGGTGATTAATGTCTTTTTCCCAACTCGGCCTTAGTGCCGAACTGTTGCGTGCTGTGTCCGAACAGGGTTATGAACGACCCACCCCGGTACAAAAACAGGCCATCCCCGTTGTACTCAACGGGAAAGATTTATTGGCAGGTGCCCAAACCGGCACTGGCAAAACCGCTGGTTTCACCCTTCCGTTGTTGCAACTGCTGAACGAAACCCCCAACGCCCCGGCTTCAAAACGCATGGTGAGGGCACTGGTGCTGACCCCCACCCGCGAACTGGCTGCGCAAGTGCATGAAAGTGTAGTGACTTACGGCAAGTATTTGCCCCTTCGTTCTACCGTGGTGTTCGGTGGCGTAGGCATCACCCCGCAAATTGACCGCCTTCGAAAAGGCGTGGACATCTTGGTGGCGACACCGGGCCGACTGCTAGACCTTGTTGGTCAGCGGGTGTTGGATCTGTCTCGCGTGGAGATTCTCGTATTGGATGAGGCGGATCGCATGTTAGACATGGGTTTTATTCATGATGTGCGCAGGATCATCAATCTATTGCCCCGCAAACGCCAAAACTTGCTATTTTCGGCGACTTTCTCGGAGGAAATTAGGGCTTTATCCAGCCAGATTTTACATGCTCCCGTTGAAGTCGAGGTGGCTAGGCGTAATGCGCCGACTGAGCTTGTCACTCAAATGGTTTACGCAGTCGATAAAGATAAGAAACGCGAGTTGTTGTCTTACCTAGTGGGTAGCGGACAATGGAAACAGGTGTTGGTGTTCGTGCGAACCAAGCACGGTGCCGACCGCTTGGCCCGCCAATTGGAGCGAGACGGTATCAATTGTGCCGTTCTCCACGGCAATAAAAGTCAAGGTGCGCGTACTCAAGCCTTGGCAGGCTTTAAAAACGGTAAGGTGGAAGTGCTTGTGGCCACCGACATCGCAGCGCGTGGTTTGGATATCGACCAGTTGCCGCATGTCGTCAATTTTGAATTGCCCAATGTACCGGAAGATTACGTCCACCGAATTGGACGGACTGGACGGGCAGGATCGACCGGCGAAGCCTTGTCATTGGTTTGCCAAGAAGAGATCAAATTGCTGGCTGCCATTGAACGTGTCTTAAAGCGAGAAATTCCGCGCATGGTCGCTCCCGGCTTTGAACCTCCATTTAACTTGGATACACGCAATACCAACCAGCCTCGATCCGCTCCGTCGCGAAACTCACCAAGGACGAATGAGCCGGCCCCTCGTCGAAATTCACAAGCACCTCAGGGACGATGGTATGGTGGGCCACCCAAAGCAAAACAAGGCAACCCCGGCCCAAGGCGCTAGATCAAGAAGCTAGCGCGGGCGGGGTTGTAACCGTCGCTTATTCTGCGTTGGGAGTGGCTTTTTCTATCGCAAGGCCCATGCAACTCATAATGTAATCGGTCACATTGTTGGCAGCGGCATAGGTTTCCTTGGCGCCTCCAAAAATATCTTGATATTCCTTGACCGCTTTTTCCAAATCGGCGGGGGATTTCACGGAAGCAAATTTGGTAAACGCTTCAAAGTAGCGGATACGTTTGGGGTCGCCAGGGACTGGCGGGGCATCTTCCGTGATATTAGCCACGACACAATCTGCAATATCTTCGGGTTTTAACTTGTAATCCTTCAAGTCGCTGTCATCTTTGAACTTTTCAGTTAGCACCTGTTTCAGGTCCTGTTGCTCCTTGCTGTTGCCGCAAGCGGTGAGTATGAAAGCAGCAACCAACACGGTGAGAATTTTCTTCATTGAATCAACCTAAGTGGAATGTATTATTAGAGTAAAATAAAACACTATTATGAAGGATAACCCGGCAATCTTCCAGTACATAGTGTGTAAAAGTTGTGGGATTCAAGCATAAACGTTAAGGTTTGTCATGTTTTTCATTTATAAAATCCTGAAATTCTTTAATCTTTATATTATTAGACTGGACGATCTCACATTAAATAAAATTCAAAGTTTCTGAGGAACTAGCTTTTCACGTATCAGTCATATAATTAGTTCCTCCTCTGGAGTTTTTGCATCGTTATGCAGTGACCCGTCTATTTGACGGGCCTTTTTTTATAGACCTTAGCTACATATTCATCAATATGTATCTTTAAAGCCGGATTAATTACAGGATTGGCCCTTTGTGCGGGTAATACACTAATAGCACCGCTGCACAGAACTACTCCTGAACAGTGGGGCAGAGGCAATAGGTTGGTTGTTATCGGATAATAGCAACTGGGTGACGGGACAGATAATACCCATTGATAATGGATTTACAGCAATTAGGCCGTTGGTGAGGGTTTGAGATTCATATTTAGTTAATTAATTTAATAATCTAAAAGATTAATCAAATAAAAAAACTATACCATAAATCCAAATTATCCAAAATTCAAGGTTTTCCATACCGCACGTTAGCCTCGTTGCAAAAAGCCCCTACCATTGACTCCACTATACTTTTGAAAAACCCCCCAAATGCCACTTTTAAAAGTGGGTTTGAAAATTCAAAATCCAGATCGAAAGTAATTTCAGAACCGCCGTGTTTAGTAGGATTAAATCCCCAAGTACCCCTTAAGTACTTGAATGGCCCATCTACTAGATTTAGATCAATTCTCTTACTCTCTTGCATTATATTGGCTGTGGTAAAGTCCATTTTTATTTTGCCCTTGGACAGAGTAATAGTCGCAATTTGACAATCTTCAGTTTTTGACTGGATGGTTACTTTACTGCACATAGGCAAATAATTGGGATACGTGGCAGAGTCATTGACCAAGTCATACATCTGTTTACAGGTATAAGGCACACAGGCGCTGGTATTTATTTGAGTCATATTTCAGACTTCTCCGAGTGGTTGAATTTAGCTAGGATATTATGATTTTGCTGTTCTAACTGTCAATACTTCTAAATTATCACTTAGCCTTTTGATTTCTTCTTCTGCTTTTACCTGTGTGGTTACATCATATTGAACGCCAAGGTAATACATAAGCTTACCTTCATTGTCAAAAAGCGGTGTGAGGGCTAAATGGTTGTAAAATAACTCACCATTTTTTCGATGGTTTCGAATAGTCACTTCGATTGGCTGACAATTGTCGATAGCATTCCTTAACTCAAAACGCGCTTGTTGGTCGCGCTCATCGCCTTGTAGAAAACGGCAGTTATGACCGATTATTTCAGCTTGCGAATAACCTGTCATGGTTTCAAATGACTTGTTGGCATACACAATGGGCATATCTTGCTGATCGGGATCGGCTAATGTTATACCATTCACTGAAGAATCCAATATTTGAGAAAGGATTTGCGGTATCAAACCTGGGTCTTTTTCAACAACAAAAGTCATGACATTGTTCTCATTTATGTTACTGTGAATATTTATTTTTAGGGGGTTGGTTCAATCTCAACGAGTCGCTTGATATTTCTCACTGTGCGATCTGCCCCGTCTTGTACCACGGCGCGAATCAATTTCTCGAACGGGCGCATAAACAATTGGATTTCCAATAGTTCAAACGTGAAGCTAAGCCGAGTGGCTTTCCCAGAATTTAAATCGGCTACCTCATAAGTGCATCGGTAGGGGTCTGAAACGCCACTGAAGCAAAGTTTCTTATTGGGTTCAAACACGTTGACTCTGAATTTGGATTCTGTCCGATGACCTTGGTCTACACGCACTTGTCTGGCAATGGTGCCTAATCTAACAGGGCCATCGGTTAGGGATTCAAGCTGAATCACTTCCGGCGACCACCTTGGATAATTTTGAAAAAATCCGATCCCTATGAATCGGTAAACATCATCAGTGGCCCGGTCTATAGTGATGCAAGCCGTTCCAATTACCGGGTTTTTCGCGCCTAGGCTAAACATTTAGCAATCCTCATTTAGTTTCGATAAACCCGATTGGTTGTTTAGGCGAGTTTATTGATCGCCAGCAGTTCCCTAACCTGTTTGACTATGCCAATGGCATAAAATCCTTTAACAAAGTTTTCAAGATGTTTCTCATCAACCCCATTCAGGCCAATGGCGGTTGGTTCCTGCGACTTTAGAGTTCCGAACAACCGATCCCAGAATGAAAACACAGCGCCATAATTGCTATCATGTTCAACTCTTAAGACCGAATGATGAACCCTATGCAGACTAGGTACAATAAAAACTTTTGCTAACAGGTGTTCGCCCGGAAAAGTGATATTGGTGTGGTGAAACAAAACGAAAAGTGTGATCATGGTCTGACTCACTAGAATCACATCAGGCGAAACCCCCCATATCCCAATAAATGCGACTCGGACTAACACTTCCATGAACAGTTCTCCTATGTGGAAGCGCAAACCTGTGGTGACGTTCAGGGTTTTGTCGCTGTGATGCACCTTATGAAAAGTCCACAGAGCATCAATGTGATGGGTTGTGTAATGCCAAACATACATGGTCAGGTCAAGCATCAGAAAAGTGATCAGGTATTTTAGCGTGCCATCCTCAAACGAACTCAGCAATCCATAGCCAGAAAATTGCTGGGCGATGAAAAACAAGGAAGGGATGGACAATAGTGACAGCGTTAAATCATTAAATATGTAAGTGAATATGTTATTGACGTAGGATTTCTTTAGCACCTTTAAGCCGGGCCGTAAAAATGGATGTCGAAATTCAATACGGACACAAGCAACTAGGAAAAGGACGAAGATCAATGCCAGCAGATCGTCTGTTTCAACCGCCGAAAAGTAGGATGCCATTGTTGTTTTCCTCTCTGAGAAATAATTTAGTTAAAGCTTACTCTTAAAAAAAACATTGTCAAGTCTTTGTATAGTTCATATGATAGACATCATGAATAACACACAGCTTTCAATTTATTGACACTTTAAACCTATGACAGTTTCACAAGACAATAAACCAGTTTGCGGAATCGGTGCCGTTTCGCGCATCACCGGCATCCCCATTGACACATTGAGAGTGTGGGAACGCCGCTACAAACTGGTGACCCCAGAACGAACCCCCGAAAACAAGCGCGTGTACACAAGCTGTGACGTGAACCGTCTCAGTTTAATCAAAAAACTTGTCGATCAAGGCCATGCAATAAGTGCGGTGGCTCAACTGTCGGAAGCGGCTTTGCTGGAACTCATGCAAATTCATCCCGAAATTATGCCTGGCGTTAGCCCCGGTCACAGCCCCATTCAAACCCTAGTTTATGGGGATTCGCTTCCATTTTTACTCAGAGAATGGAAAGACGACTTATGTTTCCTTGACCTGCAAGGTGTCCATCGATCATTTGCCGATTTTCAGAGTGCTGTACAGGTACAAAAACCAGAACTGCTCATACTGGAAATGCCAGTGCTTAGCGATGAAAATATTGAGGCATTGCGTGAATTGATCTTTCGATCTGCTCCGAAACGAGTCTTGGTTGTGTATACCTTTGGTATGAATAGCTTGATAAATGAACTAGACAGAATGGGAGTTGTCACATTAAGGTCGCCAGTGACGGTTAAGCAACTTGCACATAATTGTGTGGTAGAGGTTGGAAACCAATCGTCTACGCAAATGGTCTCAACAAAAGATCACTTGATGTTGAAAGGGGTGCAAGCGAGGCGGTTCGACAGTGAAATGTTAGCCTCTGCTGCGACAATAACGACTAAGCTTCAATGTGAATGCCCTAAGCACTTGGCGGATTTATTGTTTCGACTAAATGCATTCGAAGATTACAGCGCGGCTTGTGAAAATCGAAACGACCAAGACGCGGCCTTGCACCGACATTTGCACCTAGAAACTGCAAAGGCCCGCGCAATTTTGGAGGATGCACTGGAACATTTGATTCGGTGCGAAAATATCGAACTTGTTTAAAAGGGCATAATAATGAAGAATTTATCCACACAAACTATCAACAAAATAAAGTATGCCCTATTTATTGCCTGCCTTATCCCTCTTTCCAAATTACTAGTGGCTTTTTTAACCCATACCTTTGGCCCGGACCCGGTCGCAGAGATTACCCGCGTAACAGGTATATGGACGCTCAACTTATTGATTGCAACATTGACGATAACCCCATTGCGCAAACTCACCCATTGGAACTGGCTGATGCGGTTGCGTAGAACCCTTGCCGTGTTCGCTTTCTTTTATTGCAGTCTGCATTTATTGGCTTATTTAACGTTCGATCAATTATTTGACTGGATTGAAATCGGCAAGGATATTGCCAAACGGCCGTTTATGATGGCGGGTATGATCAGTTTTGTACTAATGATTCCGTTGGTCATCACATCGACTACGGCAATGATGAAGCGGATGGGAGGTCGAAATTGGCAAATGCTGCATCGGCTTGCCTATGTTGTGGCAGCAGCCGGGGTTCTGCACTACATTTGGTTAGTGAAACAAGATATTACCAATCCTTCTTTATATGCAATTATCTTGTTGCTTTTATTCTGTTCACGAATCGCTCAACCAAAGCAACCTGCGACAAACCTAGGTAAGTTGAAACCCTTAAAGGGGATGAAATCGGCTTAAACGACTTCAGCCCACATCAACTTTGGGTGGTTTATTTTTCTTTCTCTTCAGTTTCCTTACTAGGTTCAGGCTTTGCTGGGGGTGGCGCTGTCAATATCATCTGACTGCCGGTTAGTTTTAAATCCCAAACACTGGTGGCATGGGGTGTAATAGGAGAGGATACTCGCCAACGAGCCGACCCAAGACTGCGAAAACCGGCGTAGGCCCCCAAAAAGCCTGTGCCTGATTCTGGTTCTATGGCATATGTCTTCTTCTCTCCCGGCCTGATTATAAGCTCTTGCTTGCGCGCCAAATCTGCGCCTATAGCCGTTTGGTCTTGTTGATTTAGGGCAAAATAATCGGCGGCGTTGAATCCAGTTAGCCCCTTTAATTCATAAATCCGCAGTAGCACCGGAGAGGGTTTGCCTTCTGCATTGGGATTGACATCTTTCTCGGCCTCCACTCGCAATTCAATTTTCGTCGGCGGCAAAGGCGCTGGCGGTTCAGGTTCATCCTTTGACGCAAAACATCCAGCCAAAGAAGAGGCCAAAATAACCGTAAAACCAGTTCGGCAAAGACTCATCGCAACAACTCCCGTTAATTTATTCGTGTGATGCTAAATCATAAGCCCGCCTGTCGGCAAGGTCCATCGCGAAAATCTATGTTTTTCTTTACAAAGGGCCATTTTCTCGGCGAACCGACACAGTTACCAACGCATCCTTTCATATCCAAGAATGACGGCATACCGGAAGGGACATCGGCTACAGCGGGGAGTGGGTCCCCTCTGTTGATATCAAGGAAGAATCCGAGCGTTATGTGCTATTGGCCGACCTGCCGGGCGTAAGCCCTGACAACATTGATGTCGGCATGGAAAACGGCATTCTCACCCTCAGTGGGAAGCGCGAAACTGAGGCGAAGACCCAACGCGAAGTCTATAAGCGGGTCGAGCGCTTGTACGGCAATTTCCACCGCCGTTTTTCGTTGCCAGACACTGTTGATGCCGAAGGCATTACAGCGAAATACGCCCATGGCGTGTTGGAAATCGTCATCCCAAAAAAATCGGTGGTGCAGCCAAAGAAGATCGTCGTGGTCAGCGAAGGCTGATCAGTCAAACTAAGGTGGCACCTAAAGAGGGGTCCCTCGCCCCTCTTTTTTTTGAAATATCAGATGTTACGCAAGGATGTGAAAACGGAGCGTCAACAGCAATTGGGTGCGATTAAAAGTAATGCGGGAGTGCAAGGCTTGCCTTGCCTATAGGCGGCCTTGCAAGGCAAGCCTTGCACTCCAAGCAAAATTTCAAAGACTGCCAAGCTTGTGCGCATCACTATAATCGCTCCAAAACCAGGCCGCTGCGTAACATCAGTGAAATAGGTTAAATTTTATGTCTTCCGCGTCTGCTGGCCTACTATAATGAACGCTTGGCGGTGAGGGGTAAATGACCGTGAAACATGAAGACAAAGCTTTTTTTGATCAAGAGATGGCTGGGGTGCGCCCGTTGAAAAGCGAAGACCCTTTAACGCAACAAAGCCGCCGTGGCAAACCGGAACCGGGGACGCTCTATCGTCGGTCAGCGGCACAACGTCCCGTGCAAGGAGATGACAACTTTCTAACCACCGGGTTTGTCGAGTTCGTTCACCCCCAGGAAGAGCTTAGCTTCAAACGGGGCGGAATCCAAAATGGTGTTTTTCATACGCTGCAACGTGGCGGATATAAGATTGAAGCGACATTGGACTTGCACCTGATGAGTGTCGAGGAAGCCAGAGTCGAAGTTTTTCGCTTTGTCCACGACTGCATTCGTTACGAGGTTCGCACCGCGCTGATCAACCACGGCAAAGGCGCAAGGGGCAAGGACAACCAAGCGATGATTAAAAGCTACGTCGCCCGTTGGCTACCGCAATTCAATGAAGTCATGGCCTTCCATAGCGCACAAGGGTTCCATGGCGGAACCGGCGCGCTTTATGTGCTATTGCGCAAATCAGAAAAAGCCAAGGACAGGGCACGCGAAAAACTCGGACTGACCTCAGTAAAACCAGATTCACTTTTGAAGTGAGGCTAGTAGGGGTATTCTGGTTATTACCTCGTGTCATATCGGGTCTGCGCCTTTCAAATTTCAGCGAATACTGTCTTTCCCGATACTCCGCTATCTAGGGAAGGTTTCCTATAGTATAAATTTCATTCATTTTAGGAAATCCCATGACAAAGCCAGACCTACCCGCCTTAAATCAACGATTCGGCATTGAAGGACATTTAAGTTTTAAGCATGGTCCCGGCGGGTTGGCTATAGCCGAGATCAGTAATCTGTATGCCAGCGCCAATTTGTTCCTGCAAGGCGCTCATCTGGGGAGTTGGACACCAAGGCGGCAGCAGCCGGTGATCTGGCTATCGCCCACAGCCCAATTCAATGAAGCCAAACCCATTCGCGGCGGAGTTCCGGTCTGTTGGCCTTGGTTCGCATCACACCCTAGCGAGCCAAACTACCCATTCCATGGCATTGCCCGCACGTCGATCTGGGAAGTGATCGAAACGGCGGTGATGGATGACGGTGGAACTTGCCTGCGTCTAAGCCTAACGCCTAACCAAGCGGGTAAAGCTGTGTGGCCGCATTTAACGCCAGTGGAAATATGCTTTAAGATACACAACACCTTGGAAATTGAACTAGTCACTCGCAATCTTGGATCAGAACCCGTGACTATTGGTCAGGCTTTGCATACTTATTTTCGGGTTGGCAATGTCAAACAAATTGCCATCGACGGCTTGGATGGCTATCCCTATCTAGACAAATTGGAAGGAAGCCAACGCAAACAGCAAGAAGGGCCTGTCAGAATAGAGGGTGAAGTTGACCGCATTTATTTTGATAAGGGAGGCGACTGCCAGATAGAAGACCCCAGCTTAAAACGCCGCATCATTATCAGCAAACAAGGTAGCCATTCCACTGTCATTTGGAACCCCGGCGCGGAAAAGGCAGCCGCCATCGCCGACATGGGTGAAACGTGTTACTCCAATATGGTCTGTGTTGAAACCGCCAATACCGCCGAGGATGTGGTGATCCTTGCGCCGGGGGATGAGCATAAGCTTTCTGTTCGGTATAGCGTGGAAAATTTGTAGTGTCAGACTTGAGAGACTGCGTGATGGCCGATCTGGATAATTGACAGATAATCACCTAATTTGAAACCAAAAATCGCTCGGCTTGGAAATCCCTAACCCAATCTATAATTTTCTCTGCGGGCATGGGATTGGCTATAACATTACCCTGCATGAGTTTGCAGCCTAGTGACAGCAATCGGTGAATTTGGGCGGGTGTTTCCACGCCTTCGGCGATGACCGACCGCTCAAATGCCGCGCCCAAGCCAATGATGCCTTCAACAATTGCCAAGTCTTGACGGTTTACCAGCATTCCATTGACGAAACTTTGGTCGATTTTTAACTCCTGAGCTGTTAGATGCCTAAGATAGAGCAAAGAGGAATAACCGGTGCCGAAGTCGTCAATGGAAAATCTTATGCCTAGCAGATTACAATCCGTGATGATCTTTTGGATCACCGCTAAATCAGGTAAAGCAGCATTTTCAGTGATTTCAATTTGCAATAGATTTGGCGGCACATTGGGATAGTCTGAACATATTTGCTGCAAATTGGACACGAAACAGGGGTTATGCAATTGACGGGCAAAAGTATTGATGCTGACCGGCAGACGAATGCCGTTTTCTTGCCAAATTTGTATTGTGCTTAGCGCCTCGCGAATGGCCCAATCCCCCATGACCAGTGCCATGTCATTATTTTCCACATCGGGCAGGAACTGGCCGGGTTCCAGCAAACCAAGGTCTGGGTGTTGCCAGCGTATCAGTGCTTCCATACCGGCCAAGGAAAGGCAGTCAAAATCGACCTTGGGTTGGAAAAAAAGGCGGAATTCACCGAAGGCAAGCCCACGCTTAACGTGCTCCAGTTGCTCGTGTTTTTTAACCTCCACCTGTTCAAGTTTCAGATCGTAAAACTGGTAACGGTTTCTTCCGTTTTGCTTCGCCCTATACAAAGCTTGGTCGGCATAGCGCAACAAAATGCCTGGGTCGACTGCGTCTTGCGGAAACAGCGAGACCCCCATACTGGTAGAGACAGTTGCCCTTTGGATTTCCCCTAGGATGACTGGTTGTTTGATGGATTCAATGACCCTTTCCAGAATGGATTGATATTCATCGTTTTGTTCAAGATTGGTCAACAATAGCACAAACTCATCCCCGCCTATGCGACCTACGGTGTCATTGACGCGAATCGACGCTTGCAAACGGTGGGCAATTTCGATCAACAGCGTGTCCCCAGCCGCGTGACCGTAGGTATCGTTGACGGGTTTAAAGCCATCAAGATCGAGATAGCAAACAGCCAACATCTGATCCAACCTCTCCGCTTGCGCCAATGCCTGGTTTAATCGGTCGATCACCAATAATCGGTTGGGCAAGCCCGTCAAAGCGTCATGAAAGGCAATCTTTTCAAGATTATCTTGATATTCCTTGATTTGGGTAATATCGGCAAGCATCCACAGCGATTCGTTGGTTTCTTTGGTTAACAGGGTTCCGCTTAAATCTATCCAAACTTTGCTTCCATCCTTTTTGATCATTTGCACCTGTGATCGGTAGATGCCTTGGTTATTAAGTGCGGGGTAGGCGGTTTCACCTAAAGCTTGGTAAGCCGATTCATCCGGGAACAACTGCTTGGTCAATCTGCCTTTCAACTCATTTGGCCCATAGCCGAAAATCCGATCCATCGCCCGGTTTTTCCAAATGATGCGTCGGTTACGCACTTTTGCTATCCCAATCAATTCGCTATCCAACATTGCCTGTTGTTCTTGAGACAATTGTTCCAACTTGTCTTTGAATTTTTTCAATTCGGTAATGTCGTGAAAAACTGAACGGCTCTTTAAATAGTTGCCATCGATATCGAAGATGGCTGTAGCACTCAAACTGACATGGCGCATGTTGCCGTTCCTGCCAACTAAGTCAAACTCCGCGTTTTGAACATGTCCGGTTCTCTTGATTCGGGCAAATGCTTTCTTAAATTGCATTTGACTGGTGGGAGTGAAAAAATCGTCAGGTTTTAATTTGCCGATAACTTCTTCCCGATTACACCCCAACCAACTCAATTCCGTCTCATTAATGCGCTGATAAGTGCCTTCAGGGCCTAAGGAATGGTAGCCACAGGGCGCGTTGTCATACAGGTCTTCGATTTCTTCGGTCGAGGCTAAGAGTTGGTTTTCGAGCGCTTTGCGGTTGCTGATGTCACGTGACGAGGCATAAAAATAGTTATCACCCTCCAATAGAACGCCTTTGGCGCTGATTTCAACGTCAAGAATGGAACCATCCTTGCGACGGTGTTTAGTTTCAAATCGGGCCGATTGATTAATAAGCCCTTTGATTATGTCAATTTGTCGATCCTTGGGTATCTGTGCCTCCCAATCGACCACATTTAGTTTAACCATTTCTTCGTGGGAATACCCCAGCATCTCTGCAAAAGAATGACTGAACTGAACAATATTGCCCTGCATATCCAACAGATGAATGCCATCATTGGCGGTTTCCAAGATAGTCTGCAAGCGTGTGGTTTGCGTGCCTAAATCCTTCAAGGTTTTACGCAATTTGATGGTCAATTCTTTGCTAGGCGTCACGTCAAGGCAAGAGCCGATATAACCGGTAAAATTTCCCTGTTCGTCGATAAGAGGCACACCATGGTCAGACATCCAACGATATTCGCCATCATGACGGCGTAACCGATATTCCATTTGAAACGGTTCACGCCAATCAAAATGGGTCGTGAAGACTTCAAGGCAGCGATTCAAATCGTCGGGGTGTACGCCTTTTATCCAGCCAACGCCTCGCTCCTCTTCCATCGTGCGACCGGTAAAATCCAACCACACCTTGTTGAACCAATGACAGCGCTTGTCTGTCCCTGCAACCCAAATCAACACAGGGGCGGCATTTGCCATGGTGCGAAAGCGGCTTTCACTTTCTTGTAGCGCCTGCTCTACGTTTTTGCGATCTGTGATGTCTTCGTAAATCCCCAATACGCCGATAATTTCATGATCCTTACTTTTGAGTGGTACTTTTGAAGTCCGCAACCACATCCTCTGTCCGCTTGGAGTCGTCTGGGGTTCATCAAACGACAGTTTGGTGAGACCCGATTCCATGACAGCCCGGTCATCGGCACGATACAAATCCGCTTGTTCCGCCCATCCCATTTGATAATCATCTTTGCCGATCAAATCATCTGGCTCTGCCATGCCGGCATCCATGGCGAATGCCTTATTGCAACCAAGATAACGCAAGTCACTATCCTTCCAGAAAACTCGGATAGGCGCGGTATTGATGACAGCCATGAGCAGGTTGCGTGATTCGGCAACCGATGTCTCATAAAACTTCCGTTCAGTGATGTCATACAATGTGACCATGTGAATCCCTTCAAAAGTATCTGTCAACGAAACAGCACTGACTATCACCGTGCGTTTTTCACCCCCTTTGCAGCAAATGATCAACTCTTGCGGTTCAAACTCGCCACCTTCCCTTTTTGCTTTTTCCAAAGTCAATTGCCACGCTTGGGCAACCCAATCACGATACTCTGGATCAGGATACGCCTTCGGCCACCAATCTGCCAAGCGTGGAATGTCTTCCAACGTGTAGCCAAACGTTTGGGTAAATGCGCGGTTTAAATAGATTATGTTTTGGCTATCGTCATTCAACGCATAGGGGATGGGTGAAGCATCAATGATGTTACGGAAGCGCTGCTCGCTTTCGCGCAGAGCAAACTCTGCCAACTTGCGTTCGGTGATGTCCTGATGCGTCCCCGACATCCTCAACGGTTTGCCGTCTTCCGACCATTCGACCACTCGTCCACGATCCAGCACCCAAATCCAATCCCCGTTCTTATGCCGCATTCGGGTTTCGAATTCGTAACGGTCACTTTCCCGATTGAAACAGTGTTGCAGCAGTTCGTTCGAACGTTCCAAGTCATCTGGATGGGCATACTGAAGCCAAGTGTCGATACTGACTGGCCAAAGTTCCGCTAAGGAATACCCTATGATTTCCGCCCAGCGTTCATTGAACTCCACCTCGTCCGTCTGCACATTCCATTCCCAAGTGCCTATGTTGGTAGCCCAAATCACTTCGGAGATTCGTTGGCTTTGACTCCGATACTTCTGTTCGCTTTGTTGCAAGGCTACTTCAATCTGCTTGTGGCCAATGCTGTATCGTGCAATGGCGATTTCAACCGCACTGGTCAGGCTTTCTGAATTGAGCCAAGCCTTGCCGATGAAATCTTGTGCGCCCAACCGCATCATCTTCGGGATATCTAGCCCATCGACAATCCCCGTCACCACCACCGGGCAACAAGGAAAGTCATGGACAGCTAGCGCCGCTAATAATTGAGGTGCATCATAGTCGGGCAAGTGATAATTAACTAAGACACAATCGGGGGGGGCTTGTCCGGTTTCCAAGCAGAGGCGGAGGCACTCGGCCCCCGTTGCCGACTCAATGAACTCGTACTTGCGCTTGCAACCCGCTATTAACAACCGTCTAATGAGTTCACGGTCTTCTACGCTGTCATCAACAATTAATATTCTCAGTACGTCACTTGCTATATTTACGGTCATAAACCTATCTAACATGCTTCATCGGTTTACCCTAACGGTTACATGCATAACCAGAAAGTCTATCAAGGTTAACGGTATGGATGGGTCTATCAATGTGGAATCGGTTGGATTTTTAGAAAACGCCATCGAATTTTCATGCCACTGGCGGTACAAATCACGTTTACTTGTATTTCAACTTAAACCACAAGATCGTCGCTGACAACACAAAAGTGACCAGATTGGCGGCGATCAGTGGAAAATTGACTAACAATAAGCCGTAAACCAACCAAAAGAACACACCTGTTGTAAATATGACGTACATCGACAGGGAAATACCAGTGGTGTCACGACTTTTAATGGTTTTTAATGCCTGTGGGACAAATGCAAGCGTGGTGCAAATGGCCGCTAAATAGCCAATTAAACCAGTCATTTTACTCATTTCCTCATGTAATGGAGCAAGGTAGTTGCGATTTTCGTAAAACTGCCCTGCCGGGTAGATTCAAGGTTCGGGTGACGCTAGTTTAACCTAGCGGAAACAGGTAAGCGCAGAGATATTGAAAATAGATCAAGATTGGTTGGTGGCATCCTTGAGCCAAGCCGGGAGTTCATAGGATTCTTCAAGGATGTAGGCAAGTTCTAATAATTCTTCTGCCATGATGCAGTCCACCAGTGTCAATGGTTGCCTGGGAGTGAAATCCAACACTACCGCGATAAGCACCAAGGTCAACCGGCGACTCGTTGTCAAATCCAACGTCTTCGACTTTGCCAACTGATCATGCACGATCAAGTCAGACAATGATTTTCGCAAGCCGGCATCGAGCTTGAACACCCAAGGTTTTGGTTGTGAAAGACTCCAACGCAAACCCGGCTCGGCTTCGCCGTCATAAGCCAACACATTAATCAAATCCAATACATCCCCCATGTCCAACCACGCCTGCGCCCGTTGCCAAGCGGTTAGTAGAGGCGGCGGCGAGTCTATCCTTAATCTCGTCTTTCGATCTTGATGTGCCTTATTCAGGTCAATCAGGGCATGGATATGTTTTTCCAACACCTCGCGCCAGCCTTGCGAATCATGGGATTCTGGTTGAGGGGCGGGCCAGACACAACCGGCCCAATTCAATAGAGTGATTTGGTTTGAGACGGTCTGGCAAGACCTTTGGGGTAATGGTGCGCCACCAGTATTTTGCTCTACGGGGATCAAGCTCACTACTTTTGAACATTCCCATTAAAGTCCAAGCGTCGGCAAAATCCTCGTTGCGTAGCGGAATGTTGAAGAAATGCTGCGGATCAATTGCACTAGACTTTATCGGAGACCATTTTAGAATAAAGTAGTGAAGAAGTTTTTGATCAAGTTTCTGAATACGTGGTATTGGTTTTGCTGCCAACCGTATTTTATCCCACCAAATCCTTCGGCGCTCATCATCAAGCTTTTCCCATAACCCGGCATCTGACAACCGTTCTCGCCAATATAAGTTCAACAATTTAGCTTGGATAACCACAGGTACGCTATTAATCCACTGCAAAGCATTTTCGTAGAGTACGGGTTTCTGTACGAGGTTAGCAGTAGTCAGCATACAAACCCATAACAACCAAGTTTTGGCGTAGTTATCGGCATCTTCCTCTTTGAAAAAACATGTGGGCAATTCATTTTTTGAAAACACAAAAACCGATAGTTCCGAATCGGGATTAAATGATGTTTTTTCAACACCGGCAACACCGCCTCTAATACTTTCCACTTCAAATAAATAAAATATTTGTAATGTTGATTCTATTAATCGGCAAGTCCCTCTCAATGGATGAGTGTAACCACTGGCATTCGATATAAGCGCTTCTAAAAATAGCCGGAAAAAATCAATACTACGCGATTTCATTTCCCATTCTGCAAGCCAGATAGTTAGTCTCTCCTCCGATTTTCCAAGACTATAATGACCACCCAGTAATCGAAACCACCCATCTTCAATGACTGGCTGCATCATTCGTGTGTTCTGAAAAAACTCCAATGCCTTCTTTTTATTCGCCTTCTTTGTTTGAAGGTCAGTCAGTAGGGGTTCAAGCAAGTTTTTGCTATTGGATTCTAGCGCAAAGCGTAGGGCATCCAACTGACCGCGCAAAGCAGGGACAATGCTGCATAGAGTGTCTATGCGCAGCAAGGCACTTAGATCACCCGCTTGGCAGACTTTAGATGCGCATGTAAAGCGACGGCAGAAATCGTGTGCAAGACCTTGCGAGGGCCGCCTTTAGGCGGAAAAGACCGCAGAAGACCGGCTAAAGCCGGGACTACGAACGATGATTTTTCACCAACAAAATCCTTGCATCGCCAAAATGAGAATTGCTGTTTTGGCAAATCCCAACAATGCTATTATTAACGACCATAAAACTCTTCCAGCAATTGTTTCGCATGGCTACCTTGGACAACTTGATGCAAATTCATATTGGGAAGCATCGCTATCGGCGCAAGGACTTACATAAGACTTACATAAGCAATGAACAACCCCTATTTTGTCTTCACTCCCTACCTTTGGCCGCTATTTCTAGCTGCCTTGATCATGGCCGCTTTGGGTTTATATGCTTGGCGCTTCCGCGATTCAGCGGCTACGCCTTTTGCCATCTTCATGTTTTTAACCGTATTGACAGAATTGCTCTATGCGCTGGAATCATCCGCTACGGTGCTGCCGCTAAAAATATTCTTTTCTGAATTGCGTTTCATACCGACTGTGTTTATTTTTCCCAGCGTATTGGCAAGCATGCTGGCGTACACCGGACATCTGAAGGCAATATCACCGTTGCATTGGGCCGCGATCCTATTAGTGCCGGTCATAATAGCCTTGCTACCACTTGACCCGGAACTCCATGCTTTATTTAGGTACAACTTTCGATTGGAATGGAGCGGCATACAGCCAGTTTTATTATGGGATCGGGGTTTGTTGTGGACTATTTATTATATTTATTCATTTGCAATAGAACTGATTGCCTTTTTAGTATTAATAGCGGCATTAAAATATCCAAAGTTGAGACGCACTAATACGCTACTGATACTCCTAGGGCTTCTGATTCCAATAGCCACCGACATTTCCTTTCAACTCAATCTTTTGCCATTGGCTGGGTTCAATTTTGTCTTCCCCTCGTTAGCCCTCACTGGTCTATGTCTCGGCTGGGTATTATTGTATGGACGGGCTTTTGATTTAATGCCTTTGGCTCGAAGAGTGGTGTTAGACACCTTGGACGATCCTTTATTGGTATTGGATAATCAATATAAGATCGTTGATTTCAACCAAGCCGCTAGTAAGGCTTGGGGGATGAAACCTGATTTTATCAACCAACAATTAGACAGATTATCGGGGTTGCCAGCGGTTTGCGACGAGTTGTTTCGTTTTGTGAAGAATGGAGATGCCTTTCAGAAAGAAATAGTGCTTCCAATTGAAAACCAACTCCGCAACTTTAATTTGATGGTCTCCCTTATACGAGACATGCATGGCAGACAACTAGGTTACAGTCTGCTAGGTCACGACATCACTGGAACCAAGGCATCGCAATTAAAGCTTGAAATTAGCGAGGAGCGATTCCGCACATTGGTTGAACGCATTCCAGTTGGGATATATACCATGCGTCAGGGGATAGATGGAAGTTTGCGATTTGATTATTTAAGCCCACCCCTGTCCCGGATGCTAGATTTACACACAGAAAAGATTCTGAGTAATTTTCAAGCCTATTTCGAGTGGGTTCATCCCGAAGATAGGGGGCGCTTACAAACTGAAAACCAAATTGCCGCTCAATTCCATCGCTCCTTTCGTTGGGAGGGTCGCTTAGCCTCAGCGGGAAACACTCGTTGGGTGCGCATGCAGTCAGAGCCTAATTTGCTGTCCAATGGCGAAACCCTATGGAATGGGATGGTTAGTGAAATTACCGAAAGCAAATTGGCCCAAATCGCCTTGGAGCAAAGTGAAGAGCGGTTGCACCAATTGAATACCGAATTGGAAGCACGGGTTGAACAGCGCACCGCCGAACTCGCTGCCAAGACTGCTGAATTGGCGCAAGCCGAGGAACGCCTCCGCCATGCAATGGACGCATCAAGCGATGGGCTTTGGGATTGGAACATGCAGACTGGCGAAGTCTATTACAGCCCTGCCTATTTCAAAATGTTGGGTTATGCGGCGGATGAATTACCATGTCATGTGAACACTTGGCTGGATCTGTTGCACACCGATGATCGGGAAGCGACTGTTTCTCAGGCCAAAGAGAGGCTTGATTGCCCCGGATTTTATGAAATCGAGTTTCGTATGCGTTGCAAAGATGGGGGTTACCGTTGGATTCTTAGCCGAGGCCAAGTAGTTGAGAAGGATGAAAGCGACATTCCCTTGCGTGTTGTTGGCACCCATACCGATATCACAGAACATAAGTTCTACGAGGCAGAACTGGCGGAAGCCAAACACAAGGCCGACGCAGCCAATCAGGCCAAAAGCAGATTCCTAGCCAATATGAGCCACGAAATCCGCACTCCCCTCAATGCAATTCTCGGATTTAGCCATCTGTTGAGACATGACGGTATTACCCCAAAACAGACCGGGCGATTGGAGAAAATTGACAAGGCTGGCAATCATTTGCTGTCTATCATCAACAACATCCTTGATTTGTCCAAGATTGAAGAGCGAAGCTTGCTACTGGATTACAAGGATTTTGAACTCTTCAAACTTCTCAACCATGTCGATTCGATGATTGGTGAAACGGCGCGGGTAAAAGGGTTGGAGTTTAAGATCGAGTGTGGTGTGGCTCCCTTGTGGTTGCGAGGGGATACCACCCGAATCTGTCAAGCCTTACTGAATTATGTCTGCAATGCGATCAAGTTTACTGAGCGTGGTCAGGTGACACTTAGGGCCAGACTGGTGGAAAATCATGATAACGAATGCCTGATTCGTTTCGAGGTGGTTGATTCGGGAATTGGCATTGCCGCCGAGCATATGGGCCGATTGTTCCAGATGTTTCAGCAAGCGGATACTTCAACTACACGGAAATATGGTGGCACCGGCCTAGGGCTTGCCATCACCCTGAGGCTTGCAGAACTGATGGGTGGGGAAGCAGGCGCTATCAGCACGCTTGGTGTCGGTAGTACGTTTTGGTTTACCGCTAGACTGCCATTTGCACAAGGAAAAATGATTAGGGAGCCTGTGGGATTATCAACGGATGCCAGTATGCTTTTACGCCAGTCGCATAGTGGTTCAAGAATTCTGTTGGTTGAAGACGACGAGATCAATGCGGAAGTGGCAGTGGAATTGATGAACCATGTAGGATTAAAGGTCGATACAGCGGCAGATGGTTTTGAAGCCATCGAAAAAGTGCAAAACCTAAGCTATGATTTGATTCTTATGGATGTACAAATGCCCAACATGGATGGACTTGAAGCCACCCGGCACATCAAGGCTTTGCCAGACTTCGATCCACCCCCCATCTTGGCAATGACCGGCAATGCCTTTGAAGATGACCGTCGAGCCTGTGAAGAAGCCGGGATGATTGATTTTATCGCCAAACCAGTGAATCCTTCCATATTATATGCAGTCTTGATGAAGTGGTTGAAATATCGTCCTAGTCCGCGTAGTTTGGATGAGGCTGAGAGGAATTCGGGAAAATGAAATTCCTAACTGATGTTACGTAGCAGCTAGGCTTTGACGCTCCTGATTCAATAAAAAATAAGCAATTGTTGCGTCCGTGCGTAACATCAGTTCCTATAAAACGACGCGCCAAGCTGGTGCTTGGCGTTCCCGAATGGAACTCCCTATGGCCTATCCAAATCAGGCTCTTGCACATGGCGTAGGATATGTTCCCGGGCCAAGTCACGCAGGGTGATGGCGGTTTTCCACGCATCACCACCGTTTTCCTGCCGAAGCAGGGCAGGGGAGAGGGGTTCGCCAATCGTCACGCTGATGATTCCTCGACGGGGAAACCAACTATCCCCGCGCAACATGGAGCGAGTGCCACACAAGGCAATCGGCAGCACAGGGACATCTGCCTCGACAGCAGCCGTGAATGCGCCTAGATGGAACGACATCAATCCGGGACGGCGGGTGAACGTGCCTTCGGGAAAGAATACCAGTGGAACGCCTTGCTGCAAGGTGCCTGACAGTTTCTTGGTATCCTGAACACTCTTTTCAGCGTCAAACCGCTCGACGAATTCTGTGCCTATCCGTCGCAAGGAGTACCCCAACAGCGGGTTGGCCGCCAGTTCCACCTTAGCGACGAAGTTCAAGGGGCGGGGTAGGGCGGCAGTGAGTGCATACACATCCAGATAACTGGAATGGTTGGCGATAATCACGAAAGGCTGTCCATCGGGCGGAAGTTTCTCCAATCCACTGATCACCAGCGGGGTTCCAGTGGCCCGTTGCAGTCCGACGATGCACGTGTGCATGACCCGCCAGCGAGCCAATCGGCTAGGCAGAATGACCGCCGCCCCCCACACGATGGGTGCAAAGAAGGCAAACACACTCCAAGCATACCCGGCAAACAACCATTCCCCTGCTTTTGCCCAGCTTCGCGTCCACTGGGTTCTAACCCCTTGCCACGTCAGGTCAAGCAGGGTCAGCCATTTGGAACGCTTGGTTTTGCCAACGGACCCTTGCTCATACCCTTCGCGGATTGCGGCCCGCCTGACTTTGCCGCTGGAAGTTTTCAGTACGGCACCAGGTGGGGCAAGTACAATGTCATCGGGTGGTTCGCCGAGCAGATTGGTCACCGCCGTGTTGACTTGAGCCTTTAGAACTTCCGATTGCGCCGCGTCTAAGCGGCGGGTTTCCGCCAACACGATCAGTCGCTCAGTGCCAGTGGCGGGGTTGACTCCGCCAAACACTGCCAC
>CAIWDB010000358.1 GCA_903911305.1 uncultured Methylococcaceae bacterium | reverse complement strand
GCTAAACCTATGCTTCAGAAAATGTAAACACGATAATCAACCAACTCAGTCCGTCCTCAATGAGATTATTTGGTATCATCTTTACGAGGCAAAGCCACCTGATGATCTTGGCCTATGGCATCTTGAACAGGCAGCACGGGAACCAAGCGAAAAGCTTGCCTATCTACATTTATCCAGAGCTGTGGGTGCTCTTAGCTATCAAATAGGAGCGGCTGGCCTGTCACTTGAAAAGCTTGAAGCTTGGAGTGCCACCCATCCCGAACGGAAAAATTTACTTGATTCTCTTTTGACCTGCGAAATTACAGATTGGAGAGTAAAGTATACTACCGAGAAAAACAATCGTGAAATATTACACGCTGAAGCTAAACGGAATCATACCAGATTAGTAATGCCCCATATTGCTGCTATTCGCACCGGTTCTGCGAGAGTTGATATTATGTATCATCTTGCCCAGGTATGGGTAGGGCAACTGAGCCTAATACATGGAGATACAACTACCCAGCGCTTCGATAATTATTTTGAAAATGGGGCTGAGGTTCTCGTAGCTGCCGAATCCGGTTTTACATTGTGTCCCGAGCGAAGTGATCTGCCCTCCGTCGATGAAATCATTGATTTCCATATTCACGAAAAGGAACACTTCATTGGCTTGCCTTGCGTTATCGGCTTGGAATTACGCTGGAGGGAAGGATCTACTAAAGTTGATTGCTTAACCGATGAAACTCTGTGCCGCATGATTGCTTTCAATTTATTCGAAGGGGGTAACGACGATCCTTGGTTTGTCCATTTAGCACAAGAACGGCCTGATATATTTTCAAAAGTACTCATCGAATATGCAAGCAAAACTATAAGAGCATATAAGAATTTATTCTTTATTTTAAAATTTGTTTATCACGATCTCGTTCTCCTTAAAGAGTACCATAATGTCGCCAGACTCGCAGTTCAGCCCTTGCTAGAGGCTTTTCCGGTTCGTGCAAGATCATTCCAATTGCTTTATTTAGATGGTTTACTGAAATCATCGTTGAATTGTGCAGCGGAATATCTCCCTGCGCTCATCGAAAAGAAGTTAGCAATGAAAGGCATGGACAGGCCTCAGAAAGTCTATTGGCTTGCCATGGCTGCTTTGCTCAAATTGAAAGCTAACAGCGAGTCCGAGTTATGGGAATTCATCGGTAGATCCGAGGCCTCTGTTGCCCATTTGTACGATTTCCTGATGGTCTACGGTCTCGCTCGAAAACATGAACTTTCTATAAGGATGATTGGGACCTTGATCGAGCATCTCACGCCCCACGCGGAAATCGATCATAGGCTTGCTATTACTGACTACTCAACCGACGCGAAACGTCGTGGCGGCCATATTCAATCCTTAATCAACCGTCTTGGCACGATAAACACAGACAGTGCAGCCCAAGAAATCGACCGCTTGTTAGGATTACCTGCGCTGAAGAAATTGAAATTCTTGTTGGAGAGCACGCGCCACCAACTCAGGCTAAGGCAACGCGAAAGCGAATTTCGCTTCATGTCGCCGCAAGAGGTCGCACAGGTGCTTGCGAATCGAGAGCCGGCCAGCGCCGCCGACCTCGCCATGCTAGCACTCGACCATCTGGACAGTATTGCTAAAAACATTCGCCAAGACAACGACGATGGTTTTCGCGCTTTCTGGAATGTCGAAAACAAGAAGCCGTCTAGTCAGCGGGAAGAAAACCTTTGCCGCGACGCGCTGCTCACCCGACTATGCCCACACCTATCCCCCTTGGGCATAGATTGCCAACCGGAAAAGGATCACGCCAGATCGGAAGAGACACGTCTGAACTCCAGTCACTCTCGCGCATCTCGT